>JBEAQQ010000227.1:0-8443 GCA_041163785.1 Pseudomonadota bacterium
GGTGAGATGGGCTTTAGCGGCATGAGTGGCAACGATACTAATATCAAAGGCATTAAGCCTATAAGTGGGGAGGAGGGATCGGACCCTGGGCAGTTATGGGCAGATCAAAAAATTCGTTGGCATCGTCGGTTAGAGGATTTAGCGCAAGAGTTTTTAAACGGTGATGCCCAAGTCCTTCCTCATAGCGAGGGGAGTTGCCAATATTGCCACTTGAGCGACGTGTGTCGCATTGGAGAGCGGCGATGAATAAAGTTGCCGACTGGCGTGAAAGGGAGCGCGCGATCGATGTCACCACTTCTTTCAGTGTCGTGGCACCGGCGGGTTCGGGCAAAACTGAGCTTTTGACTCAGCGTCTATTGGCGCTGCTCGCCACGGTGGAGTATCCCGAAGAAGTGCTGGCTATCACCTTCACGCGCAAAGCCGCCGAGGAAATGACGGACCGATTATTAAAAGCCTTGCGCAGTGCTATGTCGGTTCCTGAAAAGTCCCTTGAGCCGCATGAGGCCTTAACGCGCCAACTAGCCGAGGGTGTACTGCAACGCGATCGCGAGCTCGGTTGGGCGCTACTCGACAACCCCAATCGTCTGCGGCTAAAAACCATTGACGGTCTCTGCGCAAGTATTACCCAGCAACTACCGATTGAGGCTCGATTTGGGGCTTCCGTCAGTGTGGCTGACGACGCCCAAGAGCTTTATGTGGAGGCGACGCAGCAGCTGCTCGAAGAACTCAAAGAATCCTCTGATGTCGCCGATCATTTGGCAAAGGTTTTGGCTTTGCTCGACAATAAACTGGATAGATTTGAACAGCTTCTTTGTAGTTTATTGGCAAAGCGTGACCAGTGGTTGAATTGGATTTTTTCAAGAGCGGGGCAGTCATACTTTATCGCGTCCTTGGCAGGCGACCTCGATGCGCTCAATATTGAGCGTTTGCATTCGGCGTATAACAAGTTGCTACCTCTAGAGTCTGAGCTTTGCGGGCTTCTCGATTACGCCGCCAGCAATCTTACTCCTGAGCACCCTTTGCACAGTCTGCTTGGCATGACCGCCTTGCCACTCCCCAGCAGTGCAAATTTACTCGCCTGGCAAATCATCGTTGATCAGCTCTTGACGGGGGCGGGTACGCCTAAGAGAGCGATTGATAAACGCCATGGTTTCCCTACAGGAAAACAGGCGGCTGATCCGAGGTTGGCTGAAACGTACGATAAAAATAAAGCCTCTATGTTAGCCCTACTTGCAAGCATTACTGATATTCCAGGCTTGCTCGAGGCACTGCAGCGTATTCGAGAGCTTGTTCTGCCTGAGACACTCATTGAGCAAGGCGAAATTATTGAAGCCATTATGCAATTGCTGCCTTACAGTGTTGCCCACCTCTGGACGGTGTTTGCTACGCGCAGCCAGGTTGATTATATAGAGATCAACCGCGCAGCGAATACAGCATTGGGTGATGATGATTCGCCAAGTGATATCGCATTGCGTCTCGACTATCAAATCAAACATATTTTGGTCGATGAGTTTCAAGATACGTCACCGCCGCAATTGTCGTTACTAGAGCGTCTCACCGCAGGCTGGCAGCGTGGCGACGGTCGCACATTGTTCATAGTGGGTGACGGCATGCAGTCCTGTTACGGTTTCCGCGATGCCAATGTGGGCATTTTTATTGCCGCCTGTGAAAACGGGATCGGTGGCGTGCCCTTAGAGCCCTTGCAGCTTACCGTTAATTTCCGCTCCCAGGCGGGCATTATTGACTGGGTTAACCATGCCTTTGCGCGCGCGTTTCCAAGTCAAAATGACGCGAATAGTGGGGCGGTTGCCTTCTCCCATGCGATAGCTCAAAAGGCGTTGCTTCCCGACCCTGCGGTAACCTGTCACGCGATTGTTGACGATGAAGCTGATGATAACGAAGCAGCGCGTGTAGTAGATATTGTCAACGATATACGCCAGCGTGCACCTCAGGAGAGTATCGCTATTCTTGTGCGTGCCCGCACTCACTTGAAGCGTATTCTTGCGGCTCTACAACAGGCAGATATCGCTTGGATTGCCGCCGATATCGACCCGCTATCTGACCGGAGTGCGATTCGTGATTTACTCAATTTATACGCGGCGATCTATACGCCTTCCGATGATTTAGCTTGGGCGGCGCTGCTACGGTCTCCGCTGGTTGGTTTGAAATTAGCCGATTTACTGAGTTTGCGGACCGATTCGCAATGTTTTGGCGCCACTATATTAGATGGTGATCTTGAGGCGTTTGATGTCTCTATTGAGGCGTTGAAACGAATCGAGGCTTTACGGCAGGTCATGCGTGCTAGCTACGCCCATAGACAACGATTTACAGCAAGAGCCACGCTCTATAGGGCGTGGTGCAGTCTTGGTGGTGATGCCTTAGCTGGGGCCGATGGTCCATCTGTGCTCATGGATGTGGAGCGTTTTTTGACGTGTATCGAAACACTCGAGAGCGCCAATCAGGGGCGTCACGTTAGCATTGAACAGCTTAAAAAGGCCTTAGAAAGGCTGTATGCCAGTCCCGATACCTCGTCGCCGCATGCTGTGCAGGTAATGACGATACATAAATCCAAAGGCCTCGAGTTTGACCATGTGATTATCCCCGGGCTGCATAGAACACCGCGAGGCGAAGAGAAGTCGCTTGTCCTTTGGCAGCATCTGGAATTAAAGAACGGTCATGAGGGCTTTTTATTGGCGCCCTTATATCAGCACAAGGAGGAAGCCGGTTTGTATCGCTTGCTAGCCTCTGAACGCAAGCGTCGGACACAACTAGAGGCGACGCGTTTGTTTTATGTCGGTGTCACGCGTGCGATTAAGCGTTTATACCTGTTGGCCAATGTGGCAAGTGACGATAAAACGGACTTAAAACCCCCGCCTGAAAGCGCTTTGTTGGCGTCAATCTGGCCAACGTTCAAAGAACAGTGCATCCGCATTGCCAAACAAAGCTTCATCAACGAAGCCCAGGAAGAGCGGCAAGTTCGGCGGCAGACTATCGATGGCAGAAATCGCCGTTTGGTAAATACGGCCCCTTCCGCCGAGAAAGACAAGTGGGAGTTAGGGGACGGCGCCAGCAATATCCCAACACCGTTGCAGGGTGAGGAAACACGCCTGACTGGCATCGTGCTGCACCGGGCGCTAGAACTGTTGGACGTGGGTGCTTTGTCGGCGTGGTCTAGCAAAGAGGACCGCTTGCAGTTGCTAGCGTCCATTGCAGGTGATGTTAGTTTGCCCGCCATTCAGCAGCAGTCCATTTTGTCGACTGTCGATGGACATTTAGTGGCGATCTCGGCGGACAAGACCAACCAATGGCTTTTTAACGCCACGCGAGCACGCAACGAGTGGCGACTGATCACCGAGGATGGCAAGCTATGTATTGTTGATCGCGTGATATGGGATGCGCTAGGCAGGGCGACTATTATCGATTACAAAACAGCCATGCCTCACGAAGGGGAGGATATTGCCGATTTCGTCGCGCGAGAAGCCGATCAATATCGCCCCCAGCTTAAGTTGTACACCGATCTGCTAGTCTCGCTAGGACACGATGTGGCGCAGGCAGGGATATATTTTACCGCGATAGGGCGGTGGCACGTCCTTATATAGCGAGTGCTTTAAGGGGCGCTATGAACATCCACAAAAAGCGTCAGCGCTTGACCCGGCTGTAAATATTTCTTCGGATTGAGCTTGTTCCAACTCACAATATCATTGATTTTAATATTAAATTTACCTGCGATGCGCGCTAGGGAATCACCATTGCGAACCTTGTAATTCACCTTCTTTACGACTGTTTTGCGTTCGCTTGGCGCCACCGCGCTAACGGCATCGGACTCTCGATATATTTTTAGCACCTTACCAACCCGCAGCGGATCTCGACTGGCCATGCCATTCCATTTGGCCAGGTCACTTATTTTGACATTAAAGCGGCGGGCAATAGTCCAGAAAGAATCTCCCGATTGAACGGTATATTCATCCGCAAGTTCTTTGCGGCTCGCCAATCGCTGTTGACGCTTTTCTAGCCGGTTGTCTTCGCTAAGGGCATATTCAACGTTGCTGGAACTGGCGGTTGGGATAAGTAGGACATCGCCAATACGGATATTGTTCGTACGTAACTTATTCACCTTGCGAAGCGTGGCGACATCGGTCTTGTGTTTGGCGGCGATGGTGCCAAGCACATCGCCCTTGGCAACCACATATCGGGTCCAGCTAAGCCACTGGTCCTTGGGTAGAAGGGCGAGGTTGTCGCGAAAAATCTGACTCACCGTCAGGGGTAGCACAATATAGTTAGGGGCCTTTGGCGAGGTGGCCCACTGGTTAAATCCAGGGTTGTATCGATACACCTCATCTAAAGAGAGGCCGGATAAAGTGGCTATCTTGGCCAAATCGATTTGGCCATCGACGTCGACAATATCGAGTACCGGCTTATTGGGTATAGGGGTTAAAGACACCCCATAACGCTCCGGATCAGCGATGATTTTTGCAATGGCGATAAGCCGTGGTACGTAGGTTGACGTCTCTCTAGGGAGTTTGAGGTCCCAGAAAGAGGTGGGTTTGCCCGCGCGCTTGTTGCTCTTGACCGCGCGCGCAACTCGACCGGGACCGGTGTTATAGGAAGCCAGTGCGTGAAGCCAGTCGCCGTCAAAGGATTGATTCAGACGCTTTAAAAACTGCGCTGCCGCACGGGTTGAGGCGACGACATCGCGTCGACCATCGTACCACCAGTCGTCGTGTAGTTTAAAAAGCTTCGCTGTGCCTGGGATAAACTGCCACAAACCTGCGGCGCGTCCATGGGAGTATGCAAAGGGGTCGTAAGCGCTCTCTACGACAGGCAGCAAAGCAAGCTCCATGGGCAAGCCTTCCGCTTGAAGCGTTTCTACAATGAAATGCAGATAGGGTGAGGCGCGCTTGGTGACGCGTAAAATATAGTCAGGATGTTTTTTATACCACTCAAGTTCTGTGTCTACTCGAGGGTGCTCAATAAGGGAGAGCTCGGTAAAATTCTTGCGCAAATGCTCCCATAGATCAGCGTGCTCAAGCACTGCTACAGGGGGTTCCTCTACTGGAATGACTGCGTCCGTTGTGCCGGTGTCAGCACCGAGTGTTTCTGTCTCGCAATTTTCGAGGCACTCTCTGTCGTTATCCGCGTCCGCGATACTGACGGGCTCGTCGATGCTGGCGACATCATCAACGATAATGAGTTTTTCATCATCACCATTAAGCCATGTATTCCAGCGGGTCTGCCAGTCGGTGAGGGTGGGGGAAGCGGCGCAAGCTGTCAAAGCGACTATGCAGCTTGATACACAAAGAATTCTGGTGAAGAACGAAGACAAACGGAAGCTCCCAATCAAATAAGCCGTTAGTTTACCCGATGCGGGTGAGGCTTTCGACCATCGCTTAAAAGTTATCCTTGTAGCGGCGAATGGCAGCAAAGACGTCGCTCTCATTAGGCAGTAAACGCCCTGACAGCTGTTCTGCCTTCAGGCGTATAGATGCCTCGGATGCTCGCAAGAAAGGGTTGGTGGCCTTTTCTAGGCCGATGGTGGTCGGTAGCGTCGGGATACCTCTGTTTCGCAAAGAAATGGCTTCATCAAGCCTGCTGCATAAACGTTCATTATCCGGTTCTACAGCGACAGCAAAGTTGAGGTTGGACAACGTGTACTCGTGAGCTGGATAGACATCGGTATCCTCCGGCAGTGCTGCCAGTCTGCTGAGCGAGTGCCACATTTGCTCAGCTGTTCCCTCAAATAGCCGCCCGCAACCCGCCGCAAATAGTGTATCGCCGCAAAATAGAATAGGGTGGGTGTCTAGGAGGGCGAAGTAACTGATATGGTCTAAGGTATGCCCTGGGACGTTCATGCACGTGAAACGGGTGCCGAGAACATCAATACTTTCGCCATCACCAAGGCGCTCTGTAAGCCCCGCTATACTTGCTGAGCATGCGCCAACAACGCTTAACGTATTATCGCGATTGAGGGTGGCGATACCTCCGGTGTGGTCGGGGTGGTGATGGGTTATCAAAATGCCTTCTAGCTGGAGTGAATGAGTCTTAAGAAATTGCTCAACAGGCTCCGCGCTACCAGGGTCTACTACCCAGCAAAGATCGCCACTCACCATTGCCCAAATGTAGTTATCATTAAAGGCCGGTAGGGGGTAGATTTTCATAAAGCACCTGTTGTTGAAATGTAAAGTTATGCTAGATTGAGCCATTGAAACAAGGAATTAGCGTTGATTATTACACATAACAATCACGACATCATTCGACATCCTGACGCCGTGGATTATTGGTGGCGACAACCCTTAGGTAGCGATATTCTTTTGTCGGAGATTGAGACGATTCAAAATCACTTGCATTCCAGTTGGGGAGATTGGGCTCTACAACTGAGTACGTGCAAGCAGATGCCGCTCTTGCAACATGGGCGCATTGCGGGATGCCTAAATGTGGACCCTACAGGTAATTCCGAAGTGCGAGACATCATCGCGCAACCATGCCAGCTTCCGGTAGAAACCGACAGCATTCAGTCATTAGTGCTTCACCACGTGTTGGACTTTCATCGCCATCCTCACCAAGTAATTCGCGAGGCGGGGCGTATTGTGGCGCCCTATGGTCGCTTAACGCTATGCAACTTCAATCGTTTTAGCCCGCTCGCCCTCAAGCAAGCGCTATTTGGCTTTCATGGTCGCCACAGCCTGAGACGCTTGCTTAGTCAGTCGCAAATCAAGGACTGGCTGCATTTAATCGGTTTTGAAGTTGAGCGTGTTTCCTACTGTGGCTTTAATTTTCCTAGCCGACGTTGGTCGAGCAGCGATAGCCATTACGCCCGTATAATGGGACAATATCTTCCGAAGTTTGGCGGTGTTATCGTTGTCACGGCGCGCAAAGAAAAGCGCCCGGCGACGCTCACTCGAGCTGGCTGGCGAGAGCTTTCAAAACGTTTGCAGGGGCAGGCTGAAATTGGCAGTGCGCGAGATATCGTGCGGAGAGATACGTGAAAAATATCGAAGTATTTACAGACGGTGCCTGCAAGGGTAACCCTGGGCCGGGTGGCTGGGGAGCCTTGCTTCGATTTAATGGGTACGAAAAGTCGCTCTATGGCGGAGAGGCCAATACCACCAACAACCGCATGGAACTCACCGCGGCGATAGAAGCACTGCGCGCTATCAAGGAGCGTTGTGTTGTCGATCTAACGACTGATTCACAGTATGTTAGGCAAGGTATCACCGAATGGATAACATCTTGGAAGGCGCGCGGCTGGAAAACGGCCAGTAAGCAACCGGTGAAAAATGTTGACCTGTGGCAGCAATTGGATGCTTTGATCCAGCAGCACGAGGTTCGCTGGCACTGGGTGAAAGGTCACTCGGGGCATCGAGAGAACGAAATAGCCGATCAATTAGCTAACCAAGGCATTGAGGAACTCAAGTGAGACAAATCGTACTAGATACCGAAACTACTGGTCTTGAAACATCGCTCGGCCACCGCCTGATCGAAATTGGCTGTGTGGAATTAGTCAATCGCCGCCTGACGGGGAATAACTTCCACAAGTACATCAATCCCGAGCGCGAAGTCGACAGTGGGGCATTCGAAGTTCACGGTATTAGCAATCAATTTCTCGCCGACAAGCCCGTTTTTGCCAGTGTCGTTGATGAATTTATGGCCTATATCGACGGCGCTGAATTAGTCATCCATAACGCACCTTTTGATGTGGGCTTTATTAATCACGAATTGAAAATGCTTGGTGGTAAGTACAGCCGAGTAGAAAAGTACTGTGGTGTTGTCGATACCTTAGCGATGGCTAGGCAAAAACACCCCGGGCAACGCGTAACGCTGGATGCACTTTGTAAGCGCTACGCCGTCGATAACTCGGCGCGAACACTGCATGGCGCCTTGTTGGACGCGGAGATCCTTGCAGATGTTTACCTGTTAATGACAGGTGGGCAAACCAACTTATTTGGTGGTGGGTCTAAGAATGCTAACTCGGCGTCTGGGGAAGAAGACTTCTCTAAGCATGCCGAACATTTTGCCAATCGTCGACCAGGCTTAATTATTACGCCCACGGAGTCTGAGTTAGCGCTGCACGAGGCCAGGTTAGACGCTATTGATAAAGCGTCGGATGGCCAGTGTGTTTTTAGAAAGTCGTGTGTTTAACTCGTAAGAACGCAAAAAAGGCGAGCACGTGCTCGCCTTTTTTATATGTGGTTAAATCGAAATAACCTTAGCCACTAAAGAAACGAGGCCACAGAAAGAAGCCCGATGCCTCCCATGACAATCGTATAGGGGAGTGCCATCCATACCATGGTGCCGTAAGACAAACGGATGAGCGGGGCGAGAGCCGATGTCAGCAAGAACAAAAATGCCGCTTGTCCATTAGGGGTCGCTACCGAAGGCAGGTTAGTCCCTGTGTTGATGGCAACCGTCAAGTGATCGAAATGCTGACGATCAATAGCTCCTGAAT
>JBEAQQ010000228.1:0-6011 GCA_041163785.1 Pseudomonadota bacterium
TGGCGCACAACACCCACCAGTTGGTCGGCATCCCAAGGCTTTTGTAAAAAACCGCTGATTGCCCCACGGTTGACTACGTCCAACGTCGCTTCGATATCCGCAAACCCCGATAACACCACACGGTAGCACTCCGGGCGAATCGTCTTTACGGCTTCCAAAAAATCTTGCCCACTCATGTCGGGCATACGCATATCTGAAATCACGACGTGCGGACGCTCCGCCCGGATGAATTCGATCGCTTTACGCGGATCTGTAAAGCCTTCCACTCTATACTGTTGACGCGACAACACGCGACGCAAGGAGCTAACAATGGATTCCTCATCGTCGACGACGACGACAAGTGGGGCTGTGATGGCTGTATTCAAGTGAGGCTACCTTTGATAACTATGTATTACTATAGTCAAAAAATAAGCCTGCACGTAAAGAAGCACTCGAAATTTGATATTACATTCAGCTAATATTCAGTTAATTGGGCTAAGCTAAATGTGTTATCACACGCTGGAGATTACCATGAAACATTTACTCATCTATACCGCACTAAGCGCGACTATTCTTGCCGGCTGTAGCACAACGGATCCTTATTCCGGTGAGAGAAAAACGAGTGAAGCTACCCGTAAAGCCACCGCGGGCGCGCTGGCGGGAGCGGTGCTGGGCGTGATTGTTGGTGACAACAAACGCAGCGCGCTTCGTGGCGCCGTGGCCGGTGCAGCAATTGGGGGCAGTATTGGCTATTACCAAGACCAACAAGAGGCCGAGCTACGTGCACGCCTATCTAGCACGGGCGTTGGAGTTGTGCGCGACGGCGATAACATTCGCCTCTCCATGCCATCAAACATTACGTTTGATGTCGACCGTTTTGATGTTCGATCGGGTTTTTATATGACCCTTGAAGATATCTCTTTGGTTCTTCGCAAATACAACCAAACTCAAATCAACATCTATGGTCACACGGATGCCACCGGCGGTGCGGAATACAATCAAGTATTGAGTGAACGCCGAGCACAGGCTGTCGGAGACTTCTTAGTGGCTAACGGCATTTCAGCGCAGCGCATCGCAAGCTTTGGCTATGGCGAACAATACCCGATTGCCAGTAATGACAATGAAGAGGGGCGCGCGCAAAATAGGCGAGTAGAACTGGAATTAGTGCCAATAGCACCGAGTGATAGGTAAGAGTACGCCATGTCCCTATGGCTCCGCGTCCTTGCAGAACCCGCATCCGTGCGGTAGGTAATCCATTAAACTCCTTAATGACACTATTAAAGGCAATAAATGCCAATCTCTCAATAATACTTTTGTATTAACACTAAAGAGTGAGCTATGAATTTTTGGGAAGAACGATATCAACAAGCACAGACAGGGTGGGAGCGTGGCCAGATAAACCACGCCTTCGACATGTGGCAGGCATTTGCTGACCTTGAGCCGGGCCGTGTTCTCATTCCGGGCTGTGGTAGAGCCCCAGAGGTACGAGCATTTGCTGAACGCGGATGGCATGTCACCGCGGTAGACATGGCGCCCTCGGCGGTGAATTTTCAACGCGACACCAATAAAGACCTTGCCGACCGTATCGACGTGTTTGAAGCCAACCTCTTAGAATGGCAACCGGAACAACACGTTGATCTTGTGTATGAACAAACTTGTCTTTGCGCCATGTCACCGGAACACTGGCAAGAATATGAAAGCCTTCTATTTCAATGGCTCAAGGTAGGCGGTGAATTAGCCGCTCTTTTCATGCAAACCTATAAGGACGGTGGCCCACCCTTCCACTGCGACTGGAAAGACATGCGCAACCTGTTCGATTCCAGCCGCTGGCAGTGGCCCGATTCCGAACCACTGCAATCAGAGCACCCCATGGGTATTCACGAACTTGGGATCAGACTTACCAAACGCGCACCGAATTTCTAACTCAGTTGACCAAACTCGTTCACATGATTAAAGCGCCAACAGCACTTTAGGGATATAATAGCGCTTTTTTAGAACGGGCTTGGCCATGTCAGACGAAACTACGCACACCACATCTCAACCCACCGGCAAGGTAGGCTTCATAAGCTTGGGCTGCCCAAAGGCGTTAGTCGATTCAGAACGTATTCTTACTGAGTTAAAACTGAACGGCTATGGCGTAGTACCCAGTTACGACGATGCCGATGTCGTCGTTGTGAACACCTGCGGATTTATTGAAGGCGCCAAGCAAGAGTCACTGGATGCCATCCGCGAAGCCATGAAAGAGAACGGCAAGGTCATTGTCACAGGCTGCATGGGCAAGGGTAGCGATGCAGAAAAAATTCTCAGTGAAAACCCTGGCGTACTCAGTGTCTCGGGACCTGCCGACTACCAAACCGTTGTTAATGCCGTGCAACAGTTTGTGCCGGTGAGCAGCCCACTGCCCCATGAAGCCGTACCGCCACAAGGGGTCAAATTAACCCCGGGGCATTTCGCTTATCTAAAAATTTCCGAAGGCTGCAATCACAATTGCACTTTCTGCATTATTCCGGATATGCGTGGAAAATTGGTAAGCCGCCCCATTGGTGACGTGGTCGCTGAGGCCAAAAAGTTAGTCGACAATGGCGTTAGAGAATTGTTAGTGATATCTCAAGATACCAGCGCCTACGGTATAGACACCAAATTCAAGTTGGATTTTGTCGATGGTGAAGCTCTTGAAACGCGCGTGCAGGATCTAGCCGAAGCTCTCGGCGATTTGGATGTATGGGTACGACTCCACTATGTCTATCCCTATCCTCACGTCGATAAGCTGATTCCCCTTATGGCCGAGCGAAAAATTCTGCCTTATTTGGATATTCCTTTCCAGCACGCCAGCCCCAAAGTGCTCGCCGCTATGAAGCGTCCAGCCCATGCTGAAAAGGTCCTACAGCGCATCAAGCATTGGCGTGAGATATGCCCAGATTTGACCATTCGATCTACATTTATTGTCGGATTCCCCGGCGAAACTGAAGAGGACTTTGAGATTCTTCTAGACTTCCTGCGTGAGGCACAACTGGATCGCGTCGGGTGCTTTAAGTATTCACCCGTAGAGGGTGCGCGCGCCAACGATTTAGCTGACCACGTACCTGAGGATGTGGCGCAAGATCGCTGGGAGCGCTTCATGGAAGTTCAGCAAGAGATCAGTCGCCAACGACTGCAAGCCAAAATTGGCCAGATCCTGCCCATTATTATCGATGAGGTCGACGATGAAGGTGCCATTGGCCGTTCGCCGGCTGACGCACCAGAGATCGATGGCGTGGTGTACTTAAACGATGAATTCAATGTCGCTGTGGGCGATATCGTGCCGGTATTGATCGAACACGCGGATGACTACGACCTATGGGGCAGCCTTGTCGATCTATCATGAACCTCTGTCTGATAAGGCCCCAAGAGTATCTGTCTAAAACGCGTTTTGCGCTGCGCGGCGCTCGCATGGGCCACGTCACCGATGTGCTAGGCCTTGGAACGGGAGAAACGTTTAGTGTCGGTCATGTTAACGGCCTTTTGGGAAAAGCCACGATTGAGTCCATCGCAGCTGACACCCTGGTGTGTGAGGCCGATTGCCAACATGTGCCTTGTGTAAAACCCGACATTGAGCTGATCGTTGCACTACCGCGGCCTAAAATGCTTAAACGCCTGATACGTACAGCAGCAGAACTCGGTGTTCGCAAGCTTGTACTTATCAATACATGGAAGGTAGAAAAGAGCTTTTGGCAGTCGCCCTTTCTGGCCGAGGCTGTTATTAGGGAGCAATTGCTACTGGGCCTAGAGCAGGCAGTGGATACCGTGTTACCCGAAGTCATCATCGCCAAACGATTTAAACCCTTTGTCGAAGATGAGCTGCCAACGCTATTAGCAGAACGAGAGGGATGGATAGCACATCCAGGTGTGGCCGGCGCCTGCCCAACTGCGGAAAACAAACCACGCACCATTGTGATTGGACCAGAGGGTGGCTTTACCCCTTACGAGGTGGAAAAACTCATCGCCGCTGGCTGTCGCCCCTTCCACCTTGGCGAGCGAATTCTTCGTGTAGAAACCGCTGTCACCGTTTGCATGGCCCGCTTCAGCCCCTAGGCGATTTTCCTCTGAATGAGCTCGACCATATAGCCGTCGGGATCTTTTACAAAGGCAATGACCGTTGTACCGTGCGCCATAGGACCAGCTTCACGCACAACATTACCGCCCTTGTCTTTAATGTCTTCACAGGCCTTGTACGCATCGTCAACCTCAATGGCTATATGCCCGTAGGCATTGCCCAATTCATAGCTGCTGGTATCCCAATTATGGGTTAACTCGATTTGCACCTCATCTTCGCCATAACCCAAAAACGCTAGCGTAAAACGACCACCTTCGTAATCCTGACGTCGTAACAGACGCATTCCAAAAATATCGCGATAGAATTGAATAGAGGCATCCAAATCGACAACGCGTAACATGGTGTGCAAAATTCTCATTCATCGGCCTCAACAAGCTCTAAGGTATCTAAAATATCTTCCACCATTCCCACGTCCATGGCCTTATTGTCGATATCACAGTCATAGCTTACGAGTAATACGAGCTCCTCACAACGCAAGAACCATTCGATAACGAAGGCGTCATCTTCTTCGTATTCGAATCTAATGCCCACAAAATCACCCATAGACGCCGGCTTGAATGAAAGGCCTTGGTCAATGAGTTCTTCAGCGAGTTGCAATAGATCGTCCTGGCTTGCATCACCCTCTTCACGCTTGAGATCAGTGATTTGAATGGTGCCCACTTCATCTTCGTCAAAGATAATAATGGCGTCTTCGTCACGCTCTGCTATCCACTCATCAGGCAAACTAATGGACCACCAATTGGTTTCTAATACGCGCATATCTACCTCACGAATGTATACGAAAATAACACGGCGTCTTCCGTGCCATCTGTTGTTGGATAATAATTCTTCCTAACACCAATCTCTGCAAAACCCATCTTACTGTAAAGTTGCCGGGCAATACTATTAGATTGGCGAACCTCTAAAAAGCACTGCTCAAATTGGTGCTCAGCCGCATAGCGTAAGCCATAGTCCAGTAAGGCTTGGCCTATCCCACGCTGCCGGAAATCGGCATCAGTGACAATGAGGTGTAATTCAAGGCAATCTATGGCATTAAAAAAGATAGCAAAGCCAACAACAGCTCCTTTTTCACAGGCGACAAATAAAATATCGTTTTGTAAAGAAGAGACTAATTGCTGATCTGACCAAGAATGGGGGTTTGAGCGTTTATCGATTGTTGAAATAGCGAGTAAGTCTTCTATGCTCGCCAGGCGTACAGAGATCATAGAACGCAAAAATCTTTAAGTGCCTGCCAAGCATCACGCTTTGAATACCGTCCTTGCAAAAGATCGGACAAAGAAAAATCAAGGCGACGTGTTTCAAGTGAATCGAGAGCAAATACATTATCATCATCGCCGAGTGACACGAGCAACGATATTGGACAGCGTTGACTAAAGGCGGAAAGGAAGGCCTGCGAAGAAATACGCGCTTTCGATAGCCGTCTATCCATTCGAGGCATATTAACTACGGGCCAAGAAAATTGATTCGACTCGACAGGAAAGTCTTTACAAAGCGCCCTGACAATAGCAGCCCCAAGCTCACTGTGCGCCCGTTGATGGCCAAGATCGTGGCGACAGATATCCACCAACGCGATACCGGAGCTATGGTACATAATCAGAGCACTAAATTTAGTGTCAGGATCATCACCGGTTTCATTATCAGGCTCAGCAGTTACCTGGTCCACTGGCTGCACCGAAGAAACAGCCGCAGGGGAATCATTAGGTACTTCACCAATTACATCAAGCGCATTGGATGGTTTGGAAGGAGTAACTAGCGTCTCTGAAATAGCTGCTTGATCAACTGATGTAGCATCAGAAGCAACGGTTAAAGCAGCCTGAGCGGGTAATTTAATAACATCACCACAGCGTGGCGTCATAACAACTTTCGAATGCACAAGCGGCTGACCAAGATCATCAAATCTCGGTAAATAGACTGTTACGCCCATTGCATCTAAATATGC
>JBEAQQ010000229.1:0-5807 GCA_041163785.1 Pseudomonadota bacterium
AAACCTTCCGTCAAAAATGCCGTGAGTACGCCAGTAAACAAATCGACGGCCAAATGGCAGACTTTGTGCGATTGGGTGTATTTGGTGAATGGGATAATCCCTACCTGACCATGAACTATCACTTCGAGGCCGATATCATTCGTGCCTTGGGCAAAATCATTGCCAACGGTCACCTCGATCGCGGCTTTAAGCCTGTTTACTGGTCGGTCGTCGGCGCCTCTGCGCTGGCCGAGGCTGAAGTGGAGTACCAGGATAAGACCTCCTACTCGATCTACGTGAAGTATAGCGGGGTTGACCAAGCGGCCTTAGCGAACACAATGCAGGCAGAGGCAGAGGGAGAGGGCGCCATCAAAGTGGTGATCTGGACAACCACGCCGTGGACACTGCCGTCTAGCCAAGCGGTGAGCCTGAATGGCGAGCTTGACTATGTGTTGTTACAGCATGGTGATGAGCGCCTGATCGTGGCGGAAGCCCTGGCGGAGTCGGTTCAGAAAGCCGGCGGTTTTGAAGCGACCACGGTGGGTCGTTGCAAAGGGGCGGATCTTGAAGGTGCCTTGCTCAGCCACCCATTCTACGACAAACAATTGCCCGTACTGCTTGGCGATCACGTGACCACCGATGCGGGGACGGGTTGTGTACACACCGCGCCTGATCACGGCGTCGAAGATTTTAATGTCGGCATGAAGTACGGTCTGTCGACCCTCAACTACGTCGACGAAAATGGTATCTATCGCGAGGCGGTTGAAATGTTCGCCGGCGAACACGTTTACAAGGTTGACGATACCATTGTGGCGTTATTAGAAACGCGCGGCGTGTTATTGGCACAGAGCAAATTTGTGCACAGTTATCCCCACTGCTGGCGTACCAAAACACCATTGATCTACCGCGCTACACCGCAATGGTTCGTATCGATGCATAAGAATGGTCTGCTAAACGATGTAAAAGCATCGGTTAAAGGGGTTCGCTGGGTGCCAGGTTGGGGCCAAGCGCGTATTGAGGCCATGCTGGAATCCACCCCAGATTGGTGTATTTCGCGCCAGCGTACTTGGGGTGCGCCGATTACACTATTTGTGAACAAAGATACCCAAGAATTACACCCCAATACCGCTGAACTGATTGAGCAGGTGGCGCAGCGTGTCGAGCGCGACGGCATGGACGCATGGTTTGATCTTGACGCACGCGACTTGTTGGGCGACGAAGCCGATCAATACAGCAAGGTGACCGACACCTTGGATGTTTGGTTTGATTCCGGTGTGACCCACGAGGCGGTACTGCAGCGCCGCGATAACTTGCGCTACCCTGCGGACTTGTACCTAGAGGGCTCTGACCAGCACCGTGGTTGGTTCCAGTCGTCGTTAAAGACGGCCATTGCGATTAATGGCAATGCACCCTATAAAACCGTCCTCACGCATGGTTTTACTGTCGATGGTGACGGTCGTAAGATGTCTAAATCGATTGGCAACACCATTTCTCCGCAAACCGTGGTGAACAACCTCGGTGCGGACGTACTGCGCCTATGGGTTGCCGCAACAGATTTTTCGGGAGAGATGAGTGTCTCCGATGAAATTCTCAATCGCTCGGCTGATTCCTACCGCCGTATCCGTAATACCGCGCGATTCCTGTTGTCGAATTTGAACGGCTTTAATCCCGCCACCGATTCAGTGGCCTTCGAGGATATGGTGGCACTGGACCAGTGGGCGGTGGATCGTGCAGCGCAACTGCAAGCGGAGATTATCGACGCCTACGACAACTACAATTTCCATATGATTTACCAGAAGTTGCACAAATTCTGTGTGGTCGATATGGGCGGCTTTTACCTAGATATCATCAAGGATCGCCAATACACCGCGAAATCGGACGGCCATGCGCGCCGCTCGTGCCAGACAGCGATGCATATTATTATTGAAGCCTTCACCCGCTGGATCGCTCCCATTCTCAGCTTTACCGCGGACGAATTGTGGCAGGCCATGCCCGGTGAGCGCGAAGCCAATGTGTTTATTGCCGAATGGACCCAAATTCCATCGCTAGACGACGATGCCCAGCGAGGCTTCTGGCAGCGAATTGCCGATGCTAAGCAGGCCTTTAACAAGGTGTTGGAAGGTAAAAAGAAAGACGGCATCAATAAGTCATTGCAGGCGGAAGTCACGCTGTATGCAAGCTCTGGATTGTATGACGACCTTGTTTCCCTCGGTGATGAACTGCGCTTTGTATTGATTACCTCAAAGGCAGTGGTGCTTCCTCTGGGCGAGGGGGTCGACGCAGACGCCACAGAATTGGACGATCTTAAAGTGGCGTTGCATAAAACAGAGGCTGAGCGTTGTGAGCGCTGCTGGCACCACCGAGAAGATGTGGGATGTCATGCTGGACACGAATCTATCTGCCAACGCTGTGTCGATAATATCGACGGCGAGGGCGAGGTAAGGACGTTCGCCTAATGCGCTTTTTAGCTTTTTTATTAGTACTGGTTGTGGTGTCCCTCGATCAGTGGACCAAAAATATGGCCGAAGCGCATTTGCTGTACAACCAGCCAGAGGCATTGCTGCCTGTGCTGGATTTTACGCTGCGTTACAACCCGGGCGCCGCGTTTAGCTTTCTCGCCGATCACGATGGTTGGCAGCGCTATTTTTTGAGTATTTTGGCCGGCGTGGTGAGTGTATTTTTGGCGTTTTGGATTTATCGCCTAAAACCCCAAGAGCGTTTGCTAGGTGTGGGTTTGGCGCTTGTTTTAGGCGGTGCGTTGGGCAATTTATACGATCGCGTCGCGCTAGGACATGTGGTGGATTTCATTTCTTTCCACTGGCAACAGTGGTACTTCCCAGCCTTTAATATTGCCGACGCTGCGATCAGTGTCGGTGCTGTTTTTCTGATTTTAGACTCGTTTATGAGTAAGGATAGCGTTGCAGTATGACGACTACGATTTCGCCCACGAGCAAAGTGACCCTGCAGTTTGAGATTCGCCTAGACAGCGGTGATGTGGTGGATTCCACCTTTGACAAGGCCCCTGCAACCTTTGTTATGGGTGACGGATCGCTATTTACTGGCTTTGAGCGAAAACTGATTGGACTGGCTGCCGGTGAGCGCGCGACCTTTCAAATACAGCCCGAAGAGGGTTTTGGACAACCCAACCCCAACAACATTCAAACCTTCAAGCGCTCACAGTTTGATAAAGATATGGAGATCGTGCCGGGCATGGTGTTTTCTTTTGCTGATGCGCAAAATACCGAACTTCCCGGGGTTGTTAAACAGGTTACCGATACCTTTGTCGATGTGGATTTCAACCACCCGCTGGCGGGTAAAACATTGGCTTTCGATGTGCTCATTCACGCGGTGGAGAACGCCTAATGGATGTTAAATTAGCCAACCCTAGAGGTTTCTGCGCTGGTGTTGATCGCGCTATTGATATTGTGAATCGCGCGCTCGATATTTTCGGTGCCCCTGTGTTCGTGCGTCACGAGGTTGTGCACAACAAATTTGTGGTGAGTCAGTTACGCGAACGCGGTGCGGTTTTTGTCGATGAACTCCATGAAGTGCCCGACGATGTGATCGTGATATTTAGTGCACACGGCGTGTCCAAAGCCGTGCGCGACGAGGCTGACCGCCGCGGACTGAAGGTGTTTGATGCTACCTGCCCACTGGTGACCAAGGTGCATCTAGAGGTCGTTAAGTATGCCCAAGAGGGGCGTGAGACTATTCTCATTGGGCATCATGGCCACCCCGAGGTGGAGGGCACCATGGGGCAGTACGACAACAGTAATGGCGGTGTGATCTACTTGGTTGAAGATGAGGCGCAAGTGGCTGCGCTAGCGGTGAAAGACCCCAACAACTTGGCCTACGTGACCCAGACAACCCTATCGATGGACGATACTGCCAAGGTCATCGAGGCGCTTCGTACACGTTTCCCTGCAATTGTAGGGCCGCGAAAGGATGATATTTGCTACGCCACGCAGAATCGCCAAGACGCCGTTAAAACCCTATCGCAGCAATGTGATTTGGTGCTTGTGGTAGGTTCGCCCAACAGTTCCAATTCCAATCGTTTACGCGAATTGGCAGAGCGCAATGGCTGCGCCGCCTATCTCATCGATGGCCCAGCCGATATCAACCCCGCCTGGTTAGAAGGCAAAAAGCAAATTGGTGTGACCGCCGGTGCATCCGCCCCCGAAGTGCTTGTTCGGCAGGTGATCGAGGGCTTGCAGGCGATGGGCGCAGAGGCTCCGCTCGAACTCGATGGTGCCCGCGAAAACATCACTTTTTCACTTCCTAAAGAGCTGAGACTCGTTCCGGTGGACTAAACCATCGCGGGATATGTGAGCTAGCTCGCATTCCCCCATTTTTTTCTCCGCTATCCTGTGATTAAACACGGCAAAACTCGCCAGAGCTTCTATAGTTAATGCTAGGGAAACGTTTCCGTAGCAAGGACAGGGCAGTGGTTTCATTCCGCAGGCAACATTGGGGGTTTACCCTCGTCGAATTGATGGTAACCATTACCATCGCCGCTATTCTTTTGACCATTGGTGTGCCTTCCTTGACGAGCTTTTTTGACAGGCAGAAGGTTGTTGCAGCGGCTGAAGAGGCATATTCGTCGATGCAGTTGGCTAAGGGTGAGGCCCTATCTCGATCTAAAAATATCTATATCAACGTTGAGGATGGGATCAATACGTGGTCATACGGGTTCTCGACATCTAGTGATTGTGATTCCACTGAGACGGATTTATCTGAATCGAGTGCATGTGTGCTGGAAGTTGGCGGTAATGCCGACTTAATGCATTGGGATAACGATGCTCATGAGGGGGTTCGTTTAACCACCTACCTCGGCAGTTCCACCGCGGAGGGTACAACAAAATTTGACTACACCCGCGGTATGCATGAAAAGAAATCAGATCAAACGGGCATCGTGAGGACTTTCGTCTTTTCTTATAAGACATTGAAGTTGGCTGTCGTGATCAACAAGGTTGGGCGGGTCAGAATTTGTTCGCCTGATGGTAGCATTGGTGGGTATTCAGCATGTTGATGCGATTAAATCATCGGCAGTCGGGTTTCACCCTTATTGAGCTTGTGATTTCTATTGCGCTTGGAATTGTCGCGGTATCGATGATTATGTTTTTTTACCTATCCACCATTACAAGTAGTTATGCCACATTAAAGTTTAGTCGCTTGAATCAGGAAATGGGTTCTCTCATGAGCATTATGGTGAATGAAATTCGACGTGCGGGTTATAACGGCAATACGCCAGGAGATCCTAGTGCTAACAACTTTAGTGATGAGGCACAAAATACAAAGCTCCTCGTCGGTGATACCGAGTTTGATCCTTCCTCGGCACACACAAGTAGTTGCATCACCTTTACTTACGATAGAAACCGCGATGGGTCGGTCGATACCGATGAGTATGTTGGCTTCAAGTTATCGTCTAATGAAGTCTTTATGCGGAACGCTAAAGGTAATTGTTCCTCAGGATCATGGGAGGTATTAACGGATGCTAGCGATATTTTAGTGACATCCTTGATCTTCGATACGGCTAATTTTCAGTGTATGAATGCCTCTGAGCCCGACGGTGTTGATCAAGATGGCGTTAATGGCATCGATGATATTGATGAGTACAATTGCTATAGCTTAGTTCCTGGCAGTACAGATTATCCAATAGCAAGTGGCGATGAGGTTATTACCTCCGAGGTGTGGATAGTGACAATTACCCTTGAGGCCAGTCTAGCCGATGACACGGATACTCGTGTGTCGATGCAACAAACCCTGCAAGTTAGAAACCCCCATGTTAGTAAGGTGACACCATGAGTGGGCTGTCGAGGCAGTCCCAG
>JBEAQQ010000230.1:0-3143 GCA_041163785.1 Pseudomonadota bacterium
ACACGGCACGGGATTCAATCTGAAAACCCCCGACCACTTCCGACTGGTTTTCCTACCTCGCGTCGATGATTTAGAGCGAGCCATTTCCTCATTGGAGCGCTTTTTAAGTACCTATAAACAAACTTAAGGACACGCCCCATGCGCTTACTTGGCAATATCATCTGGTTCATTTTTGGCGGGTTATTCATGGGGCTTCTATGGTGGTTCTACGGGCTTATTGCCTTTATCAGTATTATCGGCATTCCCTGGGGGCGCGCCTGCTTCACCTTTGGTAATTTTATGTTCTGGCCGTTTGGGCGAGAAGCCATCGATCGGCGCGAACTCACCGGCCAAGACGATATCGGCACTGGCACACTGGGCTTAATCGGCAACATCATTTGGCTGCTCGTGGCCGGCATATGGCTCGCCCTCTGCCACCTAACCTCGGCGCTTATTTTGGTGGTTACCATTATTGGTATTCCCTTTGCCATTCAGCATGTGAAATTGGCGGTGATGGCCCTCATGCCCATTGGCAAAACAGTGGTATCAAAGGATGTCGCCGAGGCGGCGCGTCGTCGCCATGCCGAAGCCATTATTAATTCAACTAATCGCTAGGAGTTTTTTATGTTGGGATATGCCACCATTGGTGTCAGCAACTTAGACAAGGCTAAAGCCTTTTATGCCCCGCTGGTTGAGGCTATGGGCGGCACTGCCCTGTTTGGCTCACCCCGCCTACAGCTATACGGCCGCAGCATGGAAGAGGCCACATTTGGCATCTGCTTACCCTTTGACGGCGAAGCCAATCATCCTGGTAACGGCAACATGCTTGCATTGCGATGCGATTCACGCGCCAAGGTCGATGAAATGCACGCCCTAGCGCTTGAATTAGGTGCGACGTGTGATGGTGCTCCCGGCGAGCGCATGCCCATTTTTTATGGCGCCTACGTCAGAGATCCCGACGGCAACAAGCTCTGTTTCTTTATCTTCGGCTAGAAGACACCCAGAACCAAATAGGCCACACTGGTCAGCAGCGCGCCAAATAAAGCATACGGCAACTGTGTCCAGACGTGGTCTAACACATCACAACCGGCAGCCAAGGCCGACACCACCGTGGTATCAGAGATGGGCGAGCAGTGATCGCCAAACACCCCGCCACCAAGCGCAGCAGCAACGAGCACCTCTACTGGCAGGCCTGTCCCTAGCGCCAGAGGCACCGCAATGGGGATCATAATGGCAAATGTCCCCCAAGACGTACCAGTGGTAAATGCCACCACCGAGCCCGACAGAAACACCAGTGGTGCAATAGCCCACAGTGGCAGGTGCTGACCCGCTACCGACGCAATATAGTAGCCGGTACCCAGTGCTTTTAAAGAGGCCCCTAGGGCAATGGAAAGCAGAAGAATCATCACCATTGGCAGCAATTCGCCGATACCTCGAAATGACAGATCCATCAGCTCCACATGGCGAAAGCGCTTGTCGAGACGCAACACCACGTAGGCAACAGCACTGCCAGCCAATACGGCGAATAAAATCGATAACCCACCATCGCCGCTGCGCATGTTGCCGTCGCCAGTCATGTAAAGACCCGCCAACATCGTCACCAATAAAGCACTAAATGGCAGAACCATGTAGCGACTTCTGCCCTCGTCTATACGCTCTTCTAGCTCAACCCCACGCTGAGTTGCGCTGGATTCATAACGCGCCAATGCACCGTGTACGCGCCCAGTCCATACCGTATACAACGCTAAGGCGAGTGCAATCCAGGCGTAAAAGTTATAGGCAATGGTCGATAACAGCACATCGCCAGGGTTAACCACGCCTTGGTTTTCGATGAGCGCGTAGACAAACACACCCCAGGCATTCATCATTAACAAAATACAAACAGGGGCTGCCGTGGCGTCAACAATATAGGCTAATCGTGCGCGGCTCATTCCGAAGCGGTCAAATAGGCCACGCGAGACAATACCTGCGGTCAAGATGCTCAGGTTGCTTTCGATGAACAACAGCAAGCCCAGTACAAAGCTGAGTAGCCCTGAGCGACGCGGCGTGGTTGCCAACCCCATATCGACGAGGCGCTGTACCGTTGCGGCAACACCGCCAGAATAGCGAATCAGCGCCAAAAACGCGCCAATCATCAAACTGAAAGCCAAGACTTTGACATTCCCCTCGGACTGGAACACCGCCAAGGTGCGTCCGACAACTTCAGCAGGCGCAGCCCATACACTTGCCCCGCTGCCGATCAACAGCAAGCCCTCTGAGCAGAGCATCGCAGCCAGCAGGGCCGAGATCACCTCTCGCGTGTAAAGTACGACGACAATGGCGACCACCGCAGGAAGTACCACCCATGAACCTAAAATGTCAGCCATCAACCACCTCCAACGAGCGCCCCACGGGGTACAAAATTTGTTCGCGATAGTCACAAATGACCCGAATAGGCCCCGCCCATGCAAAATTCAATGCGCTCTCACCGCTATCGATGACAAAGGGGCGCCCCTGCAAGCTCGCTAACTTTTGTCGCGACGCCACCACACAGACATTATCACGCCCCAAAGTCTTTAAAATACGCGGGCTAAGCTGTTGATTGCCCCGCCCGATGATATGCCCTTGACCACCAATCGCTGTGACCAGTAATTGTTTTTCACCATCGTGCTGACACAGTATGTCAAATAGCGTAGGCTCGCTAACATCCTTGTGCAGCAAGGTATCACCCAAAAGCACATCGACACCGAGGAGCGTGCCGTCAACCCCCAATTGCTCGGCGATGGTCATGGTGGTAGACCCCGGACCCAAAATGGTGAGAAGCGTCGGCTCCAGCGCTTCAATCACCGTATCCGCAATTGCGACAAGCACTTCCTCTTCACCGGCCTGGCCGGGGGATTTAACGGCCTGCAACAATTCATCGACCGCGGGGACCAGCATTTCACCGTAAAAACGAGTTTTTACCTGTCCCTGTCGAAAAGCTGCTTCATCGATATCGCGCACTTCAGCGTGTTGCGCCGACACGGCACGACCGCGCGCCATGGTAACGAGGGCCAGTGCCGCAGCGTCTGGGCTGACCGCGTAGACACCGGAGTGCATCTTCACGCCGGCAGGCAGACCTATCACAGGGGTATTTTTTCCGACCACATGAAAAATGTTGCGCGCCGTACCGTCACCGCCGGCAA
>JBEAQQ010000231.1:0-10135 GCA_041163785.1 Pseudomonadota bacterium
GAACGCTGCGCCGACTACACCCAAGCTATGATGGATATGGGCGCCACCCTATGTACTCGCAGCAAACCCCGCTGCCACGAGTGCCCCCTACAGCCAAACTGCCAAGCCTTCGCCCAAGACCTTGTGACCGAATTCCCCGGCAAAAAGCCGCGCAAAGCCCTGCCAGTAAAACACACCACCATGTACATCATCGCCGCCCCCCAGGGCCACATATTGCTCAAACAGCGCCCACCTACCGGCTTGTGGGGTGGCTTGTGGATACTGCCCGAACTGGGCAGCCTCGATGAAGTATCGAGCATCGGCGAGATCGACGGGTACAACCCACTGCCCGGCCTTCGCCATACCTTTAGCCACTTCCACCTCGATATCGACGTGATCAGCGTCACCTTGAGCAAGATTCATCCCCAAATCATGGCGACCGACGGCCAGCTTTGGTATAACTACCACTCACCCGCGGCGATTGGCCTAGCAGCCCCCGTCGTACAACTACTAGATCGCTACCACGAGGAAGATCGATGACACGCACGGTTTTTTGCCGCAAGTACCAGCAGGACCTAGAAGGCCTCGAGCGCCCACCGTACCCAGGCCCCAAAGGCCAAGAACTGTTTGAACACGTTTCAAAACAAGCCTGGCAAGAATGGCTAAAACACCAGACCATGCTCATCAACGAGAAACAACTCAACATGATGGATGCCAGCGCGCGCAGCTACCTCGGCGAACAACTCGAGAAATTTCTCAGCGGCGAAGATTACGACCGCGCCGAAGGTTACGTCGCCCCAGAGTAAACCAACAGATTTTTTCCACTCGGCTCTTGACTATACCCACCCGAGCGGGTTTAATACGCGCCTCTTGGGCAAGCTGCCTTGCCAAGAAATCATGTGTCAGAGACAACTGACCTAAATAAAACCGTAGAAATTACGCCCGGATAGCTCAGTTGGGTGAAGGTGAGCGATAACGAATCACTGATTCGTGCGAAACCTGAACGGCAAAATCTATGATTTTGACCGGAAGAGCAGCGTAAAGCGAAAGCTTTACTTATGTCAGAGACAACTGACCTTAATAAAACCGTAGAAATTACGCCCGGATAGCTCAGTTGGTAGAGCAGCGGATTGAAAATCCGCGTGTCGGTGGTTCGATTCCGCCTCCGGGCACCATACAAACAAAGCCTCGCACCTGTGCGGGGCTTTTTTGTTTGTGTTCGGGGGTTAGGATCGAACCACTTGTTCGACCAAATGCGACCATAGGAGCATTTGACAACGAGCGCCAAAGGCGCGAAGCCCGCAGGGGCGCAACACCCCAAAGGTGTTGCGATACTTCCGCCTCAGGGCACCATACAAACGGAGCCTCGCACCTGTGCGGGGCTTTTTTTGTGCTTGGGTTTGGTCAAATAAAAACCAGCAGTGATATGTGATTTTTTTAGCAATTATTCAAAGCAATAAAACTTTAAATCCAATTGCTATCAATATTACGCCGCCCAACATCTCTGCCTTGCTCTCAAGCCAGACTCCACTTTTAGCACCTACAAAAACACCCAGCCAGCTGAAAAGAAAAGTCGTTACTCCAATGATGCTGCAGGCAACGAATGGATTTACCTCCAGTAAATTCAAAGTAAAACCAGCCGCCATTGCATCAATACTTGTAGCGAGAGCAAGAATTAGCATGATTTTATGCGTAATTTGAGCAATATCT
Organism: Pseudomonadota bacterium; assembly: GCA_041163785.1. Lineage (GTDB taxonomy): Bacteria > Pseudomonadota > Gammaproteobacteria > Pseudomonadales > JAHEIH01 > JAHEIH01. The sequence continues at coordinate 1,690 of JBEAQQ010000231.1, forward strand.
TCTTCTATTCCCTCAGAAATTGATTCATACATCATTTTCCCCCCGATCAATAGAAGAAGAAAAAATGCTATCCAATGCGCGTAACTCTCAACCCAACTGAAAACACCTCTTCCCCCGAAATAACCGATTAGAGGCATTAAAGCCTGAAACAACCCAAAATAGATCGAAGCACTGAAAGCTAAAGCATGAGTATCCTTGGTTTTTTTTGAACCCAAACCTATTGATACAGCAAACGCATCCATACTAAGCGCAATGGCTAAAATTATTACTTCAAACATTTAAGATCCCATTGTTGATGTTTAGTCAGGGTTACACATGACACCGTAATAAAAGACGAACTTTAGCGCTTCGCGGACGCAGACCCTTGCTGCTATGACTTATTAGCGCTTGCGCGCTCAACGATAAGCTCAACGCCATAGACAACAATAAATGACATAAGGAGCCATACCAGCCATTCAACCGTAGCTACATGAACGATAAAGCTACTTGCTGAGGCCAGCAACGCTACTACAATTAACAATATTGTTTTCATTGGTATACACCGATCAATTTCAGAAATTGAATCATGCAGAGTTCACTTATGCCACTTGGCTTTCTTATTTGCTAACAATCACAATATGAGGCTCCAGCCACATATTAATGATTACTAAGCGGCTAATACAATGGAAAATTTTGATAGACAAAAACTCAGATAACTGGAAAAACCTACCCTTAATGCTAAAAGCCTGGTTCGCCCTCAATTTTTTACAGTGGCGCCCGGAAAGAGCCACCGCAAGGCGCGCAGTGATAACCTGCCACTTTTTTGGCTTCATTTTTTGTGTGCTTGGTATTATCTCTCAGCCCGCGCTTGTGGGCGGATTAATTATGCTTTTAAATGCTTATCTGTTTACGTTGCTCAAATGGCAAGGTGACAAGTATGGCATGTGGTACGATCACGATTGAAATTTGTTTATTATAAGCCGCTAAGGCAATCATATTTTCGACCTCGGCGACGTGACAACCCGCTCGAATCACTAGGAACAAGCATTACCACGCCATGCAAACTCAGCTTTCTCAAACACGCCCAGTGAACGTCGGTTTTTTGCTCCTTTCCGACTTTTCGTTGGTGGCTTTCACAGGTGCGCTTGATGTACTTGTTACCGCCAATCTCGTGGCGGGCAAGTCGGTATTTCTACACAAAACTTTTGGCGTTAATTCAACAACAGTGACCAGTGACCTCGGCCTCAACATCGCCACCGACGATACGATAGATGCCCTAGCGAATGTTAAAACAGGCGCCTTGGATGTGCTGATCGTTTGCGGTGGCTTTCGCTCTTCGCTAGTGCCCAACGCTAAACTCAACAAAATCTTGCGAGATGCTGACAAAGCCTCAATCATTTTGGGGGGTATCTGGAATGGTGCTGTAAGCCTTGCACACGCGCGCTTACTGGAGGGCCAAGAGTGCGCTCTTCACCCAGACAATCACGCCTTTATGCAAGAGACCTTCCCCGCGGTGACCGTCTCGCCAAAGACCCTTGTTCACCAGCAAAACCGTATCACATGCGCAGGACCCTCCAGCGCCTTTGAAATGATGTTTAGTCTTTTGAAAAAGCTCTCAAGTGGTGAACTAGTGCGCGCTGTCCGAGAAATTCTCAGCTGCGATCAGGTCGCGGAAAGTCGGGATGCCGTGCCACTGCAGCTTGGCGACGACCCCACCCTGCCAGAGCGTTTGCGTACGGTAATGGCACTGATGCGAAAGAACATTGAGGAGCCACTGACACTTGCTGAGCTCGCTGAATTCAGTGGCATTTCGCGCCGCCAAATGGAGCGACTTTTTCAAGCGCATCTGGGTATTTCACCTTCGCGACACTACCTTGATTTGCGCCTGTCGCATGCGCAGCGCTTGCTACATCAGACCAATGAATCCATTACCAATGTGGCGCTTGCCAGCGGGTTCGTCAACATCAGCCATTTTAGCAGCTGCTATAAAGACACATTTGGGGTTTCGCCCACCGCGACACGCGCCAAGAAGTCTGCCGACTAGTTGACGTCAATGCTCAACCGCTAGGCCGTACTCTTGGCTAGCACTTTGAATCCAAAGCCAGATGTAATCCGCAAAACTGCGGCGCACCACGAGCTCAAACTCAGTCTCACCCGTTCGACGTACCACCGCACCAGTCTTTGCGAACACGGTAGAAACAACCTTGCCCACTGGGAATTCAGTATCGTGTAGATCTACCGGTATGGATTTTTTCAGCATGTCGACCACGCGCGCACCACGCAATGCGAATACCGTAAGCCCTCCGCTGCCATTCACTAATGAATAATGGCCATCCATCTTTTCTCTGAACTGGCTTTCTAGTTCAAATACTTGTGTATTCGGCAGTGTCATCAACCACTCGTCGGGTGAAATCCAGCGAATCACTAGATCGCCCTGCTGCACACTGCTTAAAGGCGACAGGGGTAGCGGCGCACCTAATACGGTTTGTGCAGTCTTGATCAAGGCGGCGTTGTCAGCACTAACCCTCAGGGTCAAATGGCCGAGCAGGCCAAGCTCACGGAAGATCACGCCCGCCGCTTGCGGCAGGGTCTGCGACGCTATAGCGGCCAAGCCAACATGGTGGAGTGGCGATTCTCCTCGCACCTCAGCGTCGGCACTTGGCACCTGATCCATGATCGCAACAGCATGATTGATATCAGACATTTTGACGCTCTCCTTTTGGATCCAAGAACACGGGGCTACATATTTCTGCCTCGATGACACGGCCGTCCGCCAGCGGGTAATAAACCTTCTCGCCCATACGACTCAACCCTCCCTTCACCAATCCCATGGCAATACTGCGTCCTAGGTTGGCACTCCAATAGCTCGAGGTAATGTGACCCACCATGGGCATTGGAATAGGCGCACCCGGGTCGAACACCCCCTGCGCACCCTCTGGCAACACTACGCTTGGGTCGCTTGTTTTCAATCCCACTAACTGCTTGCGGTCTTCGCGAACGCAATCTTCTCGCGCCATACCGCGCTTACCAATAAAGCTGAACGGTTTTTGTTGAGCAACCGCCCACCCCATACCTAAATCATAAGGATGAACAGATCCATCGGTGTCTTGACCGGCAATGATGAAACCCTTCTCGGCGCGCAAAATATGCATGGTTTCGGTACCGTAGGGTGTCAGGTCATACTTAGCACCCTGCTCGAACAGTTTCTCCCACACATGCAGACCAAAATTCGCCTGAACGTTGATCTCAAACGACAGCTCGCCGGTGAATGAAATTCTGAACACGCGCGCAGGCACCCCTGCCACCTTCATTTCACGCCAATCCATATAGCCAAAATTCTCAGCAGAAACATCAGCGTCGGTGAGTTCCGCCAGGAGTTTTCGGCTGTTTGGCCCAGAGATGGTCATGGTAGACCAATGGTCAGTAACCGTATTGAAATACACCTCGAGCTCAGGCCACTCGGTCTGATGGTAGAGTTCTAGCCATTCGTACACTCGTGCCGCGCCACCGGTGGTGGTTGTCATAATGAAATGGTTTTCGCCAAGACAAGAGGTCACGCCATCATCGAAGACCATGCCATCTTCGCCACACATCAAACCATAACGACATTTACCCACCGCCAGTTTTGCCCAAGCATTCGTGTATACGCGCCCCAAAAATTCACGCGCGTCTTTACCCTGAATATCGATCTTACCCAGCGTAGAGGCATCCAAAATGCCCACTGAGGTGCGAGTCGCCAAACACTCGCGATCCAATGCCTGCTGCATGCTCTCGCCGGGTTTCGGGAAGTACCATGGTCGCTTCCATTGGCCTACATCTTCAAATTTTGCTCCGTGCTCAACGTGCCAGGCGTGCATGGCAGTATAACGTTTAGGGTCAAACAGCTCACCTCGGTCGCGTCCAACAATCGCGCCAAATGTCACCGGCGTATAGTTAGGGCGGAAGATGGTCGTGCCCGTTTCTGGAATGGACTTGCCCAACGCATTGGCCGTAATCGCCATACCGTTGATGTTGCCAAGCTTGCCTTGATCGGTACCGAAACCCAATGCAGTGTAGCGTTTAACGTGTTCGATCGATTCATAACCTTCACGACACGCCAACTCGATACCCGCCGCGGTCACGTCGTTCTGCAGGTCGACAAATTGCTTGGGCGCTTGTGCTGTTCGCTTCGTATGAGGCACGTGGAATAGCGCCATCGGTGAATCGAGTTCGACATGCACAGTCGCCGGAACGTTCACGTCTATTGGCTTTTTACCCAATTCAGCTAGCGCCTTTCTACCGGCATCAATCCCCTGGGCAATCGCGCCGGCGGTAGTGTATTCGCCGTTAATCGCACCCGCTGTGAGACGTTTTTCAACGGTTTCTCCAGGCACAAACCCTAAAATATCCTCGCGCCAAATCGGGCGACTTCCGGTGTGACCGGCAAGGTGAACCACAGGGCTCCAGCCACCACTGCTCGCTACCGTGTCGGCACTCAAGCGAGATACCGCGCCCGTCACGCGGCTACCATCGTCACTGATAGGTGCCACTGCCACGCCGCTGACGCGTTTGGTACCGAAAACTTCGATAACCGCAGCACCTGTGATCACGCGCAAACCTAGTCCGACGGCCTTAGCTACACACTCGCCTTGCGGGTTCTGACGCGTATCGACAATCGCCACTACCTTGCGCCCCGCTGCCAGCCAATCGAAAGCGGCTTGATAACCACCATCGTTGGTTGTCATGACGACCAATTCACTGCCTGGTACAACGCCATAGCGGTTGATATAGGTTGACACCGCGCTCGCCAACATACTCCCTGGAACATCATTATTGCCAAATACCAGCGGCCGCTCGTGTGCGCCCGTGGCCAATACCACCCACTTAGCACGCACACGATGCAGCCGCTGGCGCGCCTGTCCCAAAGGTGCACTATCGGCAATATGGTCGGTGCAACGTTCGTGAATCGTCAGGAAATTGTGGTCGTGATAGCCGTTAACGGTCGCACGTGGCAACAGTAAAACATCGCGATAAGAGGTTAACTCTACCACGGTATTCTTGACCCATGCGGCAGCAGGCTCGCCATCTAGCGTCTCTTTTGAACTCAGTAAACTGCCGCCAAATTCTGACTGTTCATCCGCCAGAATGACGCGAGCACCGGCGCGGGCGGCGGTCAATGCCGCCGCCAAACCAGCAGGCCCAGCACCCACGACGAGCACGTCGCAGAATTGGTTAACTTTTTCGTAGGTATCGGGGTCGTGCTCTAGCGATGAACGGCCAAGGCCCGCGGCCTTGCGGATAAACTTTTCATAGGTTCCCCACATCGACTGAGGAAACATAAAAGTTTTGTAGTAAAAGCCTGGCGGCATCATCGTGCCACCCACCTTACCTACCAAGCCCATCACGTCGGTATCGACACTTGGCCAACCATTCACGGCGCCAGACACCAGACCTTCATAGAGCTCTTGCTGGGTCGCGCGAACATTAGGTATTTGCGTAGCTTCTGTCGCGCCCAATTGCATGATCGCATTGGGCTCTTCTGCACCCGCGGCAACAATACCGCGTGGACGACTGTACTTGAAACTACGCCCGACGACATCAATACCGTTTGCCAGCATGGCAGACGCTAGGGTATCGCCTTCGAAACCCTGGAAATGTTTACCATTGTACGCAAAGCTCAGCGGCTTACTACGGTTTATGCGGCCACCCGAGGGGAGGCGATTTTTTTGTGACATCTTCCGCTTCTCCCTTTTACGCCTTAATTTCCGCGACAATCGATGGCTTTTCGCCCATTTTATAAACCTCTTTGATCTCGTACGTCACAGTATCGCGCGTCACGTTAAAGAATTTGCGGCAACCGGCGTTGTGCACCCATAACTCATGGTGCAAGCCACGCGGATTCTTACGGAAGTAGAGATTGTTGCCCCACTCCTCATCCGAGCACGCTTCTGGATTAAGTGGACGCGGGATATGCGCCTGCCCTTTCGAGTGAAATTCTTCCTCTTCGCGGTACTCACAGCAGTAGGGACAATAAATATGAAACATCGCTTCGGCCTCCCCTTAATGCGCCACGCCAGCTGCGCCGTGCTCATCAATAAGCGCACCTGAGTGGAAGCGGAACATGGAGAAAGGCTTAGCCAATGGGTGCATTTCACCTTTCGCGAGTGAGGCTGCAAAGACATGGCCCGAACCTGGTGTGGCCTTGAAGCCCCCTGTTCCCCAGCCACAGTTGAAGAATAGATTCTTCACTGGCGTCTCGCTGATGATGGGGCATGCGTCAGGGCAGGTATCGACGATCCCGCCCCACTGGCGATTCATGCGCACACGGCTAAAAATTGGAAACAGTTCTAGGATGGCCTGCAAGGTATGTTCAATGGTTGGGAACGAACCGCGCTGGCCGTAGCCATTGTAGCCATCGATACCAGCCCCAATAACCAAGTCACCCTTGTCAGACTGGCTGATATATCCATGCACATGATTAGACATGACCACCGTATCCAGAATGGGCTTAATTGGCTCAGACACCAATGCCTGCAGTGGATGCGATTCTAAGGGCAGTTCAAATCCCCCCATTTTAGCGATTACGCTGGAGTTACCCGCGGCCACAGATCCAACGCGATCCGCCTTAATATCTCCGTAACGCTGCGTTTTCACGCCCACACACTCGCCATCCTCAATGAGGAGATCGATGACTTCGGTTTGCTGAATCAGATCGACGCCAAGCGCGTCAGCTCCGCGGGCATAACCCCAAGCCACAGCATCGTGACGCGCCACACCCGCCCGCGGTTGCCAAGAGGCACCCAGTACTGGGTAGCGTGTGTTGGCCGAGCAATCCATGTGCGGCACAATCTCTTGTACTTGTTGGGTATCCAATACTTCGCCGTCGATTCCGTTGAGACGGTTAGCATTCACGCGGCGCTGGATATCACGCATGTCCTGCAGGGTATGGCCTAGGTTGAGCACACCACGCTGAGAGAACATCACGTTGTAGTTGAGGTCTTGCGACAACCCCTCCCAAAGCTTCATGGCGTGCTCGTAGAGATGTGCCGCTTCATCCCACAGATAATTTGAACGCACAATCGTGGTGTTGCGAGCCGTATTACCCCCGCCCAAATAACCCTTTTCAATCACGGCGACGTTGGTCACGCCAAACGCTTTCGCCAGGTAATAGGCCGTGGCCAAACCGTGGCCACCACCGCCAATGATAATCACGTCATATTTTTTCTTTGGCGTAGGATTGCGCCAAGCGCGCTGCCAATTTTCGTGATGGCTCAGACTATGCTTTAAAAGACCAAAACCTGAATAATGCTGCATTCCGTCAGCTCCCTATAGAGACTTAGCAGGTGTTGCTTCTGCCAAAAAATAGTTAACTGGCATAGCGTATTCAGATTAGTGTGCAGGGGTTTTGCTGTTTACGTCAGAAATTTTGGTGATTTGCGCAATGCACGCATTTTTATACTCTATCTAGGCCATTTGTGACCACGACAGGGGTTGTGTACCTTTGACATCATGGTAAAGTCCTCGAAAATTAATTAAAAATAACATCTCAATCCTATGACCAAACAAGCCGCGCTCCCAAGTTTATCGTTAGCACTGACCCCCATATTACTGACCCTCGCCGTCCTTGGGATACAGTTGTTCTATTTCGGTGATTTCACACCCCATATTCCGCTTTGTTTTGGGGTAGCCTTTACAACGTTTGTCGCACTTAAACAGGGATTGACCTGGAACGATGTTGAAAAAAGCATCAATCACGTTATTCACATCGCCCTTCCATCCATATTGGTGTTAATCAATGTCGGCATGATTGTGGGCGTTTGGATTGCTAGCGGTACGGTGCCAACGCTGATTTATTTCGGGCTAAAGATTCTCTCACCAGAAATATTCTTAGCCGCCAGCATGCTGTTATGCTCTGTAGTATCGGTGTCACTGGGGACGTCATGGGGCACACTCGGCACCGTGGGATTGGCATTAATGGGTATTGGCGCAGGGTTTGAGATTCCTGCCTATTGGACAGCCGGGGCCGTCGTATCAGGCGCTTTTTTTGGTGACAAGATTTCACCACTATCCGATACCACCAACCTTGCACCTGCGGTGACAGAAACCAATCTCTTTGATCATATTCGCAACATGATGCCGACAACCGTGCCGTCCATGCTGATTGCCTTCGTCATTTATCTTGTCGTCGGTTTTTTTATGATCGGCAGTGGCGAAGCGTCTTTTGATAAAATTAACCTGATCACCACCACCCTCGAGCAACATTTCTTTATCTCTCCACTGCTGTTATTGCCAGCGCTGCTCGTCATCATTTTAGCGATTAAAAAAGTGCCCCCTATTCCGGCACTGTTTATCGGTGCCTTCGTCGGTGGCATCACGGCCATGCTCGCTCAAGGGCAAGACCTACATAGTATTTTCACCTTTGCCAATAGTGGCTATGCACTGACCACCGATGTCGCCGAGATTAATAGCCTGTTAAACCGCGGCGGCA
>JBEAQQ010000232.1:0-6182 GCA_041163785.1 Pseudomonadota bacterium
CAACATTTCAAACTGCGCCTTCAAACTGGCCACCATGCAATCCGCTGCCAAACTCAGCTACGACGATGTCTCGCTTGTCATCGATAGTGATAGTGAGGCAATTGATGAGGCGCTAAAAACACCTCTGCGCGTGCTACATGACGCCATGCAAGCCCGGGTAGTATGGCGCAAACAACACGCACTGATCGGCCAAGAGCGCCCCGACTATGCGCTCAGCTTGGATGACAACAAAAAAGTGACCGGCATCCGCAAATTGGCACGCAACTCCGCCCAGAAACTGGTGGAAGAAGCCATGCTGACCACCAACCAATGCGCCGCGGAGCTACTCGCGCAACAGGGCCGAGGCATTTTCTCTATTCACCCAGGCTTTCGCCCAGAACAGGTCGCCGAGGTCGAATCGATCTTACAAACCCATCTCCCAGGCTGCGCCGAGCTGGATTTAACAAGCGAAAAGACCTACAAGCAGTTGCTGGATACCGCCGTTGCTGAGGCCGTGGACGCCCCCGTACAAAGTCTGCTGCAGCGCCGATTGATCCCCGGCAGCTTCAGTGACCACCCAAAACCTCACTTTGGCCTGGCGCTTCCCCACTACGCGACGGTCACCTCGCCGATTCGCCGCTATGCCGATTTGGTCAACTTGCGTCACATCAAGGCCATTTTGTCGCAGCAACAAATCGATCAAGACAACGGCGCCATTACAAGCCATCTTAACCAACAGATGAGTGTCATTCGCCAAGCGAGCAACAACACCGAGCACTGGATGAAAGTGGATTGGTTAAAACAGCAGAAAATTACCCAGAGTGTCGACGCTACCATTATCAACTTCCGTCACACTGGGCTATCGGTGCGTTTGGAAGACTGGGGAATTATGGCTAGCGTAGATCTTCGCAAGTCTAAACGCGGCTACCATTTTGAAGCCAAAACTGGGCGCGCCTCTCTGGGCGACCTCACCCTCACCTTGGACACGCAAATTCCTGTGCTTATTGAAAGTATCGATCCACACAGCCGTGAAGTGCAGGTAAAACTGGCAATTTAACACCCCTTACAACGGCGTTTTTACAGTACACTAGCTAAACGTTACTTTTTCTGGAGCACTGTTATGAACGCCGCCAACCCCAATATTGCCTCTGAAACCGAGTTAGACGAGATCAGACAATCGCTGCAAAGCTGCTTAGACCTGCAGCGTGCGGCCTACCTCGCCAACCCTGTAGTGTCTTACCAACAGCGCAAAGCCGACTTGTTATCACTGAAGCACCTTGTTGTTGAAAACCAAGACGCGCTGATCGAGGCGATTTGCAAAGACTACGGCAACCGCTCTAGCCACGAGACCATTTTTGCGGAAATCGTCACTGTGTTGCAGTCCATTAACGACGCCATCAAGCACCTGAAGTCATGGATGAAACCCCAGCGCCGCAAGATCGACTTCACCCTTTATCCAGGTGCGAAGAACCGTGTCTACCCCCAGCCACTGGGTGTGGTAGGTATGATTGTGCCGTGGAATTTCCCCATCAACTTAAGTATGACCGGCTTGGTCAGTGTATTCGCTGCCGGCAACCGCTCCATGATCAAGATGTCAGAAAACTCACGCACCCTAACGCGCTTGTTGATGGACATTTCACCGAAATACTTTGATCGAGACAAACTCGCTTTCTTTGAAGAAACCGGTGGGGTTGGTATTGAGTTTTCCAAACTACCATTCGACCACTTGATCTTCACTGGCTCAGGCCAGACAGGCCGCAAAGTCATGGCCGCTGCTGCGCAAAACTTAGTACCTGTGACCCTTGAATTGGGCGGTAAATGCCCCGCTATCATTGCGCCAGACTACGATCTTAAAAAGGCGGTAGAACGCATCCTGTTTGTTAAGCTATTCAATGCTGGCCAGATCTGCACCAATGTCGACTACGTGTTTATTCCCTCTGAAAAACGCCAAGCGTTTATCGATTTGTGCAGCGACTATATCAAAGAGCACTGCCCGGATATCAACAGCCCTGACTACACATCGATTATTGATGATATCGCCTACCGCCGCGTGTTAGACACGATTGAAGACGCCCGCAGCAAGGGCGCGACAGTGATCAACATGCAGCCAGATCAGGTCTCGGCTGAGGGCATGCGCAAGGTGCAACCCCACCTCATTCTAGACACCACTGAAGACATGACCATTCGCCACCGCGAGACTTTTGGCCCGCTGCTGATGGTGCATACCTACGACAGCCCGCAGCAGGTGATCGATTATATCAACCATCGCGATCGCCCCTTGGCAATCTATCCGTTCAGCAACAGCAAGTCGTTGGTACAGCGCTATATCGACAGCACCATGTCGGGCGGCGTGTCGGTGAACGATGCACTCTTCCATGTAGCCCAGCACGACCTCCCCTTCGGTGGCGTCGGCGCAAGCGGCATGGGTCACTACCACGGCTTTGATGGCTTCATCACCTTCTCTAAGCTGCGCCCAGTGTTCTACCAAGCGCCGATGACAGCGATGAAATTGTTAGCCCCACCCTACGGTAATTTCGCCACTAAAATGTTAAACTTCCTCACTAAGTTTAACGCGCGTTAGCCCGCTTTACGTCGGCGCTAACTCGCAGCGAGGAGCGCCGCACAATGACAACTGGTAGTTGGGTACCTGAAACAGCGAAAGCATCATTAACCCTGCCTAGCGAGGATGCCCTCGCTAGGTGGTCAGCTATGAGCCCCGATCAGATCTCACAACTGACAAGCACTGAGATAAGCCAACTAGCCAGCACGATCAACGCGGGTGTGGATCGCTGGATCGAGCATGTCGACGATTGTGGCCAGGACACACTGCTCGGCCTGCTCAAATTTTTCACACTGGCTGAGATGACGCACACGCCCCTCAGGGCCGACAAGCATAATCCGGCTATTGCCTGTGCCAAATTGCTGCGCAAACGCTATGGCCCGCTCGACAAAGCGCTCCTGCAGTGGATTCGCAGCGTGTCAGACAATCGCTTCCTGCCCTACGGCCCACTCTAATGGCGCAGATCAATATCCACCAACAGGCCAAACCCTATATCGTGCCTGTCTGTCACAGCGATGTACGCATACTGTACCGAGACGATACCTTGCTGTTGGTTGAGAAACCCGACCTGCTGTTATCGGTACCAGGCCGTTTGCCGCAGAATAAAGACTGCATGATTACCCGCGTGCAACAGCGCTACCCCAGTGCCACGGTGGTGCACCGCCTTGATTTAGATACGTCGGGTATTATGATGGTCCCCTTGCAACGAGAGGCCCACGCCGAACTATCAAGGCAATTTCAACGTCGCGCCATTGAGAAGACTTACACGGCGATTTTGTGGGGAATTCTGGAAGAAGACGAGGGTACGATAGATCTACCGATTGCATGCGACTGGGAAAACCGCCCCATGCAAAAAATTTGTTATGACGACGGCAAACCCTCTATCACACACTACCGCGTGCTATCGCGCGATCATGAAAAAAACTGTACGCGTGTGTCACTGCACCCTGTGACCGGACGCTCGCATCAACTGCGCATTCATAGTCGCGAGATAGGCCACCCGATACTCGGCTGCGATATGTACGCTCACCAAGAAGCTCTACAAGCCGCGCCGCGCCTGATGCTGCACGCCACCGAAATTCGTTTTGCCCACCCAGTTTACCAACACCCAGTGATCGGCTACTCCGCTCCACCTTTTTGACGCATTTTCGACGACGGCTTATCCGACGCTAGGCGTTGCTGCCTTATCCGACTGTCCACGGACAGACGACCACCCATGGCCAAAATATCCGCCCCCGACACCGGCGGACTAAACAAATACCCTTGGGCATAATCGCAGCGACGGTGGTACAGCAACTCGTACTGTTCAATGGTTTCCACCCCCTCCGCCACCACTTCTAACCCCAAACCGTGCGCCATGGCAATCGCGGCTGACACCAATTCGTAGTCGGCGTGATCTTCCACGATATCCGCCACAAAAGAACGGTCTATTTTCAAGGTGTCAAAGGGGTAGTTACGCAGGTAGCTCAGCGATGAGTAGCCGGTACCAAAGTCATCCATGGAAATGGCAATACCCAGGTCGGAAAACTCCACCAACGCACGCTCTACGTTCTCATGCCCGCTAATCAATACCCCTTCGGTGATTTCGAACTCGAGGTTGCGCGTGGTCAAACCACGCGCCGCCAGCTGCTCCTCGATACCGCCGTGCCAGTTGGGATCACGGAACTGCCGTGGCGACACGTTGAGTGCCAGAATCAAATCGGTACCGTAGCGCTCGCGCCACTGTGCTGCTAAATCCAGGGATTGCTCCAATACAAATCGACCGATATTGGTGATATACCCCGAGTGCTCAGCAATGGGGATAAACTCGTCGGGACTGATACTCCCACCCTGAGGATGCGTCCAACGCACTAACGCCTCCACGGTGGCAAATTTACCCGACATCACCGAGACTATTGGCTGGAAAACCACCGAGAACTCACCTCGTTCGATCGCGCCATTCATCCACGACTCGATTTCTAGCCGGCGAGCCACCTCGCGATTCATCGCCTCGGTGAAGTATGACCATGAATTGCGGCCCATCTTTTTAGCGTTATACATCGCCGAGTCCGCGTGGCGCAGCATCTCTGACTCCGTCTCACCGTCGTCAGGATAGATGGCGATACCAATACTGACACCGACCACCAACTCGTACTCATCGATCAAAATGGGCTGTTGAATCGAATCTATAATTTTGCGGGCAACAATCTCAGCGTCTTCACGATACTCCTGCCCATCCAATAACACCAAAAACTCATCCCCGCCAAGACGGCCAATAGTATCCTGGTTGCGGACTATGACCTTTAGGCGCCGACCCACCTCTACCAAGAGTTCATCGCCAAGCTCATGACCGAGAGAATCGTTAATTTTTTTAAAGTCATCGAGATCTAAAAATAACACAGCCACTTGGCTACTATTGCGCTTGGCGTTGCGCAACATTTGGCCAAGACGATCCAATAACAGCGCGCGATTAGGTAGCCCAGTAAGAGAATCGTATTGCGCCTGGTGAATCATATCGGCATAGGCCAACTTCTGTTCAGTGATATCGGTGTGAATCGCTACCATATTGCGCAGCGAGCCATCTTCATTCACGAAGGGGACGAAGGTGGTTTCTAACCAATACCTATCGCCCCCCGCGTTTAACAAGGTTCAATTCTCCCTGCCAAACCTCGCCAGCGTGCATGGCGTCAAAAATTTCTTGCCGAATACGTGCGTTCTGGTAGTCACCGCCGAATCGATCGAACTTCGCCCCTATCAACTCGCTGCGTGAGTAGCCGCTCAGATCACTAAACTGGCGGTTGGCATCGGTGAACGTGCCGTCGGCATCCGCCACCACAATAATGCAGTGTTGGTCAAACGCGAAGCGCTGATCTTCCAGCTCCTTCATAAAAAAGCGCAGTCGCTGTTTGGTGGAAAGTAATACCTCATTATCTTTATGCAAACGTCTTTCAATACGTTCAAGTAGTTCGTCAAGCAAGGCGAAAGGCGCAGCTTTAGAAGCATCCGGGGGCTCGATAAAATGGGACAATTTGCCCAGCCGCTCAGCCACATGTGTCACTCGTCCGAGCAGTATCGTCACATACGTCGAGCCCATCGCGAATGTCACGATCAGGGTAAATAAAAACGCAAAGAGGGCCAGCAGGTGAAATTTAGCAACGCCCGCATAAATTTCATCGGTTGACTGGTAGACCAACACCCCCATATTAAATTCGGGCATGTACTGCCACTTCCCCAATTGCCCGCGGCCGTCACTATCGTGGTACAAACCAATTCCACTGGACTCGTTGAGCACACGAACTAATTGAGAAGAGGGCTTATCTATGCCTTGCCTAACGATTTCAGGACGGCCCTGCAGTGCTCTGGGGAACCGCAAGCCGAAGGCCGCTTCGTTGCCCTTTTCTATAAAAGTGACATATCCTGATTGTCCAAAGCGCATCTTAGTTGGATTAAGTAAGCTAAGATCATCGACCCGCTTCCCAAGGGCAATGCTTCCCACGACTTTCTGCTCTGAAATCAGTGGAGCAACCAGGAAAGTTTCTCGTAGGTTGGGGACATTCGAGTCATTTCCTCCTTGTTGGTACAAGGCCTCTAAGCTGGGGAAAAAGGGGGATACTGAAACCTGCAATCGACTCGCCGCCGTGGCGAGAATGGGCTTCAAAGCCGC
>JBEAQQ010000233.1:0-3927 GCA_041163785.1 Pseudomonadota bacterium
AACCCTGTCGCCATCGTCATTCACGGCGGGGCGGGCACCATTCTGAAAAAGAACATCACGCCAGCGCAGCGCGAAGACTACCACCACGCCCTGCAAGCGGCGGTCAAACGCGGCCACCAAGTATTGCTTCAGGGTGGTAGCAGCGAGGACGCCGTTATCGCGGCCATTACGTCAATGGAGGATTCCCCCCTCTTTAATGCTGGGCATGGCGCCGTGCTTAACCACCGCGGTGAAGTGGAGCTCGACGCTTCCATTATGCTAGGTGCAGACCGCAACGCGGGGGCGATTGCCGGCGTCAAAACCATCCGCAATCCGATCCTTGCAGCGCGCGCCGTATTACACAACAGCCCACACGTCTTCATGGCAGGTGAAGGCGCTGAAACCTTTGCCGCCGAACAACAACTGACACTGGTCGACAACGCTTACTTCATCACCGAGCGTCGTCAACAGCAGCTTGAGCGTATCCAACAGCGCGAACGAGAAACCCTCGACGACCGCGCCGGCACGGTGGGTGCTGTCGCCCTCGATAAGTTCGGCAATATTACCGCGGCCACCTCGACAGGGGGTATGAGCAACAAACGCTATGGGCGAATTGGCGATGTCCCCGTGATTGGTGCGGGCACCTACGCCGACAATCGTAGCTGTGGCATCTCAGCCACCGGCCACGGGGAATATTTCATTAGGGCGGCGGTGGCCTTCAATATTTGCAGCCAGAGTCGCTTACTCAAACTGCCGTTGCAGCAAGCCGCTGACAACGTGGTACAGGACGAGTTGGTTAGCATGGGCGGGGACGGTGGCATTATTGGTTTGTCACCGAGCGGAGACGTCGTGATTAGCTTTAACTCTGCCGGCATGTATCGCGCCTGGATCGATACCCAGGGCAACATGCACAGCGCGATTTTCAAAGACGATTAAGCGCATCGGGAGGTGGCTCGCCACCTCCCATAATCGCTAGTAGAAGACGGGCACTAATCCAATACACACCAATGTCGCGATAACGGGTATCACCACTGTTACCATCGCGATATCGCGATAGCCCTGGCGGTGCGTCATCCCCGTGATCGTCAACATGGCGATCACTGCGCCACAGTGAGGCAGCGAATCCAAGCCACCACTGGCGATAACAGCTATACGGTGCAAGACTTCTTTGGAAATACCCAAATCGAGATAGGCCGGTGCCATGGTTTGCATGAAGATTTGCAAGCCACCCGTTGCCGAACCGGTCACCCCAGAAATCAAACTCACCGAAGTAAACAGCTTGATCAGCGGGGGAAGATCCAGGGTAGCCATCCAACCAATGAACGACTGGAAGCCGCCAGTTTGGGTCACCACGCCACCAAAGCCAATCACCGCCGCCGTGCTGATCAACGGCATGATGGACTCCTGAGTTCCCTGGCTAAACACCTCGAAGGGGCGACTACGTACTTGTGGAAACATTGCCACAGCGACCAAACTGCCAAGAATCAAGGCGAAACAGGGCCACAAAATTGGCTGACTACGGGCAAAAGCCATGATCTCGCCGCCACCTTCGCTCACCAAGCGCGGCAGCACAATCGTGCCGAGCACCACAATCAAAGGCACTAGCGACGCCAACCATGAGGGATAATTCGTCTCGGCATCAAGATCGACAATACGATCCGTTGGGCTAGGTTCGAATACCTCACCGCGCGCCGTCGCCAAGCGGCGCTCGCGCTCAAGGTAGAACATCCCTAATCCCAACATAACAGCACTACCTGCTAGGCCAAGTAGGCTTCCAGCATAAAGATCAGTGCCGAAACCCACCGAGCCGATCACGTTGTGAATCGACGGGGTGCCCGGCAAGGCCGTCATAGTAAACGTGCCTGCGCCCAGCGCCACGGCACCAGTGAAGAGGCGCTTAGGGATATTGGCCTCTTGCAGCAGGCGCAGGCCCAGTGGATAGATCGCAAAAATCACCACGAATACCACTACCCCACCGTAGGTTAACAACGCACAAGCCAAGGTCGTAATCCACAAGACCTTATCGCGCCCCCAGGCATTGACCATCGCCATGGCGATACTGGTGGCGGCCATACTGTCACCCATAACACGACCAAAAATCGCGCCGCAGGCAAACAGCAGGAAGAACTTACCCGCAAAAGTAAACGCACCTAGCTTACCCAGAGCAAAGCTTTGCATGAGACTGTCAGCCAAGGGTAAATCATTGGTCACAATCACCACTAGCGAGCAGATCACCGCTGCCAAAACAATATTTACACCCCGCAGGGCAAATAAGATGAGCAGAACTAAGCCTGCCAACAAACCAAAATAGGCCATGGACGCCTCCATTATTATTGTGTGGCGATAATGTGCCGTTGCCGGTCACTTAGGTCAACACGCGCACAACCTCGCGTCTATTTTGAACCTGACGATGCACTAGAAAAATATCGAATCCAAGGACAAGGGAAGCAGCAATGTGTTGTCAGACGACTTTTGTGGCTGGCCAATCATTTCATCAAAGGCGCTCGACTGGCGCAAGAAAACGGCGTCGGGCTTTAGGCGGGCGAGTTTTTCTCGCATCGCAGTCAGGTTGTGGGTGGTGAGCGTTTTGCTCGTCGTTTGCCACACCAAACGCTCACCTTCACCCAAATCTGCAAAGCACTGGTAGAGACATAAATCGTAAGACTCGACGATCATTTTGGGAACCGACCCCCGCTTTAAGAGATCGTCATACAATAATTTTTCGGCCATTGCGCCCTCCCGTATGCTTTGTACGTCGGCGCATGAGCATTGGACCGATAGATTATTCGTTGACCCAGTAGCTCAGCTTCTGGGGTTCTTGGCTATGGCGCCACCACAGATAGAGCGCAACGACACCATCGAATACCGCACAGGCAATCGGGTACCACGCCGGCATGATGTAACTCCCGGGCCCCAACCAGTGTAAGAAAATATCCCACACAGGGTGCAAACCCCACCCCCAGGCAAGCGCTTTGAGCGGTTGCTTACGCGCAATCCAATAAAAACAGCCGTATAGCCCAACCCCCATAAGCTCGATGATTTTCCAAAGCCCATCGGCTCGGTTCAGCGAGGCCAAAAAGTACAACGAAGCGGCCACGACCAAGCCCCACCCAGCAACTTTGACCAATACGGCTGTGGTTTGATGACGCGACCACATCACGACCGGGATGGCGGCGATGAGGCCAATTAATGCAGCGGCGAAAAAAAACATTAGGATATTAAGTATTATTTAAAGGGCAAGTGTACAATGATTACACAACAAAAAACCACGGAGATACCATGAAACGTCTAGCCTTTTTGAGTGCTTTAATAATGAGTTTACTGGGGTGTGGCCAAAGCTTTAACGACAACCACGTGGCCGCGCTGCAGAAAGTAAGCGACGGTGCCATGCTGATCGATGTGCGCAGCGAAGCCGAATACCGGGAAGGGCATTTAGACAACGCCACACGCATCACCCACTCCTCCATAGTGAAGGGCGTCGAGGCATTGAATGTGGCCAAAGACACCCCTATGGTGCTGTATTGCCGCAGCGGCAATCGCTCCGGCCAAGCCACCGCTGCACTGGTACAAGCCGGCTACACCAACGTCACTAACGGTGGCGCCTACGGTTCTCTGCTAGCGGCTAGCCAAGCCCACTAAATCCACCCTCGATGGTTCGCAAAATCATTCACATTGATGCTGACTGTTTTTTCGCCGCCATCGAGATGCGCGACAACCCGGAACTCGCCGGCGTTCCGATGGCGGTGGGCGGCAGTAGCGATCGTCGCGGCGTCATCGCCACCTGCAATTACGAAGCGCGTGCCTTTGGTGTCCGCAGCGCCATGTCTAGCGCACTCGCCAAGCGCAAGTGCCCACAACTGATCCTAGTGAAACCTCGCTTCGACGCCTACCGCGAGGCGTCGATGCTGATGCGCGAGATTTTTGCCGACTACACCGACCTTATCGAGC
>JBEAQQ010000234.1:0-4529 GCA_041163785.1 Pseudomonadota bacterium
CGCCACGGGCCAAGCGCGACAGCACGGCACCTTTCTCACCCTGGCTGCCAGTGACCACGGCAAACACTTCTTTCTCGGGCAAATAACCCAAGTGCCCAGGCGGCACCAACTCGAGTTCGGCGGGCCAAATCCCGGACAGCCGTGCCGCCACGTGAAAACGTTCCAGCGAACGACCTAGCAAAGCGGGATAGCGACCACAGGCTCGCGCCACTTTCACCAAGGTATGTAAGCGCCCGATATTGCTTCCAAAACACGTAACAATGACCCGCCCTTCGGCGTTTTGAACTAAGCGCTTTAGACCTTTGTAAAGTTCACCCTCAGTCGTTGAACGCCCCTCTACCATGGCGTTAGTGGAATCACACACAAGGTAATCAATCGGCTTTGCCCGCAATCTAGCAAAATGAGCCTCACCGAAAACCGGGTCGAGTACGGGCCGACCATCGAGTTTCCAATCACCGCTGTGAAACACTCTGCCCAACGCGGTTTCAATCAATAACCCCTGTGATTCAGGCGTTGAATGGTTAACACCCACCCACGTCACAGAAAACGGCCCAAGGTTCAACGAGGCCTCTCTATCGACGATATGCAGCGGCACACTATCAAGCAAGCCCTGTTCCGCCAGTTTTCGCTTCAGCACTTCTGCTGTAAACGCTGTGGTGTAGACGGGGCAGCGCAACTTGGGCCAAAGGTAGGCCACCGCACCGACATGATCCTCGTGCGCATGGGTGACAATAAGAGCTTGCAGCGTGTCGCGACGCGCCTCAATAAAACGGGTATCGGGATAAAAAACGCGCTGGCCAACCTGATCGCGCTCAAAACCAATACCGCAATCTACCATCAACCATTGATCATCAATGCCGTAAAGATTGAGATTGGCGCCAATTTCACCGCAACCGCCCAAGGGCAAGAACCAGAAATCCTCGGGGCCCGGCGAAGTATGACGGCGCTGTTTAAGCCAAGGGGCTACCTTAGAGACAACCATGAAAAACCGTTTTCTTGGTCTGCCACGACCACCTTATCTAGGTTGGGCAACACGCGCTGCATGGAAGCAAAGACTCTGTCTGGGGCGTTATTTTTTTCACTAATATGTGAGACCACCACATGCTGTAGCTGGTCGTAATCAACGTACTGCAACAAACTCGCCGCCTGATCGTTGCTCAGATGCCCCCAGTTACCACCAACGCGACGTTGCAAGGCCGGAGGATAAGGCCCTCTTGCCAGCAAATCTGGGCAGTGGTTGAACTCAAGCACCAAACCATGGCAGTGGCGATAGTGTTCGATAACATGCGGGGTAATACTGCCTAAATCGGTCAGCACACCAAGTACCCTGTCTGCATGCTTGAACACAAACTGGGTGGCCTCGCGCGAATCGTGGGGCACAGCGACTGTCTGGATATCTATCTCGCCCAGGGTAAACGCTTGGTTGGGGCGAATCAGACGATAGTTTGGCAGTCTTTGCCACTTGGTCGCCAAAAACGTGCCATGTGACATGTAGACTGGAATGGCATAGGTTCTGGCCAACCCCTCCACGCCCTTGGCATGATCCGAGTGTTCGTGAGTCACCAAAATGGCATCGATATCACCTGGAACCAGGTCGAGACGAGCGAGTCTGCGCTGCACTTCGCGCAGACTAAAACCGCAGTCAATCATCAGGGTGGTGTGGCCTCGCTGCACCAAGGTGCAATTGCCTCGACTGCCACTACCCAGCGAGGCGAAGGAAAGCACTACGAGATATTGCTCTTCAAGATTTCCAATAGCGCGCGGCGGTCTTCCTCAGGGAAGCCGGGCTGTTCCGCCACCAACTCAATGGTGACAGTGTCGCTATTGAGTTGGCGCATCACGAGCTGGAAGGTGGTTCCAAAATGTTTAATTTGATCTTCTTCACTAGAAAATAAGCTACTCCAAAAGCCGGGCTCTTCACCCTCGGGAGCTTTAGGTTTGTAGGTCATAAAATAGCGACCTTGCGAACGGTCTTTATCGTCGACAACGAATTGCGTTTTCTTCAGGGCCAGGGTCATACCCGCCCAAGCGCGATCAAAACCAAGCTGCAGCTCAATGTAAGCAGGCAGATTGGGGACCTCTACGACACGCACTCGACTGGCCTCGCTGATACCTTGCGCCAACAATGACACGGAGGCACTGCTAGATTCTTGGACCAAATAATTCGCCAACTCCATGACCATCCAACGCTCGCGCTCACTCGAATCCGAGGGCGCCGCCCAATCGAGCGCAATGCTTTCCATGGCGTCGCGGCTAGACGACTTTTGCTGCACATGAATTTCCGCTGTCGCCGGCTGTACACCCGGCTCAACAGAGATACGATAACGCTCTACCAGCGATGGGTCGGACTTGCTTGTCAACCAATTGGTCTCCAAAACACCCGACTTGCCATCGACTTGTTTCAAAGGCAAACGGTTACCTTCAAAAAAGGCACGCACCCTCGGCCAAGCCTCACCTGTCGCCAATTCCATGACCACCCAGCTGTCGCCGTCTAGCGCTTGAACACGCACAAACTGCTCGGTATCCGCAGCAATCAGTGGCTTGGGTTTTAATTGGCTTTCGTCCGCCATCAACACACCGTCGATCTTTTCAGGCAAAACGTACAGATCATTAAGCGATGAACCGGTTTTACCCTCAGGCAGTTTAAGCTCGGCCATTTCTCTAGCATTCAAGTAGTACTTGGAGCGATCGGGAAAAGATTCACTCAAATCGGGCATCAGAGAACAGGCAGACAGTGCCGCCGTCAAGGGAAAAAGTACTAGGCGTAATTTCATTAAAACGTCCAATTACAGTAAGTTAGCGGCGCGCATAGCTGCGAGCACAGTCTCGTGGTATTGCTCTGACAGAGGCGTCAATGGCAAGCGAATGCCAGAGTCACACAGTCCAAGCTGCCCTACCGCCCACTTCACAGGGATAGGATTAGATTCGACAAACAACACGCGATGGAGTTCCGCCATTTGAGCGTTGAGCAATCTGGCGCTGTCGGCATCACCTGCGATGGCCGCTGTGCACATGGCCGACATCAACGCGGGGGCAATATTGGCGGTCACAGAAATATTTCCCTTACCTCCCAATAGCATAAGCTCGACGGCTGAGCCGTCGTCACCGGAGTAAACCAGTGCTTTACCTTCGCAAACAGCCAGTACTTCTCGAGCGCGCTGCATATCGCCAGTCGCCTCTTTGATACCCACCACATTCTCTAATTCAACAATACGCGCCACCGTTTCTGGCAACATATCGCAGGCTGTACGACCGGGCACGTTGTAGAGAATTTGAGGAATATCCACCGCCTCAGCAATCGCTTTGTGGTGAAGGTACAGACCTTCTTGGGTGGGTTTGTTGTAGTAAGGTACAACTAACAAACAGGCATCGGCGCCAGCGATTTTGGCCGCTTCGGTTAATTCGATAGCCTCGGAGGTTGCATTAGCCCCTGTGCCGGCAATAATCGGGCAGCGCCCCGCGCTGCGCTTCACAATAGCTTCGATAACGCGCTTGTGCTCGTCGACGCTGAGGGTAGCTGACTCTCCAGTTGTCCCAACGGCCACGATGGCGTGGGTACCCTGCGCTATATGCCAATCAACCAAGCCATCCAATGCTGCCCAATCGATGGCTCCATCGGCATGCATTGGGGTAATCAACGCGACCATACTGCCCTGAAACATCTAACACTCCGCACCTAAATTGCAAAGACGACATGTTACTCAGTTGCGGCGCAAAAAGCCATGCAGTAAAGGGGCTTTGGCCATTAAAATCACACCAACTCAGCAATTTATCGCGACGTGGCGCTAGCGCAGCCAAACGAGCTATGCCAACATGGCGCCATGAAGGAGAACTTTATGAAATTTTGGTTTGCGATACTTTTTCTACTAGGCGGCCTTTTGCCATTGACAGCGTCCGCTCAAACGCTTTCATCCCCCATTACCCCGGCGAACAAAGACAAAAAATGGGAGCAAATCACGAGTTTTACAACCATTGATAAAGGCCATACACAACGGCAGCGACAGTTGATAGACGACTTGGCAAGACGCCACCTCGGAAGCCAAATACGCGGCAATAAACACAGCGATTTAGCTCTTCTACAGCGCTTACTAGATCGCGGCATCATTGCACGACAAGACACCGCAAAGCTTCAAGCCATGGGCGTCGTGCTAGGTGACATTTTAGCGGCCGAGCTCAAACTCCACTGGGTTATTTACGAAGACGACACCGGGCGCAACCGCGCGCTACGCTTTGGCAATTTAAACGACGTTTTATTCCCAATCACTATGATTTCTCGAAGAGTGGAAGCAGGTGCCATCGTGGATGTAACCGCGATATTTGAAAAAGCGGTCAACAGTTATAAACCTCTGCTACCCCCGCTCCCCTACAGCTAAGTGCCATGCAAAACGTCCCCTAGGATTTTTGCAGACCGCTGGCGACACGCTCCACCTCGCGCCAAACCCGCAGCGTATTGCCAGCGAGAATCTTAGCAATATCTGACTCGGTATAGCCGCGCGCCAGCAAGCCTTGAATAAGATTCGGATACCCCG
>JBEAQQ010000235.1:0-6236 GCA_041163785.1 Pseudomonadota bacterium
ACCCTTCTGAAGTATGGGGCGCCACTAAGCGTTTGGACTTGAATGCCATGTACCAATTGCCATGGGATCTGAACGGTGCAAGTGCGACTGTTTACTTGAACGCCAACAACCTGACCGACGAAGTGGATGTGCGCTACGACGCTAATCACTTCGCCAACCAAGTTGAATCCTACGGCCCGCGCTACTTAGTAGGTCTTCGCATCAGCTACTAATGGATACACAACAATAAAAGGGGGGCTGTGCTCCCCTTTTTTATCGGAGAACGACCATGAAAAAAATTATTATTCTTTTAATTAGCGTTGTGATCACAGCTCAGGCACTTGCTGCGAATCCTGTGACCGCTGATTACACCAAGGACTATCGCCGCTTAGTGAAACTAGAGGGAAGTTCGAACTTTCGCGATCTAGGAGGTTATTTAAACGACGAAGGCAAACGCGTGGTCCGCGGTCAACTGTATCGTTCAGGCGCCATGACATCGTTGACTGAGCATGACTTTAACGTTTTACAGCCCTTTGGGTTCAAAACCATCGTCGATTTACGTTCTAGGGATGAAATAGAATTGATGCCTAATCCTTGGGTCGCCCATGACACATCGATTAACTACGCTGTATACGATTATTCTTTTGCTCAAATGATGGGCAAGATGAAAGAGATGATGAAGTCCGGGGCTAATATGCATCAAATGATGTATGGGCATATGCACAAGACGCTAAAGCCGCAGCTGAACCTGTACTTCAAAGCATTACTCGAGCAGCAAACGCCCATCGTCGTCAACTGTTCTGCTGGACAGGACCGCACGGGTGTGGTTTCAGCCTTATTGCTAACACTCCTAGGCGTTCCGAGAGAGGTGGTGATTGAGGATTATTTGTTGTCGACGGACTTCCGTAAGCCTAGCAATGAATTTGCCAATGTAGATTACGAGGCTAAAGCCAAGGTAAATGACTTTGCCAAAATGATGCTGAGTTACCAGAAAAATGGCCAGGCCGCTGGTGCTAAACCTCTGGTAACTTCTGAGGGTGTGCCGTTTATCCAATTTGTTTTTGATGTGATAGAAAAAGACTACGGAACAGTTGAAAACTATGCCGATCAAGAATTGGGCATCGGTAGTGAAGACGTCAAAAAATTACGTGAGCTTTATACGCTGTAATCGATGTGAAAAAAACCGCGAAGCGTGTTCGCGGTTTTTTTATACCTGATTAGTTCATATAGGCTTGGCCACCGTCGAGGGCAATGCTTTGACCACTGACGTAGCTGCTATAGGGGCTACACAATAGCGCCACGAACTCGCCGATATCTTGTTCACAGTCACCGACACGTTGCAGTGGGATGCCTTTAACGAAGGCGGCCGCCTCTTCGGGGCGGTGGGTCATCCATTTTTCCAGCGCCGGTGACATGGCGTGCGGTAGGATGCAGTTGGCGCGAATGTTATCGGGGCCCCATTCGTTAGCGGCGGCGCGGGTCAGGGCACGAATCGCGTCTTTCTCGGCGGCGTAAACACCGTAGTTACACATATCCCAACGTTTGGCGGCAGAACTGGCCATGTTGATAATACAGCCACCTCGCTCCTTCAAGTGAGGATAGCAGGCTTGCATCAGCGCGAGTGTGGCAAAGGGGCCAGTGCGGAAAGACATTTCTACGTTTTCCATCTTTTGCTTCAGCAGGGGGCCAATCGAGGCGTGCACAGCGTTATTGATCAGAATATCTAGCCGTCCAAAGCGTGCGATGGTCTGCTCCACGAGTTCTGGCAGAGTCTCCAGTTGCGAGACATCGCCCTGCAGCGCCATACACGCTGGGCCACCCATTGCCTCGATTTGCCGGCAGGTGTCTTCACATTTGGAGACGGTGCGGCCTACCGCCACAACATGGGCGCCGCGTTTGGCGAGTGCCAGGGCCATACCTTGGCCAATGCCTTGTCCTGCACCGGTAATCAAGGCAACTTGGTCACTTAAAAATAGTTCTTTATCTGACATGGTTAACTCGCTCTAAATAAGTCTGAGAAGGCTGTAGTGCTGGACAAAAATGCTGTCCATCGCGATGAATTTGGCGGAACTCGAGGTGATGTTCTGCACGTGTTGTTGCAGTGTCGCTGGGTTGTCGGCGTTAAAAAAGCGCAGCGGGTTGTCGATGCAGTCGTGCGGGAAGCCTTCCTCAGCCCAGCCATCTATGTTGAGTGCCTCGGGACCGCGAGAGTGAACAACGTTCTGTAGATAGGCCACCGTGGTTTGGTTGTCGCAGGCGATGGGCGCGTGTTGCTTACGCCAGTAGTCGATTACGTCGCCACGGGCTTGGGTGTCGATGAAGGTAAAGCAGCACAGTTGCAAACTAAAATCATAGGTCGACATGGTGTCGACCTCAGGGTAGGGCAGAACACTGGTCGCTTCAGCCTGTAACCAGTGTGAAATGTTTAATGGTGCGCTTTGCAAAATATCGGCTGTTACGGCTTGATCGCTATCGATCAATACAATGCTGGTTGCGTTGAGCCCCGTTGGGTTGAGTGTTTTGCGCTGGCGGTTGGGATAGCGTTCGTCAACCCATCCATATTGAGCTCGACTGGCGCCCAGTGTGTCGGTGAGCCAGTCTTGCAGTGAAGTTATTTCGGCGAGTGACAAGGGTGCCGCTAACAGCCATAGCGAACGCATGCTTAGAAGCCGAGCTGTTTGGCGTAGGTGTCTTTGTGGTAGCTGCTATCGCCAAGAATTTGTTGGCATACGCGGCCACGCTTTAAAAATAGGCCGATTTCTACCTCGTCGGTCACGCCCATGCCGCCATGCATTTGTACCGCTTCGTTGCTGATGTGTTTGTAGCACTCGTTGGCTAGGTATTTTACCTGGCTTGCTAGGGCGGTAAGTTGGCGCACACCGTAGTCGATGCTGGCCAGCCCTTTTTGTACCGAGCTCTGGGCCATCTCAAGTTGCCCGAGCATTTGCGCACAGCGGTGCTGTAGTGCCTGGAAAGAACCGATCTTTACATCAAACTGTTCGCGTTCGCTCAGGTACGCCACGGTGCGCTCGAGCAATTCACGGCATCCCCCCAGCATTTCTGCCGCGAGAACGATGGTAGCTTTGTCGAGGGCAAACTGGGTGTTCTGCCAAGCGGCAGGGCTGTCGCCAAGCCACGCTTCATCAGGAATCTCGCAAGCCTCAAATTGCACGTCGCAGGCATTTCGGCCGTCCATCAAGGGGCGGCGCTGCAGGGTAATGCCCGGGTGATCAACCGCGAGTCGTAGCCAACGCAACCCCTCGGTGTCACCCACTTGGCCAGCCGTGCGAACAAGGATCAATAGATAATCGGCGCCGCTCGCTTCAAGGACAAAGACTTTTTTGCCATTGAGTTGGTGGTTATCGACGCTCAGGGCGGTACCGACGGGATCAAAGTGGCGACCCTCGTCGATGGCGACGGCGTAACACACTTCGCCACCAGCGATGCTAGCTAGCCATTCGGCTTGTTGTGAGGGACTCGCGCATTGTTCAATAATGTTGGCGGCCCACACCACGGTTGAAAACATTGGGCTGGCAGCTAGGTGACGCCCCATATCTTGCATGATGGCGCCCAGGCCTAAGTAGCCAAAGCCTAAGCCGCCAAAGTCTTCTGCAATGCTCACAGCGGGCACACCCAGCTCTACCATGGACTGCCATAATTCTTCACGGTAGCCTTTTTCTGTGGGTTCGTCGCGCAGGTTGCGGATGTCTTCTACAGGGCACTGGTCGGCGAGAAACTCGGCGATGGATTGCTGTAATAAACGTTGTTCTTCGTTGAGTAACATGGGTCAATATCCTTTACGCGCTGGGCATGCCGAGTGCGCGCTTGGCGATGATGTTCAATTGAATTTCTGAGGTGCCACCGGCGATGGTGTGGGCTTTGTTGTAGGCCCAGTTGCTAACGATAGCGCGATGCGATGGGCTGAGTAGCGGGTCGTCAAAGCTTAAGCCGCCGTTGCCGAGAATGCTGATGAGCAGTTCGTCCTTGGCTTGAAGTTGTCGCGTACCGAGCACTTTGATCAACATGGGCAGGACACTGTCGCGAATACCTGCCTTGCCCTCAAAGAAGATGCGCTCGCCGAGATGCTCTAGCGCATTGGCGTTCATGCTGTTCACCGCTAATTCGCTACGCAAACTGCTGTCGCGCAGTTTGCCCTGACTGTCGAGGCCAATCAGGTCTTTGGCGAGGTCAACGACACTGATCTCTTCTTTTTGCACCATGCTTTCCATGTTCGACATGAGCTTGCGCTCGTGCTTGAGCAATTCTTTAGCCACTGACCAGCCGTTGTGTAGTCCGCCTACCAAATTGTCCATCGGTACTTTGACGTCATCGAAGAAGGTCTGACAAAATTCTGAATCGCCGCTGATCAGTTTGATGGGCGTTGTGGATACACCTTCGCTCTCCATGTCGATCAACAGGAAGCTAATGCCCTGCTGTTTCGGTACATCAGGATCGGTGCGCACAAGGGTAAAAATCCAGTCGGCCTTGTCGGCTTGGGTTGTCCAAATTTTGGTGCCGTTCACTAAGAAATGGTCACCTTTGACTTCAGCGCGGGTTTTTAGGCTGGCCAAGTCGGAGCCCGCTGAAGGCTCTGAATAGCCCTGTGCCCAACGGACTTCACCGCGGATGATTTTGGGGATGTGGTATTGCTTTTGTTCTTCTGAACCGAATGCCAGCAAGGCGGGGCCGAGCATCCATAGGCCAAGATCGTAGAGCGGTGGGCGACAACCCAATCGCGACATTTCTTTTTCCAGTACGCGAGCTTGTTCCGAGCTCAAGCCGCCACCGCCGTATTCGGCGGGCCATGTCGGTGCCGTCCATCCCTTGTCGCGCATCCGCTCGAACCAGAGTTTGGCGTCTTCGCTGGGGAACTGGCGGTTTTTACCTGCCCAAATTTGCTCTTCCTTAACGATGGGTTGACGTTGCGATTCGGGGCAGTTGGCCTCTAGCCATGCACGGGTTTCTTCACGAAATGCGTTGATATCTTCCACAGTGTATCTCTCTGTTTATCCAGCGGGAAAAAAGGCCGCTTTGATTTGGCGTTTCAATAATTTCTTAGTGGGGTTACGCGGCATAAGCTCAGCGCTGACCACAAACTTGGTGGGTACCTTAAAGCCGGCAAGATGCTCGGTGCAGAAAGCTTTGAGGGCTTCACCATCGATACTTCTGCCCGGTTTGGCAACGACTACGGCGACAGGAATTTCACCGTAAGTATCGTCGCTGATACCCAACACAGCGGCTTCGTGCACGTCGGGGTGGGCGATAAGGCAGTTCTCAACTTCGGCGGGGTAAATGTTCTCGCCGCCGCGAATAATCATGTCTTTGGCTCGGTCGCATAGGTAAAGCAGGTTATTTTCATCAACATAGCCGATGTCGCCCGTTTTGAACCAGCCGTCCACAAAATCTTCCGGCGAGCTGCCACAGCAGTAACCTTGAACACAGGCAGCACTGCGGATATAGATCTCGCCTTCCTTGTCTTGTGGGCCTTCCACACCGTTTTCGTCGCGAATAGATACTTCCAGAATCGGGCTGATAAAGCCTGACGAAGTTGGGTTGTCGCGGAAGCCGTCACCCGTAAAGGCAGCACCGGTGCCCGCCGTTTCAGTGAGGCCCCAGCCAGCGCCTGGCAAGCAATCAGATAGGTGCTTTTGATAAAGTTGTATGAGTTTTTTCGGGGTGCCCGCTCCGCCGGCGCTAATGTTGGAAATATTGCTCAGGTCAAGGTCGTCGATCTCTGGGTGCTGCAATATGTCCAACATCATGGTGGGTGCCCCCATCAATACAGTCACGCGCTCTTCTCGGATAGCACGAATCGCCTCATCGGCGTCCCATTTGTACATCATGTACAAGCTACGACCACCTTTCAGGGTCATGATGCTTTGCGAAAACAAGCCGCTGATGTGGAAAAGGGGCACCGCGAACAGCGTCTTGACGGGGTTTTTTGCCATGAACATGCCCATTTTTTCCTGGTGGGTCATGTACGTTGCTGCGCCGATGAACTCGATATTGAACAGGGCTTGTGCGCAATTGAAATGGGTGAAAAGTGCGCCCTTAGGCAAACCGCTGGTGCCCGAGGTGAACATTAATATCGCCTCATCGCTTGGCGAAATCACCACATCGTTTGGCGCGCTTGCCGGGGGTAGGTCGGCTAGGCTTTCGGTGTATTCATCATTGTGAGTGGCAGGATCAACCAGTAGGGCTTTTACACCTACCTTAGCCGGGGCAATATAGTCACAACGTTGCTGGTCACAAATCAC
>JBEAQQ010000236.1:0-5804 GCA_041163785.1 Pseudomonadota bacterium
GAGTCGAGAGGATCAACCGCAGGGTAAATACCCTTAGCAGCAATATCACGGCTCAATACAACGGTTGAGTCCAAGTGAGCGAAAGTGGTCGCTGGCGAGGGGTCAGTCAAGTCATCCGCTGGTACGTATACCGCTTGGATAGACGTAATAGAGCCTGTCTTAGTCGAGGTAATACGCTCTTGCAGTACACCCATCTCTTCCGCCAGTGTAGGCTGGTAACCTACCGCCGATGGCATACGACCCAACAGTGCCGATACCTCGGTGCCCGCCAATGTGTAACGGTAGATGTTGTCAACGAACAACAGTACGTCACGGCCTTCGTCACGGAACTTCTCTGCCATGGTCAAGCCAGTCAGAGCAACACGCAGACGGTTGCCTGGGGGCTCATTCATCTGACCGTAGACCATCGCTACTTTAGATTCTTTGAAGTCTTTAACGTTTACAACGCCGGCTTCCTGCATTTCGTGGTAGAAGTCGTTACCCTCACGAGTACGCTCACCTACACCAGCGAATACTGACAAACCAGAGTGCTCGGTTGCGATGTTGTTAATCAACTCCATCATGTTTACGGTTTTACCTACACCCGCACCACCGAACAGACCCACCTTACCACCTTTAGCGAAGGGGCAAACCAAGTCGATAACTTTAATACCGGTTTCCAGCAATTCTGCAGACGCTGCCAGTTCATCGTAAGCAGGTGCTTTACGGTGAATAGATGCGCGCTCTTGCTCGCCAATGGGGCCACATTCGTCGATGGGGTTACCCAATACATCCATGATGCGACCGAGGGTCTCAAGACCAACGGGCACTTGGATTGGCGCTTTGGTGTTGTCGACTGACAAACCGCGGCTCAAGCCCTCTGAAGAACCCATGGCAATAGCGCGAACGACACCGTCACCCAACTGCTGTTGTACTTCAAGGGTCAGGCCTTTATCGGCGACAACCAATGCATCATATACTGAAGGAACTGCGTCGCGTGGAAATTCCACGTCGATTACAGCACCAATGATCTGAACGATTTTTCCGCTACTCATCTTGCGGGTCCTCTTCAATTTTAAGTTTCAAACTTCTCTCAGAATGTAAGTGTCGGGCGACTATGAAACCGCTGCCGCACCACCCACAATCTCTGACAATTCCTGAGTAATAGCTGCCTGACGCGCCTTGTTGTAGATCAACTGCAATTCATTGATCAACTCGCCAGCGTTATCGGTCGCGTTCTTCATCGCCAACATTCGTGAAGCTTGCTCACAGGCGATGTTTTCAACTACCGCTTGGTAGACTTGTGACTCGATATAGCGCTGCAACAGGCCATCCAACAACTCTTCAGCGCTGGGCTCGTAAATGAAGTCCCACAAGTGGTGCTCTTCATCTTCACCGGTCGACAGAGGCAGCAATTGCAATTGCTCAGGCTTCTGGGTCATGGTGTTTACAAACTCATTGCTCATCAAATACAGCTTGTCGATGGTGCCATTTTCAAATGCATCCAACATGGTTTTAACGCTGCCGATCAACTGCTCTAACTCGGGTGATTCACCCAGGTCGCGAACAGAAGCGACAACATTGCCACCTACGCTATTGAAGAAGCTGACAGCTTTAGCACCGACGGTGCAAATATCAATCTCATGACCGAGTTCTTTCTCTGCAGCCATGGCGCGCAACGCCGCTTTAAACAAGTTAATGTTTAAACCACCGCACAAACCGCGATCGGTTGATACTACGATAAAGCCAACGCGCTTAACTTCTTTGCGCTCTTGCATGTAGACATGCTTGTACTCAGAGTTAGCTGCTGCCAAGTGGGCAACAACGGCGCGAATGCTTTTTGAGTAAGGCTTACCCAATTGCATGCGGTCCTGAGCTTTACGCATTTTACTGGCAGCCACCATCTCCATAGCACTCGTGATCTTCTGAGTACTTTGAATACTGGAGATTTGTGAACGAATTTCTTTTCCGCTTGCCATGCTCTTTACCTAAATTCTTGGTTCAATGAGTGGGGCGTGAGCCCCACACCTGGGTTTAGTAAGTTTGAGTTGCCTTAAACTTCTCAACCATCTCTTTGAATTTAGCCTGGTACTCGTCGTTCCAGTCGCCGCTTTTTGCAATGGCGTCCATCACGTCGCTGTACTCAGCTTTAGCAAAGGCCAATATTGCAGATTCAAACGCTTGAATCTTATCGACGGCAACATCATTCAAATGACCTTCGTTGGCACAGAATACCATCAAGCCCATTTGCGCCACGTTTTGTGGTGCGTACTGCGCCTGCTTCATCAGCTCGGTAACTCGCTCACCGTGGTTCAACTGCGCTTTAGTCGCTTCGTCGAGGTCAGATGCGAACTGTGAGAACGCAGCCAATTCACGGTATTGCGCCAATGCGGTACGAATACCACCTGACAGTTTCTTCATGATCTTGGTCTGTGCTGAACCACCAACACGAGATACCGAAATACCCGCGTTCATCGCAGGGCGAACACCCGCGTTAAACATGCTGGCTTCCAAGAAGATCTGACCGTCAGTAATAGAAATTACGTTGGTAGGTACGAATGCCGATACGTCACCCGCTTGAGTTTCAATGACTGGCAACGCCGTCAATGAACCCGTTTTACCTTTAACTTCACCGTTGGTGAAACGCTCTACGTAGTCAGCGTTGACGCGAGCAGCGCGCTCGAGCAAACGTGAGTGGAGGTAGAACACGTCACCGGGGTAAGCTTCACGACCTGGGGGACGACGTAGCAACAATGAAATTTGACGGTAAGCCCAAGCTTGTTTTGTCAAATCATCGTAAATGATCAACGCGTCTTCACCGCGGTCACGGTAGTATTCACCCATGGTGCAACCGGCGAAAGGTGCAAGGTATTGCATCGCCGCTGGATCAGAAGCGGTCGCAGCAACAACAATGGTGTGATCCATTGCGCCGTGCTCTTCGAGCTTGCGAACAACCGCCGCAATAGACGAAGCTTTTTGACCAATAGCGACATAGATACATTTAATACCTGTGCCTTTTTGGTTGATGATGGCGTCAACAGCAATCGCTGTTTTACCGATCTGGCGGTCACCAATGATCAGCTCACGCTGGCCACGGCCGATGGGTACCATCGCGTCAACCGCTTTCAAACCAATTTGAACAGGCTGATCAACCGATTGACGGTCAATAACACCTGGAGCAACTTTTTCTAACAGGTCTGTTGCTTTGGCATTGATAGGGCCTTTACCGTCGATGGGGTTACCCAGTGCGTCTACAACGCGACCTTGCAACTCAGGACCAACAGGCACTTCTAATACGCGGCCGGTACACTTACAGGTCTGACCTTCTGCGATCGACTTGTAGTCACCTAGCACTACGGCACCCACTGAATCGCGCTCCAGGTTAAGTGCCATACCATAAACACCGCCTTCAAACTCGATCATCTCACCGTACATGACGTCGGTAAGACCGTGAACACGGATAATACCGTCAGTGACAGAAACGACTGTACCTTCGTTCTGCGCCTGACTGGTCACATCGAGCTGCTCGATGCGGCCTTTAATAATTTCGCTAATCTCGGATGGATTCAGCTGCTGCATTGCTATTTCCTCTATCGGTGAACGACCAGGTTGTTCACTTTACGAATTCATTGCCTTGGCAAGTTTGTCTAAACGTCCACGAATCGATGCATCGATCACCACGTCGGCCGCGCGAATAACGACACCACCAATGAGTGATTGATCCACTTGTGAAGACACCTTGACGTCTCTTTCCAACTTTTTGCTGAGCGCCGCGGCCAATTTTTTCTCGACCGTTGCTGTCAATGCGAAAGCGGAGTCGATGCTGACATCAACGCTGCGCTCGCGATTGGCTTTGAACTCTGCAAAAAGCGCCGCCACGTGTGGCAACAAGCTCAAGCGTTTGTTTTCTGCGAGTACACGAACAAAATTCTGTACTTCGCCGCCCAGCTCATCACCGCAAACAGCGATAAGTTGTTCGGCTTGGTACTCAGTGGTCAACGCTGGCTGAGCCAACAATGCCGCAACTTTACTGTCAGCTACTAATGCAGCTAACAAATTTAGTTGCGTAGACCACTGTTCCAGTGTGCTTGCACCCACAGCGAATTCAAACGCTGCCTTAGCGTAGGGTCGTGCCAATGTGCTTAATTCAGCCATAGGACCCTCGCTTATAGGCTCTCTGCCAGTTTATCCAACATGGCAGTGTGTGCTTTTTTGTCCACAGTACCTTGCAATACCTTCTCAGCACCATCAAGGGCCAACTCGGCGACTTGAGCGCGTAGCGCTTCTTTCGCACGGTTAACTTCTTGCTCAATTTCTGCTTGAGCTGCTGCTTTCAAACGATCACCTTCTTCACGTGCAGCGTTTTTCGCTTCATCAATGATTTGGTTAGCGCGCTTGTTAGCTGCGTCAACAATGGTTGCTGCTTCTGCTTTGGCTTCAGCCAAACGTTGCACTGCTTTCTCTTGTGCCAATTCCAAATCGTGGCTAGCACGATCAGCGGCAGCAAGACCATCAGCAATTTTTTGCTCACGCTCTTGCATGGCGCCAAGAATAAAGGGCCACACGTACTTCATGCAGAACCACACGAAGAACAAGAAAGACAGTGACTGACCAATAATCGTCAGATTAATGTTCACGACGACACCTCTGAATGTTTATTTAATTTATCCCAGCGAACTGGGGCTCGATTCAAATTAAACTTACAGAGTAGGCGCAACAACGAACAGAACGTACATAGCGATACCAACACCGATCATTGGAACAGCGTCCAACAGACCCGCGATTAGGAACATCTTACCTTGCAACATTGGCGCAAGTTCTGGCTGACGTGCTGAAGTTTCCAACAACTTGCCACCCAACATACCAAAGCCGAATGCAGTGCCCAATGCAGCACAACCGATCAAGATAGATACAGCGATAAGAGCTAAGCCCATTTTACTTCTCCCGAATTAACGTTAAAAAACGATTTAAAGTTTAAGTTAAAAAATTAATGCTCTTCGTGTACATCAAAGGCCATAGACATATAGACCACAGACAACACCATGAACACGAAAGCTTGCAGAGTAATGACTAGGACGTGGAACACGGCCCAACCCCATTGCAATACCCCTGCAAATACGCCCAGGAATACACCTGCGCCGTACATAACTGCAATAAGAATAAAGATCATCTCACCAGCGTAAAGGTTTCCGAACAAACGCAAACCAAGTGAAATAGGCTTAGCGATCATCGCTACAGATTCCAGTGCGAAGTTGATCGGTACCAATATCGCCTGAACCAGCAAGTTGTTTGAACTAAATGGGTGCAAGGTCAATTCTTTAACAAAACCCATGAAGCCCTTCTCGCGGATACTAAAGAAGATCATCAAGAAGAATACGGTAAACGACATACCCAGTGTAATGTTGGGGTCTGTCGAGGGAACAACCTTAAAGTAAAGGTGGGGATCACCAGAAATAGTGGCGGCCAAATGTGGCAACCAATCAACGGGGATCAAATCCATAAAGTTCATCAAGAACACCCACACAAAGATAGTCAGCGCCATAGGGGCAACGAAACGGCTCTTGTGGTGGAAAGAATCTTTAACGTTGGTGTTGACGAAATCAATCACCAGCTCAACGAAATTTTGCATACCTGTTGGCACGCCTGTGCTGGCACGTTTTGCCGCGGCACGAAAAATAAAGGAGAACAACAGCGCCAAACCAATAGACCAACCCATAGAATCGAGATGGATGGCGTTAAAACCCATGTCTTTAGCTTCTTCAGAACTATGCGCCAATGTCCATGTGTCGTGCTCTAGTACGTGAACGCTACCATCTGCAGCGTGA
>JBEAQQ010000237.1:0-4423 GCA_041163785.1 Pseudomonadota bacterium
GACGTAACCCTCGGCATCGGCGTCGGGGTGATCGGGCTCATACCGCTTATCCGCCGGCGCATTACTTTCGACAATCTCGACAACCTCAACGCCGTTTGAGGCCTCAGCCAAGTCGCCGCTCGCCTGCTGCTGCACGGTCTGAAAAACCGCTTGCTTAGCCTTATAAGCTTCAGCCTCGCTACTGGCAGACGTTTGAGCATTGGCCAAATTAGAGGCCACGGTATTCATGCGCACACTTTGCGCTGTCATTCCTGAGCCTGCTATGTCGAAAATGCGTGATAAATTCATGGTTATTCACCTTTGAGCGCTTTGCTCAGTCATGTAAATTTTTTATTCAGCAAGGTAAAACTGGCCTGGAAGTCCATAGCGTTCTGCATGAACTTGGCGTGTTCTTGGTGGGCATCCACCGTATTGTCGTCGAGCGCTCCTTGAAGGGGCTGGGTGAACTTCACCTCGGGCGCTGTACCGTATTCATGAGATGTTTGCCCCAGAGCAATGTGCCTAGCATGCGTGGTACCAGGACGACTAGCCAATGTCGACTCATTGCCCTGCAATGGCAACGTGGACTGTCGAGCGGCCTGCTGTTGCTGCAACATTTCACGGAAATCGATATCGCGCGCCTGATAACCCGGGGTTTCAACATTAGCTAGATTACTGGCCAATACCTCAGCGCGCTGCGTGCGTATTCGCAGAGCCGCTTCGTGTATTCCTAAGGCTTTATCAAAACTGATCGCCATGCCTGCCATCCTCGCTTCAAAAACGTCTGAATAGCAAAATGCAAAACCAGTGCCAACCGCACTGAGTAATGAATATCAATAACTTAGAGGATTTTTACGGGGTGAGCGGCAAGCTTTTTCCTAGCGTATTTATGACTTTGCCCTGTAGATAATGCCGGGGGAGCAGTGCACCATATCGAATAAATGCTGGGTGTCGTTCAAGCTTTCTGAGGCACCCAAAAATAGGTAACCACCTGGCTTCAGTGTGGCGTGAATGCGTCGCAAAATATCCGATTTTTGCTCCGAAGAAAAATAGATTAAAACATTGCGACAAAAGACAATATCGAACTTACCGAGCAATCCGTAGTTGTCGAGCAAGTTGAAATGCTTGAACTGTACTCGAGATTTCACTTCATCCTTTAAACGCCACACACGGCCAGCGTCAACGGGGGTAAAAAAGCGCATCTTGCGATCTTCGGAAAGACCGCGCACCATGGCCAAGCTATCGTATTCGGCCTTTTCACATTGCGCCAAGACTGTTTTGGAGAGATCTGTTCCCAAAATATCAACGGGGCGTTTCAACATCCCCATTTGTGACTGTTTATACTCTTCAACAACCATCGACAGCGAATACGGCTCCTGCCCAGTGGAACACGCCGCGCACCAAATACGCGCGTTGCCATAGCCCGTCGCCATCATTTCAGGCAGCACTTTTTCTCGCATGATTTTGAAAGGGTGAATATCACGCATCCAGGATGTTTCATTCGTGGTCATCGCATCGATGATTTTTTCACGCAGCCCGCCGCGCGGATTGTGCTGGATATCTGACACCAATTGGTGAAGATCACCGATGCCGTTATCCGTCATGATACGGCTTATTCTGCTGGTAACGAGGTACTGCTTACTGTCTCCCAAGACAATCCCACAGGACTGTTTTAGAAAATCACGAAACTCATCAAAATGAGGCAAAATTTGCATACGATTTTCTTCTCATCTTCTCGTTAATCTATTTTCAGTACTCATGTGGCTTGCATGACGCGGCAATCGCAACGGTTTCAATCACATCTGATACGAGCGCTTCGCGTTCGCATCCCACAACTACATTTTCAATACCATAGATATCTGTGGGTTACATCGCGCTGCAAACGTTGTTCAACCTCATTAACTAATCATCTGTATTCGTTTGGCAATCGCCGAAGCCAATTCATCCGCTTCAAATTTGGGTAGAAAATCATTCGCGCCGACTTTCTCTACCATGGCTTTGTTAAAAACGCCGCTCAACGATGTGTGCAGAACGATGTAGATATCCGCCAGTCTTGGATCGTTACGTATTTCGGCCACCAAGGTATAGCCATCCATCTCTGGCATTTCAATATCTGAGATAATCATCACATAGTGCTGTGCAACATCAACCCCCTCGTCGGCGAGGCTTTTCAGATGGTTTATCGCCTGCTGCCCATCGTTTAAGGTGGTGACATCCACACCTACCGTCAGGGCGCAGCGCTTAATCTGCGTTCTGGCAATCGTCGAATCATCGACAACTAGCACGTGAAGTTGCTGAGCGGTCTGACTCGTCTGCTCATCGATCAAACCCTCGCTGATGGTGTCCCGAAGCGGCGTCACCTGTGATAGCACCAATTCCACGTCAATAATTTGCACCATTTGCTGTTCAAATTCTGTGACCGCCGTCAAAAAATTGTGCTTACCTGCCCCTGCGGGGGGCGCGTGTATGTCTTCCCAGTTGGTATTGACGATCCTCTCCACGGCGTTGACTAGAAAGCCCTGTGTCTTGCCGTTGTATTCGGTCATGATCACAAAGGCCGCGGTGAGATCGTGAATACCAGCACTGCCAATCGCAAACCCTAAATCAATGATGGGTACGGTAGCGCCGCGGATGTGAGCCACACCTTTCACCAGGCTATTAGCATGTGGAAGTACATTCAATCGAGGCGCGGGCAGCACCTCCTTTACTTTAAAAACGTTGATGCCGTATAGCTGCTTACCCGCCAACCGAAATAGCAACAACTCAAGGCGATTTTTACCGACGAGTTGCGTGCGCTGATTCACAGAATCTAAGACACCGGCCATATTTTTTCTCCTCAGCGCCAAGACACGTAAATGTGTCCTATATTTCCAATAAGCATAGGCAATTCTCAGGGACGTTTCCTTCTGCCCTATGCTATCGGCCGGGCATAGTAATTGCTTAACTCTAATCATTAATGACAAGAATTTGTCACAACTTTTTTGGATACGGATGAACCAATGAAGCCATTGCTAAGTTACCTAATGATCAGCGTAAGCATCCTCACCATGCCTAGCAGCTGGGCTAATGTCAGCGCCAAGGATGTTTCCTATGGTGTTGAGACATTTGTCAAAAGTGCCCATCTCGCCAAACTTCAGCAACAATACCCCCGTGGGCGCTTCAGCGTCTCGATTAACCGCGTGGATCCACGGCTACAATTAGCTGACTGCTCGATACCTGTGCAACACGCATTTCACGGCGCAGGAAAAGATTATGGCCATTTAACGGTGCGCGTTCGCTGCGCTGACGAAACACCTTGGACAATTTATGTTGGCGTCACAGTCGACATTTACACGCCTGTTGTCGTGACAACCCAACCACTTAAACGCGGGCAAGTGATTGAGCCCCATATGGTGGCCTTACAACAAATGAGTCTCAACGGATTAGGGCCGTTTTTCTACCAAGACCTCAACGAAGTGATGGGCAAACAAGTTACCCACAGCATGAGTGGGCAGCGCGTGGTGCGCAGCAGCATGCTGGAATCGCCACTGACCATCAAACGCGGAGACCGCGTGATTATTGTGGCCCAAAGTGATTCTATAGCGGTTAAAATGGATGGCACCGCCCTAAATAATGGCCAAAAAGGCGAACAAATTAAGGTCCGTAACAACCGCTCTAAACGCGTCATCAAAGGTCGCGTACTGGGTAAAGGTGAAGTCGCTGTTTTACTTTAATGCGCGACGTATGAAAAAAAGTAAAAAACATTCTAAAGCCTTATACATTGTTGCCGACAACCAAACTGAAGAAAAGTAAAGAGTGAAACCCACCTAGAACAGGGTTCGCTTTAGCAGAGGTGAAACATGGTCGATTCAGTTAACAACAAAATCTCTGGCGCACAGGTGGCGCTAGATCGCGCGCAAACGCAAGAACGCGCCAAAGCCAAGGAAGACAATCCGCCCCCCGCCAGTGTGGAGAGCGATGTTAGCGTAGAGCTGAGCCAAGACGCCAATCACATTCAGCAAGTGAGAGAAGCCGCCGAGGCCGCTCCAGAGGTGCGCGATGAACGGGTAGCACAGATCCGCGACCAAATCGCCGCAGGCGAACTCAAGGTCAACGCACAAAATATCGCCCTGCAATTAATTTTAGAGTAACACCACCCAGACTTACCTCGGGGGCATTGCCCCCTTTTTTATGGGCAAACAATGTTGGAATAAAAAATGCATTTTATGAGTAAAGGAACTCTTCAAAGGTGACGACTCAATGCAAACCACTCTCAATACAGACAACATCAAGCGACTCATCGACAACGAAATTGATCTTGCCAACCAGCTGCAAGCCTTACTACAAAAAGAGCACGATGTGTTATCACATCGCTATTTCAGTGAATTACCGAATATTACCGAGCAGAAGATAGCCCTAGTAGCGTCGCTGGAGAACGCCTCTAAAATGCGTATCCAATTGAGCG
>JBEAQQ010000238.1:0-3744 GCA_041163785.1 Pseudomonadota bacterium
CTTTTAAACTGGCTTCAAGGAATAAATCAATATCCCCGTCAAGCACGGAACCACAGTTGCTGGTTTGCACTGAAGTTCGTAGGTCTTTAATACGCTGATCGTCTAATACGTAGGAACGAATCTGACTTCCCCAACCGATGTCGGACTTGCCGTCTTCCATCGCCTGTTTCTCTGCGCTGCGTTTTTGAAGCTCTTGCTCGTACAACTTGGCACGCAGCATCTTCATAGCTTTATCGCGGTTTTGGTGCTGCGAACGCTCGCTTTGGCACTGCACCACGGTTCCGGTGGGTTCGTGGGTTATTCGCACTGCCGAGTCGGTTTTGTTGATGTGCTGACCACCGGCGCCGCTGGCGCGATAGGTATCGGTACGCAAGTCTGCCGGATTGATATCAATCTCGATATTGTCGTCCACTTCAGGCGACACAAAAACCGCGGAAAACGAGGTGTGCCGACGGTTGCCCGAATCAAACGGCGATTTGCGTACGAGGCGGTGAACGCCGGTTTCGGTGCGCAACCAGCCAAAGGCAAATGCGCCCTCAAAACGAATGGTGGCACTCTTTATGCCCGCTACTTCACCGGGTGAGGCCTCCATCAATTCGACTTTAAAATCGTGGGCATCACCCCAGCGCAAATACATACGCAACAGCATTTCAGCCCAGTCCTGTGCTTCGGTACCACCGGAGCCAGCCTGAATATCGAGGTAGCAGTTATTGCTATCGGTGGGGCCAGAAAACATACGACGAAACTCAAGCTTTTCGAGGGTCGCCGTCAAACTGTCGAGTTCGATTACCACGTCGTCCACCGAGGCCTGATCGTCCTCTTCTGCCGCCATAAGCAGTAACTCTTCGACATCGCCTAAGGTGTTGTCCATCGTGCTGATCGTGTCGACGACAGCCTCCAGCTCGGCACGCTCGCGACCTAGCGCCTGTGCACGCTCGGGTTCATTCCAAACGGCGGCATCGCCTAGTTCAAGCTCGACTTCCGCCAGTCGCTCACACTTGGTTTCGTAGTCAAAGATACCCCCTGAGCACATCGGTGCGCTCACGCAAATCTTTTATGCGCAGTGTAATGGGGTTAATTTCTAACATAGTTAATGCCGCTGAGGTAGATGATTAAAGCGCGAGATTTTAGACGAAAACGTGCGCAAACACTAGGGAAGACTTGCGTTGCTTGCACCGCGGTAGAGGCGCGGCGCCCGCATCGGCATCCTCGCCAGCAGCTCATAGGCAATCGTACCCGCGTGTTGGGCAACCGTATCCACGGAAATATTCTCACCCCAAAGCTCAACGTGGCTACCAACCCCTACGCTCGGGAAATCCGTGACATCCACACTTATCATATCCATCGATACACGCCCGGCGAGAGGACACACATGGCCGTCGATAAAGACGGGGGTACCCGACGCTGCCGCCCGGGGGTAACCATCGGCATAGCCCACCGCGACAGTGGCGATACGACTCGCTCGCGCAGCTATCCAGGTGGCACCATAGCCAACGCTTTCTCCCACGGCGACATCACGAATACCAATCACTTCCGACACCAAACTCATTGCGGGACGGAGTCGGCGGGCATGCTCATTAGTTTCGATTAAGGGATCAGAGCCGTATAGCATTATGCCCGGACGAGACCAACGGTCCGCCCTCGCTCGACCGGTCAGAATGGTGGCCGAATTGGCCGCACTGACCGCTAGGGAGGTTTTTTCCTGCAGTGTTTCCAATAGATTTAATTGCTGTAACATCGTCGGGTGCTGCGGCTCATCAGCACAGGCATAATGGGTCATCAACACAGGCTCGCCCTGCACGTGAGACATGTCGAGCAAACGTTGCATGACGTCATCCAGACAAGCGGGCGGAATACCCATTCGATGCATGCCAGTATCCACTTTGATGAACACCTTCACGGGTTTGGGAAGCTGGGCACGCGACAAACGTTCAACCT
Organism: Pseudomonadota bacterium; assembly: GCA_041163785.1. Lineage (GTDB taxonomy): Bacteria > Pseudomonadota > Gammaproteobacteria > Pseudomonadales > JAHEIH01 > JAHEIH01. Next base: position 1,939 of record JBEAQQ010000238.1, read on the forward strand.
GCGACATATCCGCCAAGGTAAGCCAACAGCCTTGCTCGCTGGCAAACAGCAGATCATCCTCAGCAAAGCCACCTTCTAGCAATAGTATGGGGTGCTCGATCCCTGCCAAACGCAGCTGAGCGGCCTCTTCGCAGCTACATACAGCAAAACACGCGGCGATTGGCGCCAAGTGACTAGCCACCTCAACCGCACCGTGACCGTAGGCATTAGCTTTAACCACCGCAATGCAATCACCCGACGAGGTGAGGCCCTGAGCAACCTTAAAGTTGTACGCAATATTATCAAGATGAATTATCGCTGCAGTAGGTCGCGCCACACTGACTCCTAGTAGTCGTACTTGTGCTGTTTAAACAGGGTTTGGGCACGCTGCCAAATAGGCCCAGCGCCGCCCTCACCAATAGCCTGGCCCGCGACTTCCACTACGGGGGCCACCTCTTTCGTTGAACTTGTCAGCCACACTTCATCGGCCTGCAACAATGCCTCGACACTGAAGTATTGCTCCACGACGTTCAAATCACTCTTAGCACGGAGTATGTCGATCAGAATCTGTCGCGTGATTCCCGGCAAAATCTGATCGTCGAGGGGTGCGGTAAACACCACACCCTCTTTCACCATGAACACATTACAAGCACTCGCCTCGGTCACTTGCCGCTCGGCGTTGTAGAGAATGGTTTCATCCACACCCGCCTCGATACCCTGCTGAAAATGCATCACGTTGCCCAGTAGCGAGGTCGATTTGATTTGGCAACGGCGCCAGCGCTTATCTTCCGCCAAGGTCACCCGATACAGCTTGGTGCGCTCGGCGTCGGCCTGCGGCTCAGCCGGAATATCAAAAGTAAATGCATAGATCGTTGGCGGCACTACTGCAGGATCAGGATAGGCGTGAAATCGACGAACATCAGCACCGCGACTCACATGGAGATAAACCCCGGTGTTCGAGGCGTTGTTACGCTGCAAAAGCTCCGCGATCACTGACGGCCAATCCAATGCGGGCAATGGGATACCTATCGCCGCAAGACCATTCGCAAGGCGATGCAAGTGACCCGCCAAACCTACCGTTCGCCCGCCATAGCTAGGAATCACCTCATAAATGCCGTCACCAAACAAAAAGCCGCGATCCATAGGAGAAATACGGGCCTCTTGCATAGGTAAAAACTCACCGTTGAGGAAGACAGTTGACATGGCATGATCTCGGATCGTTAAAAAACGTTAGTTTACTGGTGCGGCCTAAGTGATACCAGTAGCGCGATGCTTTTTTGGTTAACAGCCCTCGCCATACAGGGGCTTAAACGTATTCCCATGGCATTTTTTGCAAACGCTGCTGGTATTGTAAATAGCGACGTGCTGACTCCCCGGACGACAGCAACGCAAAACGTACGAGACAGCCGGGTTGGCACTGTGCCAGAACATCCACCGCCGCCGGCAGTAGCACCAATGGCTTGGGGTAGCCTCCCATAGTTTGATGATCGCGCATCAAAACAATCGGCTGACCGTCGTTGGGCAATTGTACCGCACCGACACCCAAGCCTTCTGAAATCACGCCAGGTAGTGCTGGCAAACTTGCTTCTGACCCCAAACGGTAACCCATGCGATCACAATGAGTCGTCACGGTGTAGGTGGCGCCCAGCAGTTGTCGCTTGGCTCGTCTATCCAGCATGTGCCACTGTGGTCCTCGGCTCGCCTCGAGTACAACCTCTTGCGTGAAGCGATAGCGGTCTTTGACACTGAAACGACGAGGTTGCATCGGCAGCGCACGAGGTAGCAAACTCACCGCGTCACCGACCTGTAAGGCGTGACCCTCTAGCC
>JBEAQQ010000239.1:0-8355 GCA_041163785.1 Pseudomonadota bacterium
CGCATCCCAATCGAGCATGCCACCGCGGTAGTACATAATATTTTCTGCGGGGAACCCTTCGCGAATCATCGCCAACATCGCCGATGGGCTTTGTGGGCACACAGGGCCATTACAAAAGCCCAGCACCACTTTGGCATTGCTGCAATCCATGCCCTCGTTTCCTTTGACGCAACCAAGTTCATCCAGGCGCATCGCGACTTCGGTGTAGGGGATATTAATCGCACCTGGAATAGTGCGTTCGATAAACCACTCCTGGGTACGCATATCCACCAACAAGATTTCGGGATTACTTATTGCGTCCAATACCTCTAACTCTGTCACGGGCACAATACCTGGAGATGGCACCAACGGCTGTAACCAGCCCTTATTTTTGGCACAGTTTGTCATCTTACGCGTAATCGTAACCTCACCGTCGGCAGTGTTAACCACTACCGCCTTGTCTTGGTCGACGATGCGCAGGGCTTCTTCCGAAATGGGCTGGCACGCGTGATCAGGCCCAGCCAATGAAACAGCGGAAAGGCCCAAAGCAACAGCCGTGCCCATAGCGATCAATACTTTTTTCATAACAACCCCGTTATTTAGTTCGTTCATTTGGTTCTTTGACTCAGCGAAATACATTTTTAACCCATTTCGCCCACCATGACATCTATACAATAGTCTACCTTCTCGCCTTGTTACACTTCTCTAGTCCATCCATCTGCCGTTTAAAATATTTTTTCAACCGCGCATCCAAACCATCAAAGTGCCTCGTCCTATAGACAAGCAAACAGATACATGAGGACACTCCCATGAAAAGCGCCATCATTTTTACTACCGCTCTCGTCTTGTCTAATGGTGTTAACGCCGACAACGAGCTAAACATTAACGACCAGGTGCACGCCGCGCTCACTGAAAAAGTTAACGCTAAAATGGAACAACAAATTGACGCAGCCTATTTTGAATACGACCGCAGTTGGATCATCGACGAAGTCGTCGTCGTGGGGAAGCGAACAAGCCCTGAAGACTACGCCAGCCATGGCAACAGCCTAGATGGCGTGGGGAACGATAATAGCTGGCGCTGGAGCGTATCGAAATAAGATCACATCCACCAGCTGTAAACCTGACTTGGCGGCATCTGTTGGCTGAGTGTTTTGAAGCCCTTAACACTTCGTACAATCCACCAGATCGTCGTCAAGATCAAAATTAACACACCAATGCCTATAAAACTGGTCAACACGCCGAGTGTGAAATACAAACAACCTATCCAGAAGGTGCGTATCTGGAAATCAAAATGACTCTTCAACCAAGCGGGGCACTCTTGTCGATAGACGTAAGCCACAATCACTGCAATCAAGGCGGTAACACCAAAGAACACACTTGCCAACATCAAAAAATAATTGATTTTTGCGGGTTCCAAGGCGTCGGGTTTTTGGTCTTTCGTACTCTCGTCCATCACAGCGATCCTTTTTGGTAGATTCAACACAATGAGAACTGCTAAAGTGGGGCCACTGACAGTTCGATACCATTTCACGGAGAATAACATGCGTATTGCAACAACCCTAGGCCTTTGCCTCGCCCTGTGCCAAACCCCCAACGTCTTCGCGGACGCCATTGAAGAAGCCGTCAATCGAGACTACCAAGAATATTTATCTCCTCTGTTCGTCCACTTCCATCAAAACCCTGAGTTGTCGCTGGTTGAAACCAAAACGTCTGACCGCATGGCAAAAGAACTCGCCGCGGCGGGCTTTGAAGTGCACCGCGGTGTCGGCGTAGAAGTCGACGGCAACCCACCGACGGGTATCGTGGCACTTTTAAAGAACGGCGACGGCCCCATGGTGATGATGCGCGCAGACATGGATGGCCTGCCCGTTAAAGAGAACAGCGGCTTATCGTATGCGTCACAAGCCATGCAGACCTCACCGATTACCGGTCTTGAGGTGCCTGTGATGCACGCCTGTGGTCACGACGTACACATTACCGGTCTGGTCGGTACGGCGCGCTATATGGCGGCCAATAAGGACAAGTGGCACGGCACGCTAATGCTGATTGTTCAGCCCGCTGAAGAACGGATTATCGGCGCCAAATCGATGATGGCCGCTGATCCTTGGTCGACCTTCGGCAAACCCGATATCGCCCTCGCCCTGCACGTCGCCTCCATGTTACCGAGTGGCACAGTGAACGTTGTACCTTCTAGCCCTTACGCGGGTTCAGATACGGTAGACATTATCGTTCACGGCATTGGCGCGCATGGTGCCAGCCCGCACGCGGGTAAAGACCCGGTGGTTATTGGCGCGCAAATTGTGATGGCACTGCAAACCCTGGTATCCCGCGAACTGGCTCCCCACGAGCCCGGTGTCGTCACCGTCGGTTCATTCCACGCGGGCACCAAAAACAACATCATTTCAGATAAGGCAGTACTGCAGTTAACCGTGCGCAACGCGGGTTTGGATACGCGCAAAAAGCTGTTGGATGGCGTTGAGCGCATCGCCCGCGCGCAAGCTTTGTCAGCCGGTATTCCCGAAGATATGCTGCCCGAGGTTATCCTAAAGGCCTCCACACCGCCCACCCTGAACAATCCAGAGCTCGCCAATCAACTGGCGGACGTATGGCGCAATACACTGGGCGCTGACCGCGTGATGCAAGAAATGCCTCGTGGTATGGGAGCAGAGGACTTCCCCTACTTCACCACCGACCCAAGCATACCCAGCGTTTACTGGGCGGTAGGCGGCACACCCATCGAGGTTCTCGAAGCGGCTGAAAACGGTGGTCCCGCCGTGCCATCACACCACAGCCCACTGTTTAAAATCACCCCTGAACCCGCGGTGAAAACCGCTGTCGAAAGTACGGTTCACGCCTTGCTTTCACTCATGGGTAAATAGTTCGCCTGAGCGCGACTGAGGATACGTTGTGTTATTTGGAAGACTGATAGGCGCCCTTGCCGGCTTTTTCATTCTTGGCCCCATCGGGGCCATTTTAGGCTATTTCGTGGGGCGCTATTTTGATCGCAGCCTGGCCGGTATGGCGGGGTTTGCTCCCAGTGCTAGCGCACTCGGCAATGTGCAAACAGTGTTCTTCGAAACCTGCTTCCAGTTACTCGGTCATATCGCCAAGGCCGATGGTCGTGTTAGCGAGGAGGAAATCGCCCACGCGGAAACCCTGATCAACCAAATGGGGCTCTCCACGGAGCACCGTCAACGCGCGATCAGCCTGTTCAAGCAAGGCAGTAGCGCCGAGTTCAATCTGCACCAGGCCATGGAGCGTTTCAAGCTCACCTGTGGGCGCTACAATGTACTGCGCCAAACGTTCTTACAATTCATTATCAGTATGGCCTACGCCGACGGTGAACTTCATGCGGCAGAGGAGCGAATCCTGCGTGAGTGCGCTCACCATATTGGCGTTAGCAACCAACAGTTTGAACAGATGTTGCACATGGCGAGCGGACAGCAGCATTTCCACGGCGGTGCAAGCCAAGGCAGCCTCGACGATGCCTACGAAGCTCTAGGCGTCGGCAAGGACGCTAGCGATAAAGACGTTAAGCGCGCCTATCGCAAGCTGATGAGTCAGAACCACCCCGACAAACTGATTGCCCAAGGGGTACCTGAAGATATGATCAAATTGGCCACCGAAAAATCGCAAGACATTCAAAACGCCTACGAGCTCATCAAGAAATCGCGCGGCCTTAACTAGGCCGCGAGACGCTTATAGATTTTCTTCTGCAAAGGCGGCCAAGCGGCTGCGCTCAATACCTGCCACCTGCATGATACCCGCGTGCTCGAAGCCCTTAGCCTTTTCCACCAAAGCGGTTAAACCGCTGGTGAGCGGGTTGATGTACTTATTGTCGATCTGCGCCAAGTTACCCAAGACGACAATTTTAGAGTCGGCACCACAGCGGGTGATGATTGACTTCAATTGGAACTGAGTTAAGGCCTGCGCCTCGTCAATGATGATAAAGGTGTTATTGAACGAGCGACCACGCATAAAGTTCAGCGATTTAAATTGAATATTGGCGCGTTCCTTCACATATTCAATACTGCTAAGCGGCGAGTCGTCACCGCTGTGCAGCACCTCTAGGTTGTCTTCAAACGCCGCCAACCAGGGCGCCATTTTTTCCTCTTCCGTGCCAGGTAAGAAGCCGATATCTTCTGCCATGGGCGGGGTGGAGCGCGCCACGATCATCTTGCTGTAACGACGCTCTTCAAGAATAGCCTGCAGGCCACACGCCAGTGCCAACAAGGTTTTACCTGAGCCTGCAGGTCCATTGAGAACCACCAGATCGATCTCCGGGTCCTGCAATAATTCCAACGCCATACCCTGCTCTAGGTTGCGCGGGCTCAAGCCCCACACCTGCTTGTGCATCAAACCATCGACACTGCGATCGCGCAGATAGATTTTGCCCTCTTCAATTTTGGTGATGTATCCCACAAACCCATCGCTGTCGACAATAAACATATTGGGATGGGCATCGGTTATAGCCTCGGCGCTAATCACATGCAAGGCCCCTTCGGGGGTACTAGCGGTCGACACCTCGCCAATGTCTGTCCAAAAACTGCCGTCAATTTTCTGGTAGCCTTTGGAGAGCAAGTCGATATCGTCCAAGACCTTGTCTTTACGGTAGTCCTCAACATGCATCAAGCCAGAGCCTTTGGCTTTAAGGCGCATATTGATGTCCTTGGTAACAAGACAAACGACCTGATCAGGGTTTTCGGCCTGCAACTGCAGGGCGACGTTAATGATGCGATTGTCATTGGCGTGGCCGGGGTTACCGTCCAGGAAGGGAATATTGCTGTGGTCGCGGATGATCTGATCAGGGAAGACGGCAAAAACACCGCCTGGTGTCGCTGTGGAGGTCAGCGGCACACCGTCTTGAATTTCTTTCGGACTGGCATTTTCCAGTGCCTTTTCCATCAAATTGATGGCAATACGCGCCTCGCGGCTGACACCCTTATCGCGACGATCCTTAATGTCGTCGAGCTCTTCGAGTACCGTCATGGGCACAACCACTTTGTGCTCGTGGAAGGCATTCAATGCCATGGGATCGTGAAGTAAGACGTTGGTATCGAGCACAAAAATTTTCTGCATGGACTAACTCCTTAGCGGGATACAAATAAGGGCACGGCGGTGGCTGCGCGGCAAAAAACGAGGTGTGTAAGAATGCAGGTAAGCCGAACTTACCTTAAAGAAGAAAAGTGACACTTTAATGACTGGCAGCAAGGGCCGAGTTGTCACAAAACGCGATTCCTTATGCGATGTTTTACTTGATAATGGTCCGCAGAGGCTATGCTGTCAAGCGCAATCATTTCTCAAAAATAAAGGCGTCTTTTGCCACCGCTTTCCACACGGCTCCGTGGCAACTCGCGATATAGTCAAACGTTTCAGTACTGTAGAAACAGACGTGGGTCAGGTCATTTTTGTAGTGCCAGTGGGCAAAGCGCTGTGCGTCGATCACCGTTTTAGTCATGATGCCGAGACGCCCGCCAGGCACAAGGTAATCGAACCACGCAGCGATCACTTGGGCAGGATGATGCAGATGCTCAATGACCTCTGTCGCAGTGACGACATCGAAACTCGCGGGTTGCAACACGGTGGTATCGGGGTAATAGAATGCATCGTATAGCGTCACATCGTGACCGGCGGATTGCAGCATGTTCGCCAAGGCGGGCCCGGGGCCGCAGCCAAATTCAAGCACCCGACTAGCCGGTGACATCTCCGCCATCAAAGGCGCGGCAAGATGGGATAAAAAACCCCGGTAGCCCTCGTCAGAGACGTCGTTCTGATGCTTGTCATATTCGGCTTTCTCTGCCGTCGGACTCAAGTATTGAGCGGGGGGCACAAATACCAAGGCACAGTGTTCACAACGCCAATAGTCGCGCCGCGTATCGCGGTGAAAGCTAAGGATGTCCGCGGACGAACACAGCGGACAATTCAAAGCTTGCGCCGTTGTATGAAGTCGGCCATGGCCAATACCCGCAAGGCCTGTTGTACGTGTAGCGCCTCAACCATACGACCATTGACCACTACAATACCCGTATTGTCTTTTTCGGCGGCGCGCCAAGCCTCTACGATCGCTTCACTCTCCGCCAATTGCTGGGGAGACGGGGCGAAGCAAGCGTTAGCCTCATCAATTTGCCTTGGGTGAATAAGGGTTTTGCCGTCAAAGCCTAAAAAACGTCCCTGCTCGCACTGGGTAGCAAAACCATCGTCATCATTAAGATCGCCAAACACGCCGTCGATGATATCCACACCGGCTAAGCGGGCGGCATTTAGGCATTTACCGAGGGCGTACTGTAACCCCAGTCGACTCGGGTCGTGTGGCAAACGCAGATCTTTGCCTAGATCAGAAGTACCCATCACCACAACCTTAACCCGCGGATGCGCCGCGAAGATAGCTTCGGCTTCGGCAATACAGGCGGGGGTTTCAGCCATGAGCCATAGGGGCAAGTTTTGCGGCAAGCCCGCCGCTTCGACAGCGTCAGCAAACCTAACGACATCCGCGGGGGTATTCGGCTTGGGAAGCAGCAAACCGCTAAACGACAATCCTGCCATGGCCTTAATGTCGTCCTGCCACCACGGCGTATCCAAACCATTGATACGCACGATGACACGATTGCTGTAACCGCCCTGACGAATGGCCGCGACGATATTGGCGCGAGCCTGCTCTTTGGAGGCGGGTGCCACAGCATCCTCAAGGTCAAAAATCACCGCGTCGGCGGGGAGTTCACGCGCCTTTTCAAGGGCGCGGGCATTCGAGCCGGGCATGTAGAGTACACTGCGCAGCACCTGCATGTTAGTTCACCTTGCTCGATACTGCCGTAGATTCTTCGGCGGGAATCACCTTAAACATCAACATCGCGGAAATAATAGCAATTACGGGGTTGGCCAGACAGAAGATGGCAAACGGCGCATAACTCAAAGTAGACACACCTAACGTGGCCGCCATATAGGCGCCGCAACTGTTCCATGGCACCAGTGGCGAGGTTACCGTGCCACCATCCTCTAACGCACGCGACAGATTCACGGGGTGCAGTTTTAATTTCTCAAATGCCGAACGGAACATACGCCCTGGCACCACAATGGAAATGTACTGATCAGAGGTAATCAGGTTGGCGGCGAACGAACTGGCGACAACAGAAGAAATGATAGAACGCGCACCGCGGGTATAGACCACAATTTTCGAGACTATTGCCTCGAGAAAACCTCCTCGCTCCATCAAGCCACCAAAGGTCATGGCGCACATAATCAACCAGACGGTATTGAGCATGCTCGACATACCCCCCTTGCTTAGTAAATTATCAACTTCGCCCAGCCCCGTGTTTGACACGTATCCATCGGTCAACGACATCCAGATACCGGTGAACAGCGCTGCCGCGTCCCCGGGTTCAGCCCCCGCAAGACGTGTGATGTTGTCTTGTTGGAACAACAGTGCAAACACGATGCCTGCAAATATTCCAATCCAAATCGAAGGCAGCGCCGGCAAGGGGCGCGCTACAGCCAACAGTAAAATAGGCAGGGGCAACAACAGGTACCAAGCTGTATTAAATTGCTCGCTCATGACTTGGCGCACATGCTCCAAGTTGGCCATATTCCCTTCCACACCAGAAGAACCCGCAAAAGCAAAGAACAGTACCGCAATAATAAAACTGGGAAAGGTGGTCCACACGAGGTGGCGAATATGTTCAAACAACTCGCTGCCCGCCATACCGGGCGCCAAGTTAGTGGTATCGGATAAGGGGGACATTTTGTCACCGAAATAGGCACCCGAAATAATGGCACCCGCCGCCATTGCTGGCGATAAGTCCATCGTCGTCGCCGTACCCATCAGCCCCACGCCGATGGTGCCCGCGGTTGTCCACGAGCTACCCACACACAGGGAAACCACCGCTGAAATCACACACGCTGACAAATAGAACCACTCCGGGCTTAGTAGGCCTAAACCAAAGTAAATCATGCTAGGCACCGTGCCCGCCAAGATCCAAACACCAATTAATGAGCCTACCGACAACAAGATAACAATCGCTGTCATGGCGTTGTGAATGCCGCGATTAATCGCCGCAGTGAGTTCGTCCCAGCTGTGGCCGTTGTGGCGCGCGATGATGGCCGCTACTGCCGCTGCCATCAACAGCGCCATTTGGTTGGGACCAACAATGGCGTTATCGCCGAAAACGGTGATCGCACCTACCAGTAAAATCACCAATACCACAATGGGCAGCAAGGCTTGCCACATCGATGGCGCACGGTATAAATTAGACAATGCTTGTCTCCTTAATTGCTGAGGCGCCACTGTTCGGCACCGTCTGTCTCAACGCAACGCTCGGCTTCAAGCTTTTTGAGATGCGCCAATAGCGAAAGTTTCGCGACCACTAACAGCCGCTGGTCTAT
>JBEAQQ010000240.1:0-5981 GCA_041163785.1 Pseudomonadota bacterium
CTAAAGCGTGAAACATTGTGTCAGCCTCTTTAATTGAAATCGTTCAACTCCCCTCCGGTGAAATCGTGGTCCGTCGCGTCGATGTCGATAGCGATGGTGGCGAGGTTGAGCCCCTCGCTAAAATTATTTTTTCTGACGAAGCGCGAGACTTTATGGGGGATGCCGCCATGGAAGTGGCGCGAGCGATGATTCAAGCCGGCTTGGATGCTGTGTCCGACATCATGGATGAGATGGATGAATTGGCGGCCCAGGAGGCGGCGGAAGAAGACGTGCACCCACAGGGGTTCTCTGAGCGCACGCTTCATTAGTCTCTTTATAAGTGTTGGCGAATAATACCGACGCTTAATCCCTCGATAGCAAAATCTTGCTCTCTCAAATCGACTTCAATCGGTGCATAATCTGGATTTTCAGCCAGCAGCGATAAGCGGCTAGGGTCACTTCCGTGTTGAAGCCTTTTGACAGTGACTTCGTTGTCGATACGCGCCACGACAATTTCTCCGTTGCGTGCGGTAGGTGTGCGATGCACCGCGAGCAAGTCGCCGTCAAAAATACCAACATCGATCATTGAATCGCCGTGAACTCGCAGCAGGTAATCCGCCGCGGGGCTAAAAAAGTTAGCGGGGATGTTGGCGCGGTCTTCAATGTGCTGTTCGGCGAGGATTGGGCTACCTGCCGCTACGCGGCCCACAATGGGTAGGCCCTCTTGCATATCGGGAATACGTATACCGCGAGAGGCACCGGCGATCATTTCAATAGCGCCTTTGCGCGCCAGTGCCTTGAGATGCTCTTCCGCGGCGTTGGCGGACTTAAAGCCCAGTTCGTTGGCGATGTCTGCACGGGTGGGTGGGTACCCTGTGTCGTCGATGTAGCGTCGAATTAAATCGAGGATTTCTTGCTGGCGAGCGGTGAGTTTCTGCATGACAAGTTCCTATCTGTGTTTATATACAGTATTGGAATTATATACAGGTATTTGTGATAGGCAAGCGTTAATCACGTCTGCCGGAGTATTTGCCGCGGTTAGTAGTCGTCGAGATCGATTTCTACGTCCGGTTCGATACCCTCAAGGCTATCGCTCCAGTTGTCAGGTCTGACTATATCGTCATCCATAGCGCGGTCTTCGCTGGCGAGTTCGAGGCCATTGCGCCAGTCCTCGGGAGTGTCGACGGCTTTGATAAGAAGCTCTTGCCAGGTGTCGCTATCGTATTCTTCTATATCACCGTTCTCGTGCTGAACTTCAATGAAATCGTGATCGATGGCGACAATTTCAAAGATAATGCCTTGCTCAGTATCGCGGTACCACTGTCCTACCTGGGGTCTTAGTCTCGTCATTGATTAATCTCCTCACAGCTCTATTTATAGTTATAGCTCATGCGATGAGATAGTCGAGGGCACTGACACTTGTGATCTGTAAATAAAGGAGGCATGCTTAGTGTTTACCTTTTTACCAGTGTTAGGGTGTTAGTCGCTATGCAAGAAATTGTGTCGCAATTTCAGTTGATTATATCGAGTACCAGTGGTGCTGTTTTTGTGGTTGTCGGGTTGACGGGGGTGGCCCATTTGCTCGCCAAGTTTTTGTTGGCTGGATTGTTGAGGAGTACACGCTTGTCGCGCACCACCCTCGACGACAATTTGGTAGGGGCGATTCAAAAGCCATTGTTATATTTTGTTTGGCTACTCGGTCTCAGTTGGGCCGTGGACATTATCGACGAGGCCAACGCCATACCGCTGTTCAGCTTCGCTGATGATGTCACCCGTGTCGCTGTTATCGTGCTTTTGGCTTGGGGATTGGTGCGTGTCATTTCCGGGATTGAGCGCGTCTATGTGGCAACGGGCGACGATGTTGGCGAATCGGAAGAGCGCAGTATCGATGCCTCGACGGCGGCGGCCATAGCTAAGTTATTACGCATGGCCGTTGTCATCACTGCCGCGCTGATCATTATGCAGGCTCTGGGATACAGTATCTCGGGGGTATTGGCCTTTGGTGGCGTCGGCGGTATCGCTGTCGGCTTTGCTGCGCAGGACCTGTTATCGAACTTTTTTGGTGCGCTGACGATTCATCTCGATCGACCTTTTAAGGTCGGTGATTGGATACGCTCGCCCGACAAGGATATTGAAGGCACGGTGGAATATATCGGTTGGCGAGTAACCCGCATCCGCACCTTCGATATGCGTCCGCTGTATGTTCCCAATGCAACATTTACCAAGATTGCCGTTGAGAACCCTTCACGTATGTTGAATCGCCGTATCTATGAAACGGTGGGTGTCCGATACGACGATGCGGCAGTGTTAGAGGTCATTGTTGCCGACGTTGAGGCAATGTTGCGGCATCACGCTGCAATTGACACATCGCGTACGCTGATGGTGAACTTTAATGCCTTTGGGGCTTCTTCATTAGATTTTTTTGTATATTGTTTTACCCATACGACCGTATGGACGGAATACCACCAGGTAAAACAAGATATCTTATTTAAGATCTACGCGATTGTGGCTGGCCACGGTGCCGATATTGCTTACCCGACGACTCGCGTGCAGTGGGAGCAGATCAATCCCTCTCCAGAGGGGTCACCAGCACAATAACCCCCATCAACGGGTGGTCCAAATAGTGAATCTCGCCGCTTCTCATGCGGCGACTTTGCCGCAGTGTCACTGTTCTTGAGACAACGTGGGTATCGTCATTCAGAAACGAGGATAGCAGAGGGTTGATGGTGTCCTGCGTGACTTCTTCAGCTTGCATAGGCAGAGGCAGGGTCGGGACCTGCACTGTCGCGGGTTGGCCAAAGTTGGGAGCAAAGCTGTGCAGCCAAAGGTCGGTGTCTATGTGAAGGTAGCGCTCCACGCTAATTTTGACAGAGCCCTCTAATTCAAAGTGCTTGCCATAGGCGTCGCCGCCAGTCACTAAAATGGACGGCGAGTGCTGGCGATCTTGTAGGGGTTGTTGCCAAATGTGATGAAACAGTGGGCGGTAGCGATCAATGCGGCGCAAATGACCAAGTGCCACAGCGAGATTCTCGTCACCCGTGTCGAGTAGTTGAAAGGCCAGTGGAGGCAGGGCGTCCTCGCTACTGTCGGTGGGCACATCCGTCACAACAGGCGTATCCTCGACGAGAATGTTTTCCGGGGCGCTAGTGGTCTGCTCCGTGTTTGTTTCAAATACGTCTGGGTCGTTGTGGCTCGTGGCTTTGTCTTGATTGATAGCCTCTAGCATGGCGAGGAGATCGGGCGTATCGACTTGAAGGGTGGTGCTAAAGCTGTCGTCCACCTGCTGAGGGAGACGCGTCAACTCAAATAGCGTTTTCATGTTGCTGGGGTAGGTGAGGTTGACGTCGTCGGGCCAGTGCTCTTCTTGAGCCGCATTGTCGTCGTGGTGGGCGAAGACAATCATTTCGATTTGATACCACGGGTCGTTAGCCGCGCTTGTCACTCCGGGGTAGATAAGCCATGTCCATAACAGTGTTTTGAGTAGTGTGCGCATTGTAATCCCTGGGGCTAGGCGCCCAACTCTTTCAGCAAACCTACAGCGTATTCTAGACGATCTTGGGCCTCAGGTAGGGCGACGCTAAATTTAAGGCCGGTGGCACCGTTCATTCGGAATGTACCGCCCTTGCTCTGTAACAGTTTGACAATCGTCATAGGTTCAACCGAGGTGTCGGAGGAGAACTCCAAGTTACCATTATTGCTACCGATGTCGAGTTTGGCTACCCCTATTTGGTTGGCCAGTAGTTTAATTTCACTGACTTGGAATAGCGCTTTCGTCGCCGGGGGAAGGAGCCCGAAGCGATCGATCATCTCTACCTGCAGCTCGCGGAGCTGGTCGTGGTCCTTGGCGGCGGAAATGCGTTTGTACAAACCTAGGCGGGCATTCACATCGGGCAAATAGTCGTCAGGGATGAGCGCAGGTGTACGCAGATTGATTTCCGGCCCGGTGTTGAGCGCGGTTTGTAGGTCCACTTTTTGACCCTTTTTCAGCGCTTTGACGGCGCGGTCGAGCATGTCCATATACATGCTTAGGCCTACGGTTTGAATCTGTCCCGATTGTTCGTCACCGAGCAATTCACCGGCGCCGCGAATTTCGAGGTCGTGACTGGCAAGTGTGAAGCCTGCGCCTAGGGTATCAGCCGCGGCAATCGCCTCGAGGCGCTTGTGGGCGTCGTCGGTCATGGCCTTGCTCTCAGGGGTTAACAAGTAGGCATAGGCTTGGTGGTGCGAACGGCCTACTCGACCACGCAATTGGTGCAGTTGCGCCAGGCCGAACTTGTCGGCGCGCTCAATGATGATGGTGTTAGCGTTAGGGACGTCAATACCTGTCTCAATAATGGTGGTGCACAACAGGATATTGTACTTCTTGTGATAAAAGTCGCTCATGACTTGTTCGAGATCGCGCTCGCGCATTTGTCCGTGGCCGATGCCGATATGCGCCTCGGGGAGAAGTTCTTGTAGTTCTCTGGCAGCGTTCTCGATGGTTTTAACTTCATTGTGCAAATAGTAGACTTGGCCGCCGCGCAGCAGTTCACGCCAAATCGCTTCTTTGATCAGTGGTTTTTTCTTTTCACTGACGAAGGTCTTCACCGATAGGCGGCGCGCGGGAGGTGTGGCGATAATCGAAAGATCGCGCATGCCCGACATCGCCATATTTAGTGTCCGGGGAATGGGGGTGGCGGTCAGCGTAAGAATATCTACCTCGGCGCGCAGGGCTTTGATGGCCTCCTTCTGGCGGACACCAAAACGGTGCTCTTCGTCAATAATCAGCAGTCCAAGGTCTTTGAATTTGATGCTCGATTGCAAGAGCTTGTGGGTGCCCACCAAGATGTCGACTTTGCCCGCTTCTAGGCGCTGCAGTATGTCTTGTATGTCTTTGTCGCTTTGAAAGCGCGAGACAACCTCAACGGACACGGGCCACTCTGAAAAGCGGTCGCGAAAGGTCTCGTAGTGTTGCTGGGCGAGAAGTGTGGTAGGCACCAGCAAAGCCACTTGGCGTCCAGCATCTACCGCCACGAATGCCGCACGCATGGCGACCTCGGTTTTACCGAAACCGACATCGCCGCACACCAAGCGATCCATCGGGGTGTTAGCGCGCATATCGTGAATGACGTTTTCGATAGCTTCAGTTTGATCGGGGGTTTCCTCAAAGGGAAAGCCAGCGGCGAACTGTTGGTAACTGATATCGTTAAATTGGCAGGCGACGCCTTGGCGGGCGGCGCGGCGCGAATAGATGTCGAGTAACTCCGCGGCGGCGTCACGGGCCTTTTCTGCCGCTTTGCGGCGCGCCTTGCTCCACTGTTCTGTGCCTAAGCGGTGCAGTGGGGCGGCGGTGTCGTCGCCGCCAGAGTATAGGCTAATGAGGTCCAGGGATGTGACAGGGACATAGAGCTTGGCTTGGTCGGCGTATTGCAGTGCGAGAAATTCACAGGCCTGACCGTCAATGGGAATGCTTTCGAGGCCCAAGTAGCGGCCGATACCGTGTTCACTGTGTACGACGGCTTTGCCGGGGGTGAGTTCGGCGAGGCTCTTGACGGCAAGTTCCGTATTCTCGCTACTGCGTTTGCGGCGGCGGCGCTGCATGACCCGCTGGCCAAACAATTGAGGCTCAGCGATGACTTCGATGCCTTGGGTGGGCAGGCACAGTCCTTCGGCGAGTGGCGCGACGGTGATGGCTAAGGTATCGTCGCTGTCGATAAATGCCTGCCAGTCCGCGACCTGCCTAGGTCGTATGTCGCTTTTTGAGAGCAGTTCCAGTAGCGCTTCGCGTCGCCCGGTAGATTCTGCGCACAACAACACTCTGAGCCGGCTGTTTTGCAGGTGTCGGTCGAGTTCAGCCAGTGGTTGTTCTGCGCGAGCATCGATGCTCAGATCGACAAGGGGGCTGGCGGGGAAGACAAATTGGCTCTTGTCGGCGCGGTCGAGGCTGAATACCACCCTCGACAGCCCTTTAAAGCGACCAAATAGCTCTTCATTGGCCATGAATAAATGTTTGGGCGCAAGCA
>JBEAQQ010000241.1:0-2504 GCA_041163785.1 Pseudomonadota bacterium
GAAAATATCGAGTGGCGCGGTATTTATTGCGATGCAGCGGTGTACCCACTGATGGGCGGGGGAGCACAGGGTGCGGTGTTGCGTATTGATGATGTGACAACGCGCACCACTGTTGAGACCATGCTTATCCACAACGAGAAAATGATGTCGCTGGGGGAGATGGCCGCGGGAACCGCCCACGAGGTTAATAACCCCCTAGCGACTATCTTACAAAATGCACAGAATGCCGAGCGGCGTTTATTCGGTCGCTTAAAAGGTAATGTCAGTGCGGCTGAGAAAGCCGGTCTCGAGTTGGATCAACTTCAGGAGTACCTTCGCGAGCGCGATATTCAGCGCATGTTTACCGATATTCGCAATGCGGGTGAACGCGCCAGCGAGATTGTCACCAATATGCTGGCCTTTGCACGACGCTCCAGTATTGACTTTGAAATGGTTGATATCTGTGAGCTTGTCAACAATACCTTAGTATTGGCAAGACAAAACAGTGCCGCGAAGGGGCGGGGACGGGATAAGGTCAAGTTGTCGACACAGTTCGATGATGGCCCCGTACTGATCGAGTGTCTCGCCACCGAAATTCAGCAGGTCATGCTCAACTTGATCACTAATGCTGAACAGGCCTTGCAGGGTTTTGAGCCGCAGGTTGGGCGCCGCCGCATAACGGTGTGTGTACGCGACGAAAATGACTCGGTGACGGTGGAGGTGCAGGACAATGGCCCAGGCATTCCCGCGGAACAACGACGCCATATTTTTGAACCGTTTTACACCACCAAAACCGTGGGTAAGGGAACAGGGCTGGGTTTGTCTGTGTCCTATTTTATCGTGACCAAACACCACGGTGGCACTATTGTTCACGAACCCGCACGAGGGGGTGGCTGCGTCTTTATAGTGACGTTGCCAAAGCGGCAAAAAGCTGCCGCGTTAATGGAGGGGGATACGCATGATCACCGAGTGGATTAGTGCTGGCGGGGACATTAGCTGGATTCTATTTGCCTTCGTTGCGGGCTTTATCGCCAGCCGCTTAAGCTTGCCGCCACTCATTGGCTATTTGGCGAGCGGCTTTGTGCTCGCGGCCCTCGGGGTAGAGGGCGGCATTATGGTGGAGCATCTGGCGGATATCGGTGTGACGTTGTTGCTGTTCAGTATTGGTTTGAAACTGAAAATAAAAAGTCTTGCGCGCCCCGAGATTTGGTTAGTTACGCTAGTCAATACGGCGTTAATCATGGCGGTAGTCGTCAGTGTTTTACTGTTTCTTGCCTGGCTGGGAATGCCTCTGGTGCGGGACCTCGATACCAGTAGCGCGGCCATGGTGGCCTTTGCTTTGAGCTTTTCTAGCACTGTCTTTGTGGTCAAGGTGTTAGAGGCTCGAGGCGAGGTGAAGTCAGTTCACGGCGGTATCGCGATCGGCATTTTGGTGATGCAGGATGTATTAGCGGTGGTATTTTTGGCCTTTAGCGCGGGCTATGTGCCTACTGTGTGGGCGTTAGCGCTGCTCTTGTTGTTCCCTTTACGTGGCTGTTTACAGCGCTTGCTCGACCGTGTGGGCCACGGTGAATTGCTTTTGCTGTTGGGTTTCAGTTTATCTTTGGGCGGCGCCTTGTTGTTTGAAAGCGTTGGAGTGAAGGGTGATCTCGGGGCGCTGATTATCGGCATGATGCTGGCGAACCATTCCCGTGCCGCCGAGTTTGCCAAGTCAATGTTGGGTTTCAAAGATATCTTCTTGGTGGGTTTCTTTTTGAGCGTCGGACTGGCGGGGCAGTTTTCTATGGAGGCTCTCTCGGTGGCGCTAATCCTGATTCCTCTGCTGGTTGTTAAAGCGGTGTTGTTTTTTTTGTTATTGGTGTCTTTCAAATTGCGTGCGCGCAATGCCTTACTGGCCAGTATTAGCTTGACCAATGTCAGCGAGTTTGGCCTGATCGTGGTATCGGTCTGTGTGTCTAAGGGTTGGTTGAGCGCTGACTGGCTGGTAGTTGTGGCCATCTTGCTAGCCCTATCTTTCCTTGTTATGTCGCCCTTCAATGCCCATCAAAACAGGTTGTATCAAGCGAACGCTGACTTTTGGCGACGTTTCCAAAGGCAGGTCAAACTGCCCTGGGACAGCGCCATCGATTTAATGGGCATGCGCGTAGCCATTTTCGGTATGGGGCGTGTTGGAAGTGGGGCGTACCAGACAATGACAGAGATTTATGGCGACGCCGTGGTGGGGTTTGATTACGACCCCGACACCGTGGAAAAACAGCAGCAATTAGGTCGGCGAGTGCTAGTGGGAAATCCCGCCGACGCTGATTTTTGGGAAAAGGTCGAGCGCTATCACCACGTTGAATTGGTCATGCTAGCCACCCCCAATGTGGACGCTAATATTGAAGCGATGGAATTGCTCCGAGTATCGGGCTACGACGGAAAGGTCGCGGCCGTTGCGCACTTTGCGGATGAAGAAGAGCGTTTGAAGGCGGCGGGTGTTGATACGGTATTTAATATCTATGCCGAGGCTGGGAGTGGTTTTGCCA
>JBEAQQ010000242.1:0-11925 GCA_041163785.1 Pseudomonadota bacterium
CCAGGACGTTTCGCGCGCGGCTTGTTGCAGCGCTAATCGCCCCTCGCGATCGATCCAGCGTCCATCAATCACAATACCTTCAATCGATTGAAGCGCCGCAATGTTTTCTCTCGGATCGCTAGACAGTATGAGTAGATTGGCCGTGGCGCCAACAACGATACGCCCGCGCTGCTTTAGATTCAGGGTTTTTGCACTCAGTGAGGTTGCGCTGGCAATGGCCTCGGCGGGTGTGAGACCGCTGGCGACGAGAAGCGCGAGCTCCTCGTGCAGTGAATAACCTGGCACTAGGCCGAATCCACCGGCATCGCTACCGGCGATCAGCGGAACGCCGCGTTGGAAGAGATAACCCGTGGCGCCTTGGAAAAAGTCCGCATGGGGTCTTTCGTAGGTGCTGGGATCCATCGTCGACCAGTAGTCGATACTTCCTTGCTCAAACCATGTCAGTAGTGGGTTGATTGTATCGTTACCCGGTTGTAGCAAGTAGCTACCTTGGCTTTCGGCGATGTTTACAAGGCGGCGATGCGCTATGAGGGTGGGCGTGACCGTATCGCTACCGGCGAGGAGGGCGTCGGCGACCGCTGTTAACTTGCTAGCGTTTAAGTCATCTCGCAAGGCGTGCCAAACCACGGTTTCGATGTGTTCTAAGGTTTGAAACCCCCTTCCTACCGATTGTTGCCAGGGGATGGTAAAGGGGGCATCGTAGGGAATGTCGTCGCTGCGGTGACCCTCGGGAGAGTGTCCGGAAATCGGCATACCATAGTGTTGCGCGCGGAGCACCGCGGCTTCCATAGCGTCTAGTGTTAGATTGGAATAGATTTTTAGGGCGCGAAAGCCATCTTGGTAAAATTTATCGACGGCCTGTGTCGCCTGAGCAGCATCGTCGACGATGACCTGGTTTAGACCGACATTTCTCCCGGGACTGTTTAATATCGGACTGGTGGTGATTAGTTCTGGCCCAAGTATTTCGCCACGTTGCAATCTGTCTGCCAGCGCAAGATGGAATGGGAAACCCGACATATTGCGCAAACCTGTCACACCGTAGGCGAGGTAAGCAGCCAGTTCTGCTTCGTCGTGAAGATGAATATGGGCATCAATAAGCCCGGGCGTCAGTGTTTTTCCTGAGGCATCGATGCGTTGCCCGGGGGTGTCGTCATCGAGTTCTGCCATCGGTAGGCGCTCGACAATCCTGCCATCTCGAATTACCAAGGCCATATTCTCGAGCAAGAGATCTGGCCTTGCCGCATCTTCCATGGTGAGGAGGTTGGCGTGGGTAATAACAAGTGGCGTTTGCGCTGGTGGTTCTTCGATGACGGATGGTAGGGCAGTGTATTGGCTGATTCCCCACCCAATTAGAGCCCCGCACGTTGCGAGGGTCAGGGGACGCGTCTGCCTCATGCCTATTTGCCGCCCTCAAGCAGCTCAAGGATATCTTCGTCGATATCTTCAGGCTTGGTCATGGGGGCGTAGCGTTGAACCACATTACCCTTTTGATCCACCAGGAACTTGGTGAAATTCCACTTGATGCTCTCTGAGCCAAAGACCCCGGGAGCAGCGTGTTTGAGGTACTCGAACAGTGGGTGGGCGAGGGTGCCACTGACGTCCACTTTAGCAAACATGGGGAAGCTAACACCGTAGTTGAGTTGGCAAAAGCTTGAGATCTCATCGTTGCTGCCTGGGTCTTGGCCGCCGAACTGGTTACAGGGGAATCCAAGCACCACAAATTGGCTGTCGTGGTATTTTTGATAGAGCTTTTCTAGGCCATCGAACTGTGGCGTAAAGCCGCATTTACTGGCGGTGTTAACAATGAGTAACACCTTGCCGCGATAGTCGGCTAGGGTAGTGTCGTTACCGTCAATGGTCTGAACGGAAAAATCATAGATCTCTTGCATGATTATCTTCCTCTTTGGGTTAAACCCTTCGCTGCATTAGGCAAAGCTTTGCCAGTACACCAGGCCAAGCAGGACGGGACAGACAAAACGAATATAGTTTGGCCATATGCGCCAAAACAAACCGTTGGCTACCTCTGGATTACCCTGGGCAATTTCCTTTAAGACACTGTTGCGTTGCCAGATCCAGCCCGCGTAAATACAGAAAAGGATGCCGATGAGCGGTTGGCTGATTTGGGTGGTGAAGCCAATCACGAGGCCGAATAACGCTTCAAAGTTGAATAAAATGACGATGACCATGGCGGCCACCATCATAGCTAGTATGTACGACGCGCGGTGGCGACTGGCATGAAAGCGACTGTCTTCAGAGACATAGGCCACGGGGACCTCGAGCATGGATATGGACGAGGTGAGTGCGGCAATACTCAGCAGGGCAAAAAAGAATAAGGAGAGTGGGATTTCCGCGCTGCCGAGACTGGCGAACAATTGCGGAAGCACGCTGAAGACCAGTGTGTCGCCTGACAGCAGTGAACCGTCAGCAGCGTAGATGCTCACGCCGTTGTGCTGCGCCACGTACATGGCTGGAATGATGAGAAGCCCAGCCAGCACAGCGATGGAGGTATCCAGAATAGCCACGTAGGCGCCCAGTTTAACCATGTTCTCTTTGTGGCTGACATAAGAGCCGTAAATCATCATGGTGCCGACACCTAGGGATAGCGAGAAAAAGGCTTGGCCTAACGCGCTAATGACCAATTTGGGGTCGAAGACGCGGCTAAAATCGGGGGTGAGATAGACCTTGAGGCCCTCCATGGCGCCGTCTAGGGTCATAACGTAGGCAATCAGGCCGACAATAATTAAGACCATCATCGGCATCAGACGACTAGACCAGGCTTCGATGCCGTCCTTGACGCCGCGATTGATGACCCAGACGGTCAGCAGTAAGAAGCTTAGACCCGCTAACAAATTTCTTTCTAGGCTGAAGCTGGTTAACCATGTCGCCGCTTCGTCGAACCCAAGTAAACGTGCGATAGGATCCATAAACGAGGTGAGCATCCATCCGGCAACGATGGAGTAAAAACTGAGAATTAAACTGACGACAATCAAGGCGTAGATAGACATCAATACGCTGAATTGGCGGCTAGCATTGCCACTGGAGATTTTCGCCAAGCTGCCCATGATGTGGGTGCGGCCGTGGCGTCCGATTAACAGTTCGGCCATGAGCACGGGATAGGCGAGAGCGAAGGTGAGAATGAGGTAGACTAAGACGAAGGCACCGCCGCCATTTTCGGCGGTTTGAGTGGGGAAGCCCCAGATGTTACCTAGACCGACAGCGCTGCCCGCCGCCGCCATGAGAAAGCCAAATCGAGAGCTAAATTCGCTACGTTTTTCCATCGTTTCTTCTTATTGCAAGCCAAAAAAGTGACTGTGCCTTGAAACGGCGTTGAGTACAAGATGCAATCGACGTCACCGAGCTAAAATTGGGCGGTTTAACGGTTTAACGGTTTAACGGTTTAACGGTTTAACACGTCATCCTTCACGCTCATCGCGATGCTCGCTGCACTCTGTATGTGTTCACCAGGGACGCCCAGTTCGGTAAGGGTGGCGCCGAGGTGACCCACGATGGCATCAAAGTGTTGCTCGTTCATGCCTTGCTGAACCTGCCGGGCGTGGGCAGCGCGCATGCTGCGACCTGTATATTCGGGGTGCCCGCCAAACGCAAAGGTTAGAAAATGTTTTAGCATGGCTTTTTGTCTGGTCATTTCCAACCCATCAAAGAAATAATTGACTGAGGGATCGTTGAGAACTTTACCGTAGAAGACATCCACGGCCGCATCCACGGCGGCTTCCCCGCCAATATCACTGTACAAACTCATAACCGTCTCCTTGATATAGGTCACTTTCTTATTCGGCGATGCCTGTAATAACTTGATGGCTTGTGCAGTCAGTCTACACTCAGATGAGCGTTATCAGTTGAGGAGTATGGTATGAGTGAGCAGTTGAGAGCAAAGTTGGCCCAGTTATCCCGTGAACTTGATCAGGCCGAGGATCCCGCATTGGCCGAACGGTTAAAACCAATGATTGCCGGCATCGAGACGCAGCTCGCTGCCGAGGGGGAGATAGATGTCGTTGAGCAAGGGAATCTCGTGGCGCTGGTGGATGAGCTAGTCGCAGAGTTTGAAGTAGAGCATCCTACACTTTCGAGCATGATTGCCGATATTTCGATCAAATTGAGCAGTATGGGCATTTAAATGTGACCGATAAATTGATCGTACTCGATCCCGAAGGTCGACTTGATGACGCCTTGTTGGAAGGCGGTTTTGCGCTTGAGCCATGCGACACCACTGACGCGGTTCCGGAGGGTGCCGCCCTTGTCTTGTGGTGCCAGCCGGATAGTCCAGAGGTCGTATCAGGCCTGTTGGAAAAGCGCAGTAAGGCGCCTCCAGCCATCGTGGTGCTGGATGATGAGTTGGCTAGCTCGCCATCGAATGAGCTTTATGATGCTGGGGTAGTGGATATCTTGTCGTGGCAGCACGTCGATAGCCTACCCGAGCGCTTGGGGCGTGCCAGCCGCCTACATAAAATGCGCGTGGAGCTGTTAGAGCGAGCAACGCGTGCTAATGAGATGGCTTTCAGTGCGATGGCCAATACGGCAGACTTGGGTGCCTGCTTACAATTCTTCATGAAAAGCGTTGAGTGCGAAAGCTTCGACTCACTGGGCGCGTTGTTTTTCGAGACGATGAATCACTTCAATATTCGCTGTGTGTTACAAATTAGAAGCGACTTCGGGGTGCGTAACTTGGCGCCTCGCGGGGAGCCTGGTAAATACGAGGTATTACTTCTCGATCACCTCAAAGATCGCGGTCGATTTTTTGACCACCAACAGCGTACCTTCGTTAACTACGAAAGTATTTCCCTGCTTATAAAGGATATGCCGGTCGACGACCCGCTGAAGTACGGTCAGATCAAAGATAATATCCTTACCGTGGTTGAAGCCGTGGATATGAAAACCCGCGAGTTAGATAACTACCAGGCTCTGTGCAATGAGAAAGAACTCATGAAACGCATTGTGCAGCGTGTGCAGGCCATGGTGAAGGGGGTCGACGAGTCTTTCAATAAGGTCATCAAGGATATCGCTTCTGTCGTCGAAAATATGGTGCAGAGCACAGAAGAGATTATCCCTCAGTTGATGATGTCGGAAGAGCAGGAGCGTTCGATTGAAGCCATTATGCATCGCGGTATTGGCGATACTCAAAAAGTTTTCAGCGATGGTCTTAAGGTCGATGAGGGGTTCCGCGATTTTCTAGAAGAGCTTGCCCGAGTCACCACGCAACAGTCGATCAGCCACGCGGAAATGGCGTCACTCCTTAAAAAACTCCGCGATTAGTCACCCTGTCTACTAGGACGAACAAGAGAGGGCGAGGCCTTTGTCGTCGTCCTGTGGGGCCTGCATCCATAACGCATTGGCCGGTGCTGAAAAGGGCTGTTGCAGTGCGACAAAATACTCTTCGAGTAGCTGTGTGCTACCTGTTTCCACGTCGTTTATGACCAACTGCAACAAATGATTGCGAAGCACTACGCGCGGGTTGCTAAGTTGCTGCATTGTCTTCGCGTCTTGAGAGTGTAGCTTGCGTTGCTGGTACGTTTTAAGCCACTGTGAGGGCGAATGCTGTTTGAAAAGTTGGCAAAAGATTTCTTCGTCGTCAGCTAGGGCGCGGAGCGCAAGGTGGTAATCGCAGCGTTCCTTTTCTAGCAGT
This sequence comes from Pseudomonadota bacterium, assembly GCA_041163785.1. Classification (GTDB taxonomy): domain Bacteria; phylum Pseudomonadota; class Gammaproteobacteria; order Pseudomonadales; family JAHEIH01; genus JAHEIH01. The sequence continues at coordinate 5,642 of JBEAQQ010000242.1, forward strand.
GCTAACAACTCGGCGATCAATTTTTCGTCTTCGCGCTGGTAGTCTTGTGACAGGCCAAGACGTGTGGCCATGCCTGAAAGATACGCGCTAACCAAGGTGGGCTCGTACTGCGCTAGCCCCGCGCGTAAATCATCCCCATCAATCAGTGTGCTCAAGGCCACTGCCAGCGCATTGAGGTTCCATAGGCCGATGGAGGGTTGTTGGTCAAAGGCATAGCGGCCGTGGTGGTCTGAGTGATTGCACACAAAGTTGGGGGTGTAGTCATCGATGAAACCATAGGGGCCGTAGTCGAGGGTAAGACCAAGTATCGACATGTTGTCGGTGTTCATGACGCCATGGGTAAACCCGGCGACTTGCCATTGCGCCATCAATGTTGCGGTGCGTGAAACCACCTCGCTGAACCATTCGGCGTAAGTTTGACAGTGGGGGTAGTGACGTGCCATCACATAGTCGGCGAGCTGTTTAACCTGGTCGGGTTGTCGGCCGTAGTGGAAGTGTTCGAAATGACCAAATCTAATGTGGGATTCCGCCGTTCTAATGATCGTGGCGGCGGATTCATAAGATTCACGCCAGACAGGTTCTTCGCTGCCTACGAGGGAAAGTGCACGCGACGTCGGTATGCCTAGTTGGTGCATGAATTCGCCTGCCAGGTATTCGCGGAGGCTAGATCGCAATACCGCGCGCCCATCGCCAAATCGAGAGTAGGGGGTTTTGCCCGCGCCTTTCAGGTGAAGGTCTAGGCCATTGAGTTCGCCGAGTAGCAGGCCGCGACCATCGCCGAGTTGTCCTGCCCACTGACCGAACTGGTGCCCAGAGTAAACCTGAGCGAGGGGCTCCATACCCGTTAATGGCTGAAGGCCGCTGGCGCAGGCAAGGAAGTCCTCGCTGTTAAGTGTCGTTGCAGGGATACCCAAGAGTTTAGCCACGTCCAAGTTGCTGTGTAATAAGCGAGGCGATCGCACCGGTGTCGGTGATACGCGGCTGTAAAAATTTTCGCCAAGCGACGCGAAGGTATTTTTAAAGGGTAGCGTTTGCATGGAGACTCACTTTGGTGTTGGGCTAACACTTTGTACGCATTATGCCATAGCTTGGCTGTATATTCGTGGCTATAAGGTTATACTTGATGGCAATTGATGATAAGCCACAGGAGTTGCCCCTCATGGATTTACCACTGCGCATGCGCCGACTGAGACGATCTGCTGGTCTGCGAGCAATGGTCAGAGAAAACCATGTCCGCGTTGACGATTTAATCCTCCCGCTGTTCGTTGAAGAGGGCATCACAGAGCCCGTGGCGATTAGTTCTATGCCCGGTGTCTTCCGCTACCCAGAGTCTGAGCTTGCAGCGCAAATTAAACACGCTTGGCAAGCGGGTATTCGTGCGGTGATTTTGTTTGGCGTCTCGCATCACAAAGATGCTATCGGCAGTGATACCTGGGCAGAGCAGGGATTAATGGCGCGAATGATCCGCATTGCCAAACAGACCGCGCCTGATATGGTCGTGATTAGCGATAATTGCTTCTGTGAATACACCGATCACGGCCACTGTGGCGTTGTATGTGATGGTCATGTAGATAACGATGCCACCCTGGTTAATTTGCAACAGCAGGCGCTAGTAGCGGCGCACGCCGGTGTCGATATGATTGCCCCCTCGGGCATGATGGATGGCATGATCGCCGCATTACGCGAGGCCTTGGACGCGGGAGGCTTTAGTCATATCCCCATCATGTCTTACTCATCAAAATTTGCCTCAGCCTTCTACGGGCCTTTTCGCGATGCCGTGGATTCAAGTTTCAAGGGCGACCGCAATACCTACCAGATGGACCCCGCTAATGGACGTGAAGCCCTGGCGGAGTCGCTGCAGGATGCCCATGAGGGCGCCGATATCCTCATGGTGAAGCCGGCGCTGGCCTATCTCGATGTCGTGGCTAATATTCGCGCCAATAGTGATCGTCCGCTGGCGGTTTACCACGTCAGCGGCGAGTACGCCATGGTCAAGGCCGCGGCCGCTGCCGGGGTGATTAACGAGCGCGCCGTGGTGATGGAAACACTGTTGTCATTCAAGCGTGCGGGGGCGGATTTGATTATTACCTACTACGCCCACGACGTTATGATGTGGTTGAAAGAGGTCGACTAATCGATGCGTATCAAGGGTCTCGATGGTGTCAGCGAGCAAGGTCTTGAGCGCTTATTAAAGGCGATACCCTTTTATAAAGAGATTAAGCAGGGCGATCAGTTGCAGTTGGCACTTTTGCTTCAGCATAGCCGGCTTGTCGAGCTCGAACCCGGAGAAATTATTGTTAAACGCGGCGATGTCGGCCTGTGGCTGTATTTTGTCCTTAAAGGTACCCTCGGGGTCTATTTGAACGAACCGGTGGGTGAGCCTATCAACCAAATTATTTCGGGTGAAACCTTCGGCGATCTTGCGATTTTGGTTGGCGGTCAGCGTCGTGCTACTGTCGCGGCGGCCAAGACCGGTCGCGGTGCCACGGTCTTGGGCTTAGATTTTAATGCCTTCGGTGCCCTCGAGGATTTTTCGCAAATTCGTTTGGCGACCAAGCTGCAGTTTTATCGTTTGATGGTGTTGGGGATTCGCTGGAAGCTCGAGCAGAAACGCTTGGCTCAGCCGGGCCATCCCAACGCCCAGCGCTTGCTGGCCTGTAGTATGCCAGTGTGTGAGCGCGAGAGTCTGTCCGAACTCGTGGCTCTGCACGATCAGGCGCGATCTATGGCGGACATTTTGATCGACTGGAATACAGAGTCGTCCTTCAAATAACTCAGCCAATATGACTGTTTTGGTCGCCGCCGCGCGATCTGCTCGTGCTACAATTCAGACTTTATGAATCTTCTGTTTACGGAGTCCCCGATGACCACCATTCGTCAAGACGATTTCATCGACAGCGTTGCCGATGCTCTGCAGTTCATTTCTTACTACCACCCGGTAGATTTCATCCAGGCGGTCAACAAGGCCTACGAGATGGAGAAAAATCCCGCGGCGAAGGACGCTATGGCGCAGATTCTTATCAACTCGCGTATGTCTGCACTCGGCCATCGGCCTATCTGTCAGGACACCGGTATCGTGACAGTGTTCGTTAAAATTGGCATGAATGTTCGCTGGGATGCGACTATGAGCGTGGATGACATGATCAATGAAGGGGTGCGTCGCGCCTACCTGAACCCAGACAACGTTTTGCGTGCCTCCATTCTGGCCGACCCAGCGGGCGGTCGCAAGAACACCAAAGACAACACGCCGGCAGTGATTCATTATCAAATGGTACCGGGCGACAAGGTAGAGGTGGATATCGCGGCCAAGGGCGGCGGCTCTGAGAACAAGTCTAAGATGGTGATGTTAAATCCCTCTGACAGCATTGTTGACTGGGTCGTTAAAACCGTACCGACAATGGGCGCGGGTTGGTGTCCGCCGGGTATGTTGGGTATAGGTATCGGTGGCACCGCGGAAAAGGCGGCGGTATTGGCCAAAGAATCACTTATGGAGCCGATTGATATTCATGAGCTGCGCAAGCGCGGCCCGTCGAATCGTGTCGAGGAATTGCGCCTAGAGATCATGGATGCAGTGAATCGTTTGGGTATTGGTGCCCAGGGTTTAGGTGGTTTAACAACCGTTCTCGATGTAAAAATCAAGGATTATCCTACCCATGCGGCGTCTCTACCCATCGCCATGATTCCAAACTGCGCGGCTACTCGCCACACCCATTTCGTGTTGGATGGTTCGGGTCCTGCTTTGCAGACACCACCCTCGATAGATCAATGGCCCGACATTACCTGGGAAGTGGGAGACAGCGTTAAGCGTGTGGATCTGAATACCCTGACCAAGGACGATGTTAAGTCGTGGCAGCCCGGTGATACCTTGTTGCTGAACGGAAAAATGCTGACTGGTCGTGACGCGGCGCATAAAACCATGGTGGATATGCTCAACCGTGGAGAGTCACTTCCCGTCGATCTGGCTGGCCGTTTTATTTACTACGTTGGCCCAGTGGATCCGGTGCGCGATGAGGTGGTGGGTCCTGCTGGCCCGACAACTGCGACCCGCATGGACAAGTTTACCCGTCAAGTGTTGGCCGAAACTGGCTTGATGGGCATGATTGGTAAGGCTGAGCGTGGCCCCGTGGCCATTGAAGCGATCAAAGAGTTTGAATCCACCTACCTTATGGCGGTGGGTGGCGCAGCCTACCTGGTTGCTCAAGCTATTAAACACGCCGAAGTTGTGGCATTCCCGGAACTGGGGATGGAGGCAATCTACGAATTCGACGTGGTGGATATGCCCGTCACAGTGGCCGTAGATAGCAAGGGTGAGTCGGTACACAACACGGGCCCACAGATCTGGCGTGCTAAGATTGAAGAGCAAAAGCTCGAATTAATTTGATAGCGACGCTGTGTTCGTTGAAAGGGTGTTATGTTTAACACCCTTTTTTGTATCTGGCATTTCTATCTGCTAGCCATGGTGAGCGAACTCTTGTAGATTGTGTGCATGAAAAATCAGACAACTTTTTATTGGCACGATTACGAAACGTGGGGCGCGACACCTTCCCGCGATCGACCCTCACAATTCGCTGGCGTCCGCACCGATCAAGACTTCAATATCATTGGCAAACCGCTGTGCATATACTGTCGGCCCTGTCCCGATGTGCTTCCTCACCCGGACGCTTGTTTAATTACCGGTATCACGCCCCAAAAGGCCTTGGCTGAAGGGTTGAGTGAGGCGGATTTTATCGCCCGTATTCATGCTGAAATGAGCCAACCGGGTACCTGTGGTGTCGGTTTTAATTCACTGCGCTTTGATGACGAGGTAACGCGCTATACGCTTTGGCGCAATTTTTACGACCCCTACGAGCGCGAGTGGAAAAACGGCAATAGCCGCTGGGATATTATCGATATGCTGCGCTTGACCTATGCCCTGCGCCCCGAGGGTATCGTCTGGCCGACGCGCCCAGAGGACCCCTCTTTGCCGAGCTTCAAACTGGAGGCCATGAGCCAGGCCAATGGCATTGTGCACGAGGCGGCCCACGACGCGATGTCGGATGTCTACGCGACGATTGGAATTGCTAAGCTCATCAAGGAAAAACAGCCTAAATTGTTTGATTACGTGTTTGAGATGCGGGACAAAAATAAGGTGGCGGCCTTGTTGAATTGGCGTGAACAGAAGCCCGTGCTTTATGTCTCCGCCATGATTCCCGCCTCGCAAGGCTGCCTGACACTTGTCATGCCCGTAGCGCAGCATCCGACGCAAAAGAATGTGGTGTTGTGTGTCGATCTATTGCGATCCCCTGAGGATGTGCTCAATATGGGGGCGGCGGAGTTAAAGGCGCTTTTGTACGCTCGTCGCGAAGACTTGTGCGAGGGGCAGGAAAGGCCGCCTATTGTCAGCATTAAGACCAATCAGTGCCCCGTCATAGCGACGACGCAGTTGCTTGACGACGCGAGCCAGCAGCGATTGGGCATCGATATGGCGCTCGCGCGTCAGCATTGGCGGCAGTTGCATGGCTGTGTTGGGCTGGCACAGAAACTCGAGGATATGTTCCGCGAGGAGCGCGTCTTTGATAGCCGCGATCCCGAGCAAGCACTGTACTCGGGATTTATTAGCGATCACGACAAACCCACCATGCAGCAAGTTCGCAAGGCCTCTGGGCAAGAGCTAGCGGATACCACGTTTACCTTCAACGACAAGCGCTTGCAGGAAATGTTATTTCGCTACCGCGCGCGCAATTTTCCTGAGAGCTTGAGCGAGCAAGATCGGTTACAATGGGCCGACTTTTGTATGCAGCGCCTCAGCGAGGGGATGTATCCGGGAGATTTAACCTTGGAAGCCTTTCATGATGCCATCGAGAGCCGCTGGCACAACGCCAGCGATGCGCAGCGCAAGATTTTGCAAGCACTGGCGAACTATGGTGATGAATTGCTCTGTTGATGATGCCTGAGTGTTTGAACGTGGATTCGCCGTGGTGCGTATATATGCTGCGTTGTCGCAGTGGCAAGCTGTACACCGGTGTCACGACAGATCTTGAGAGGCGCTGGCGCGAGCACAGTGGGTCAAAGCAGGGCGCTAAATACACACGAGCAGATCCACCCGAAGCGATCGTGTATGTCGAGGCTCAACCCGATAGGTCTCAAGCGTGCAAGCGCGAAGCTGCCATTAAAAAATTATCGCGAGCGGCCAAATTGGCCCTCATTGAGCAAGTAGTTAAGGAATGATAAATGACGCAACAGCCGTCAAATGAAGCTCCGGCCGAAGAGCGTGAAAAAAAGGTCAATATTCGCAAAATAGGCGC
>JBEAQQ010000243.1:0-4341 GCA_041163785.1 Pseudomonadota bacterium
AGGGTGCACCCTGGATGGCAGTGGGTACGCCCGGTGGGGGTCGCATCATCAACACCGTGTTTCAGCTCATCTCACACAGCATCGATTTCAATCTCAATATCGATGAAGCCACGCACTTACCACGAATATCGCAGGGCTCAGGGCGGTTGGAGGTCGAGCCCAATTTCAATCCTGACACTTTGAATTTATTGCGTAAGCGCGGCCATGATCCGCGCACATCGACCACGATGGGTAGTTCGCAAAGCATCGTGATTCAAAACGGTTTATTCCAAGGTTCTGCCGATCCGCGTCGGCCCGGTGCGCTTGCTAAAGCGCCCCGTCGTTATGCCTTAGACTCAAATACCAAAGTGTTATCGGTGACCGACTGGGGTGGTTCGCCCATCAAACTCTGGTATCTACGACCACCTAACGCTCCTGCCGATGCACCTGTTGTGTTTGTCATGCATGGCGTACGTCGTGATGCCGATCGTTATCTTTTTGAGTGGCAATCTTTGGCGCGCGACAAAGGCTTTATCGTAGCGGTGCCGGAGTTTTCTACACGTCATTTCAAAGGGACGAGAGGGTATAACTTTGGCAATGTGTTTGATAGCGACGACAAGCTAAACCCAAAGTCCATTTGGGGGTACTCCTCCATTGAGCCACTATTTGATGCCCTAATTACTGCAGAATCTTTATCGACGAAGGGTTACTGGCTATTTGGCCATTCCGCTGGCGCACAGTTCGTACATCGACAGGTGATGTTGGGTGGAGGCCCGAGAATGATCAGCGCCATTTCTGCAAATGCGGGCTCATACATGGTGCCGACTACCGAGTACGCTTGGCCGTTTGGTTTGACGGGGAGCCCCGCCACCAACTCGACGCAGCTCTTTGAGCGACCGATGCTATTACTACTTGGTGAGGCGGATAATGATCCCAATCATCCAAGTCTACCTCGGCAGCCAGAAGCGCTGGCGCAGGGACCTAACCGCTACGCTCGCGGTATCCATTTTTTCGAGACAGCACAGAAGGTTGCTCGAGAGAAATCACAGCCCTTTGCATGGCGGTGTCGTAGCGTACCGGGAATCGCGCATGACAATGCCGGAATGGCTCGCGCTGCGGTCGAAGTCATCATGTCATCACTTCCAGCGATGCGGTCAGATTGTCCGCGCCTATAGCGAAACTAGTTTGAGGCGATATTTTTGGTAGTGGCAGGCGGAAGACCAGGATGTCGACCAAGAACCGTTTCTTCACGCGATGAGCGAACGAAGGGATAAAAAAGTTGCGCCTGCCATCGCTCGGGGCCGTGATCGAGGTCGTCCTGAAGACCCACGGCCGGCGGATATCGTCGCGTAATGACCGCCGTTCCAAAAATAACGTCCCAAAGAAAAAACAAATTACCAAAGTTTCCAGAATAATGACCGATCCCATCGGATTCAGTTAGCGCGTGGTGTGCATGATGGGTCGCCGGAGTGGAGATCAACCGCTCCAATACCCACATGAGTGGGCGTAACGCCGGCTTGCGATAGAGCGCTTCGTCCCAACGCCACGCACTGTGAGCACCGACAATCACGGTTATTTTGACCAAGGTGTAACCGACGGTGACCCAACCAAAACCGAGATACACCAAAAATCCCATGATCCAGAGTCCCGGCATCAGCGCGTAATACAGAGCGTTATTGCGATAGACCACGCGCACACTCATATAAGGTGCTGAGTGATGCGCGCGATGCAGTGGCCATAGCACGCTGCTATGCGAGAGGCGGTGCCAGCCATATTGCGTGAGATCATCACCGACGATCAGTACGAGCAGCATCGCCCACCAAGGCCAGTGACCTAGGGCGCCTTGCCATTCCGGTGCCCAGATCGATGCGAGCAGATTCGCCGTCAGCGCCACGGCTCCGGTGACGCCCAGAAACATCAGAATGACCGCCGCATCTAGGCGGTGGTCTTCTCGGGTAGCCTGTGGTGGCGCAAATCGACCGAGACGCCACTCCAAAAAAGCAAAAAACCCGAGAACGCTGGCGAGACTGAGCAGCTGGGCTTGGGTAGGTGTCATGCCAAAAGTGTATCAATAAGCTAAGTCGTTCTGGCGACCAACACGTGCTCAGCAAAGCCTCTGGAGCTGTTCAATCGACAGGCTCGTATGTCATCAATGGCGCTCGCTTCTCGGGGGGTGGTGATGCCGGAAGGGGTACGTGTCGGGATCTGGGAGCTGTCCCCCGGCATTCAACGATCAAACTTTTACGCGCTGCTCGGTACCGCGTTCTTCTCGATCGGGCTGCTGACCTTGGTCGGTAATTTGCGCCCGTATTTGTTCAACGAGATGTTGGGCATTCCGGATGATATTCAGGGTCGGGTGAGCGGCACCATGGACGTGCTGAGCGAAATCCCGGCTTTATTGCTGTCGGGCCTGGTCGGGGCGGCGTCGGACCGTCTTGGCAGGCGACTCATCTACGGTATGGGCTTTGCGATATTGGCGGTGGGGTACCTCTTATTCCCCTTCGCCGAGTTCAATTGGACCTTGTATGCGATGGTCTTTATCACGGCCTGCGGCGCATCGTTGATTGCCGCCATGCTGTCGGCGGTCATCGCCGACTATCCGCAAGAAACCTCGCGCGGCAAGTTAGTAGGCATTTGTTTCTTCCTAAATGGGCTTGGGGTGGCATCGTTGGTGGGTCTTGCGGCGCAGCTGCCGCGAATCTACCTCGGCCAGGGGATGGATGCCATTGAGGCGGGCCGAGCGGCCTATTGGACGGTGGCTGCACTTTGTCTCATTCCTATGGTCATCGTGCTTCGGGGTCTCGCTAAGCAGGCGCCGAGCCAGCTGACTGAGCGAGAGCCCTTGCTCGCTACACTACGGGTCGGCTTGGCGGCTGCAGCAGATGTTCGTGTACGACTCGCGTATGCCTCTGCGGCGGTGTCTCGAGCGTCGCTCTCGATTATCAGCGCGTTCTTTTTTCTTTGGATGGTGCAGACAGGTAAGGATCAGGGATTAACACCCGCCGAAGCCATTGCCAAAGGGGGCGGCATCTTTGTCGCGATTCAAATTACGGCCACTTTCTGGGCCATTACGGTGATTACGTTCATCGATCGCGTCAATAGAGTCTTGTTCATGGCGGTTGCCTCTGCCTTGGCGTCCTTTAGTTATATTTGGTTTGGTCTTGTCGATAATCCCTTTACGCCCGCCATGTACGTTGCTGCGGTCTTCTTAGGGGTTGGAGAGATGAGCGGGATTTTAGCTTCGCAGGCATTAGTGGGGCAGGTCGCACCAGAGCGTGGTCGTGGTGCTGTAATCGGCGTCTTCACGCTATGCGGATCACTCGGCATATTTCTAGCTGCAAGTGTTGGCGGTACCTTATTTGATATTTGGCGCCCGTCAGCACCGTATATCGTCATGGGTTGCGTTAGCGGCTTGCTGTGCCTGCTGAGTCTTTTTACATGGTGGCAAACACGCGAACAGGGGCGTTTGCAGTTTGGTGTGTGATATGGCCGCAACCACAAACTAAGAGCCGTATCGAGAAGATGATGTTTTGCTGAGGGGGTAACTATGGAGCGTTTATACAAGAAGCCTTTGCTAGGTCTCTTCGGGTTATCCATTGGATTTCTGACACAGCCATTAGGCCACACGGTCTACAAGGTTATGGACAATACCTTAAACGACAATGTCTATGTGGCTGCAGTCCTCCTTGGTATCTTCGGCTTTATCTTAGTCGGCATAGGGCTCAAGAAAAACGAACTCAAAGCGACATGGTTTGGTCTGCTCGGTGGCTGGTTCATTTGGATCGGATGGTTTGAGTACGCGTTCAAATATTTTTCCGTTCTGTATTCGGTGCCTCCATTTCCGGTAGAAGTAGACGGCTACGCCGCCGCTCCGCAAGCCAATATGTTGCAAGCAACGGTCACCATCATGGCCGGTATATTTTTGCTTTATGGGATGTTTAACTTACAAAGCAAATGCAATTTCATGCGATTTTTTCATCGCAACTTGCGTTTGTCGCCGGGGATGCCGACGCCAGATAACAAGCGTAGCTTTGCTCGGATCACGGCTATGGAAGTGATCTTTGTGACCTGGTTCTGTTATCTTTTTTGGCTATACGCCATTTATTTTGGCACTCAAGGCACAGGGCTTTGGATTGTCATGGGCACGTATGTCGCCTGGTCTATTTGGGCGGCTTATCTGGTATATCGCTGTACGCTTCAGGTGCGTTTGGCTTCAGCGCTACGTTACGGCGTCGGAGCGGGAATTGTGCTTTGGGGGTCGGCAGAAATGCCAGCGCACTTTGGCGCTTATCGTGAATACTGGCTCTACCCAGCGGAATATCCGATCTTCAACACGCTGATGTCAGCGGTATTTATTGCGAG
>JBEAQQ010000244.1:0-4479 GCA_041163785.1 Pseudomonadota bacterium
TAATCGTTTGGGAAGCGCGGGATATGCCAAGGGCAACACTGTTGAGGTTGTCTCGATAATTTCCCGCCTGAACCGCCTCCACTTTTGACGTCGACGCGATAAAGGTTGCAGCACGCATCTGGTCGGTAATTTCCAGTAACAGGCTTTCAAGCTGGCCGCAGGCTTTTCTGAATTGCAAATCGTAGTTTTGTAGCTTGGCACGCTGCTGCTCGCGTACCTTTAAAATATGCTGCTTGGCGATGTCATTATCTAGGCGGGCTATGCTGTAATCCGTGCGCGAAATCAGATCGCGAATACTCGATGTTTGACGCGCGATAGTTGAGATTTTGAGAGATACACGATGTACTTGTTCTGCAAAATCGATTGTTTTGTGAGCAAATTCATCAATGAAATTGGTAATAACTTTAAAACCCGACGCCAGCTCGCCCGCCCTTATCGCTAACACTCTGGCGTTCTTGGCCGTCAGTGATAGTTTTTTTGCTTCAGCTTGGGCATCGTGCAAGGCGGCTGATATATTCGCAACGACGATAAAGGTAAACACCCTTTCATCCGTGCGTTGGCGTGAAACATCATTCTTTAAATAGGCTGCTTCCACAACAAATCTCCTTGTAGACGACAAAGCTGTCGGCCACGCCAGGAAAATATTAAGACCTATTAAAGTTTATTGCAGAAACACAAATGGAATAGAAAAGATTTGTAGCAGCGCGAAATTACTCGCGCCGCCACTTGGTACCTTCGCGGCTGTCTTCAAGCAGAATACCTTGATCGGCAAGCTGCGCTCTAATCTCATCCGCACGGGCAAAGTTTTTATCGCGCTTCGCCTGATTGCGCTCTTCCACTAGAGCATCAATGGCTGCGCTGTCATCGCTATCCCCTTGAAACCATGCATCGGGATCCGCTTGTAATAACCCAAGCAACTTACCTGCCGCCAATAATTGTGATTTAACCGCGGCCTTATCCCCTTGCGCGTCTCGGCCTAGCTGCTTCGCCCACTGGTACATTTCACTGATGGCCAACGGAGTATTGATATCGTCAAGCAGCGCCTGCATGAAGGCGCTATTCTCAATACCCACATCGGCGCACTCGATGTCACTCGCCTCGCGCAGAAAGCCGTAGAGCGTATCCAGGCTCGCCTTTGCTTGGCGCAAGGTATCAAGTGAAAAATCGAGCTCAGAGCGGTAGTGGGCATTAAGAAGCGTAAAACGAAGCACTTCACCGGGGAAGTGATCTAAAAGCTCCCGCACGGTTCGGAAATTGCCCGCCGATTTAGCCATTTTCTCGCCGTCAATATTGATGTAACCGTTGTGCATCCAATAGCGAACGAATGTTTTACCATCGTGTGCACAGCAGCTTTGCGCCACTTCATTTTCGTGATGGGGAAAGATTAAGTCGCGCCCGCCACCGTGGATATCGATAGTTTCACCGAGGTGTTTCTCGATCATCGCGGAACACTCCAAGTGCCAGCCAGGACGACCGTGACCCCAGGGACTTGACCAGCCCACTTCGCCCTCTGCGGCGGGCTTCCATAATACGAAATCACCGGCATATCGTTTGTAGTCGGCAACGTCAACCCGGGCGCCCGCCAGCATGTCATCCATGCTGCGGTTGGATAAACGACCATACTCTGGCATGGACTTCACATCAAACAACACATGACCCTGCGCAAGGTAGGCGTGGCCTTTGTCTAGCAGCACCTCAACCATATGAATCATGTCTTCAATGTGTTGCGTGGCTCGCGGGGTCACAGAGGGCTCTAGATTACCAAGTGACACCATATCCGCCAGGTATTCATCACTGAAACGACCAGTAATCGCCTCAATACTTAGACCCGACTCCTGGGCGGCGTTAATGATTTTATCGTCGACGTCGGTGATATTGCGTGCGTAACTAACGCTTGGGTAAAGTGCCGTTAGCAAGCGATAGACCACATCAAACACCACCGCCGGCCGCGCATTGCCAATATGGATGTAGTTGTAGACGGTTGGTCCACAGACATACATTTTTACATGCGCCGGGTCTTCAGGTTGAAAGACTTCCTTACGACCACTTGCGGTGTTGTACAGGTTTAAAACAGAAGTCATCGCTTATCCTTTGTTTTCCCAGACGTCACGCAAGCCAATAGTGCGGTTAAACACTAACGTGTCGCTGCTGTTATCACGACAGAAGTAACCCTCGCGCTCAAACTGGAAAGCCTGTTCAATTTCTGCATCCAGCAGGCCAATTTCGCCAACACAACCACTTAATTCAAGCAGACTTTCCGGATTCAGATGCTGTGTGTAATCATCGTCAGCATCCGGTGATTCGCAGGTAAACAAACGATCGTAGAGGCGAACATTAAATGTCGCGTGCTGGGTAGCTGAGACCCACTGGATCACACCTTTAGGTTTGATGCCATCTTCAGGGTCCAGACCAATAGTATTTTCGATGGCGCGCGCCTTCACCTCAATCACATTACCGTCGGCATCAGCTACAAAATCCTCCGCCTCGATCACATAGGCATTGCGCAAACGGACACGCTTGCCGAGCACCAAACGCTTGTATTTTTTGTTGGCTTCTTCGCGGAAATCATCGGCATCGATAAAGAGGGTTTGCGTGAGCGGAAACCGGCGCTCGGGCATGTCATCGCGATTGGGATGGCCAGCCACGGTCAACCACTCCTCGTGATCAGTGGGGAGATTGGTCAGGGTCACTTTGAGAGGACGCAACACACACATCGCGCGCGGGGCATTTTTGTCCAGATCGTCTCGAATGGCGTGCTCAAGCATGGCGACATCTACCACGCCGTCGGACTTGGTGACACCAATCATTTCGCAGAATTTACGCAAGGCTTGAGCCGTGACGCCGCGACGGCGCATGCCACTGATGGTAGGCATTCGCGGGTCGTCCCAACCATCGACTAATCCGCCGTCGACCAAACTTTTGAGTTTGCGTTTGCTCGTGACGGTATAGTTCAAATTCAAACGCCCAAACTCATACTGCTTGGGAAGCGCTGGCACCGAAAGATTGGCCAAGAACCACTCGTACAGCGGTCGGTGGTCAGCAAACTCGAGCGTACAGATCGAGTGGGTAATACCTTCGATGGCATCCGACTGACCGTGTGCAAAATCGTAGGAGGGATAAATGCACCACTTATCGCCAGTATGGTGGTGCGACACCTTTTTGATACGGTATAAAATGGGGTCTCGCAGGTTCATATTGGGTGACGCCATATCAATCTTGGCACGCAAAGCACATTGTCCCTCATCGAATTCACCCGCGCGCATACGCTCAAATAACGCCAAGTTTTCTTCGACAGATCGATCGCGGAATGGCGAATTCGTCCCTGGGCTTGTCAATGAGCCACGATATTCGCGGGCTTGCTCAGGGCTTAAGTCGCACACATACGCCAAGCCTTTATTGATGAGCTCTACCGCCCAGGCGTGCAATTGATCGAAGTAATCAGAAGTAAAACGCACCTCACCTGCCCACTGGTAGCCAAGCCACGTGACATCGCGTTTGATGGCGTCCACATACTCCTGAGACTCTTTCTCTGGGTTAGTGTCGTCAAAACGTAAATTGCATTGACCGCCAAAACGCTGCGCTAAAGAAAAATTCAACACGATCGATTTCGCGTGGCCGATGTGCAAGTATCCATTGGGCTCAGGCGGGAAACGCGTCACGATATTTTGATGTTTGCCGCTCTCAAGATCGTCGGCAATAATGTTGTGCAGGAAGTTGTTGGGCGCAGTCGCGTCGCTCATGTTGTCATCTCTAGTGTGATATCGATGTAGAAACGGTTTCTCAACGATCAAAAAACGCCTATTATACCCGCCTCAAGCTTTATATAAACCTCTGCTAGGACAAAAACCATTCATGATTATTCTTCATACCAGCCACGGCGACATTCACGTAGAACTCGACTTTGAAAAAGCCCCCAAAAGTGCAGCTAACTTCCAACAGTATGTTGAAGAAGGCTTTTACAATGGCACCATTTTCCACCGTGTAATTGATGGGTTTATGATTCAAGCCGGCATGACTGAAGATATGCAACTTAAAACCACCCGCGCCCCCATTGAAAACGAAGCCGACAACGGACTTTCAAATGAGATTGGCACTCTCGCCATGGCGCGAACCAATGACCCGCACTCAGCCACGGCACAGTTTTTTATCAATGTTTCAAACAACACCTTCCTCAACCACTCTGGCAAAAACCCACAGGGCTGGGGCTACGCCGTTTTTGGCCGCGTTACGGAAGGTATGGACGTCGTTAACAAAATCAAAGGTGTCAGCACCACTTTCCGTGCTGGTCACCAAGATGTACCTGTTGAACCCGTCGTGATTTCAAGCGCCGAGGTTGTGGCAGACTAGTGTCTATTAGCCACATCATCGCCGATCTCCACCTGTGTGACGATCGCCCAGATATTACCGCAGGCTTTTTGAAATACCTGCAAGATGTCGCTTCTGAAGCAACACATCTTTATATTTTGGGTGATTTTTTTG
>JBEAQQ010000245.1:0-25290 GCA_041163785.1 Pseudomonadota bacterium
GGCGGTTCAACGGCGCTGAGTTCCGCCGAAATTTATCTCGGTGGCGGCACGCGCGTGCAACAAGCCTGCGGTTATGATGACAGTGTTGAAGCCATGTATGACTACCTTATGGCAAGTAATGGCCCGCAAGCCGATGCCGATAAGGTGCGTCGCTACTGCGAACACGCCGTCGAGCATTTCGATTGGTTGGTTGCTCAGGGTGTTCCCTTCAAAGACTCTGAATTGAAAGCGCGTGCGGTCATGGCCACCACCGACGACGGTTTGTTATACACCGGTAGTGAAAAGGCTTGGCCCTATCGCGATAATATTGCTCCCGCGCCGCGAGGCCACAACTTGCAGGTGTGGGGTGATAATGGCGGTCCGCTGTTCATGAAGATTATGGCGCAGGCCATCGAGGATCGCGGTATTGAGGTCAGTTTGGAAACCCGTGCATTGCGCTTGATTGTCGACGCGGATCAGCGGGTGGTGGGTGTGCAAATTCGCCGCGACATGCAAGAGCTCAACGTGCGAGCCCACCGTGGCGTAGTGTTGTGCGCTGGTGGTTTTGCTATGAACCAAGCAATGCTGCAGAAGTATGCGCCAGACCTGCTGCGCTGCAGTATGGCTATCGGTAACCCCGGTGATACCGGTGGCGGTATTCAAATGGCCATGGCGGTGGGCGCGTCGGCCATTAATATGCATGAAGGCTTTGTGAGCCTGCCGTTCTATCCCCCTGCGTCGCTGACTTACGGCGTGTTGATTAACAGCCACGGCCAGCGCTTTATTAACGAAGATGCCTACCACGGCCGCGTGGGGAGTTATTTATTGCGCCAAGATCCTGGACCGATTTATTTTATACTCAGCGTGGAAGACTACGCCGATTATGAAAAAGTCGCCTACTTGGGGGCGCCGGTGGTGGCGACGGGTGAAACGCTTGAGGAGCTACTCGACGAATTACCCATGCCGCGGGATGCCGTTGCGCAGACGCTACAGAGTTATAACGAACACGCCGCCCAAGGCAGTGATCCGATGTTCCATAAACACGCTGATTGGTTAAAGCCGTTGGAAGCGCCATTAGTGGCCTTGGACTGCACGCCAGGGAACGGTGCCTACATGCCTTACTTTACTTTGGGCGGACTGGAAACCACACCTCATGGTGAGGTACTTAATACACTGGGCAGCCCCATTGCAGGATTATACGCGGCGGGACGCACCGCCTGTGGTGTGCCGCGCCGTGGCGATGGCTATGCATCGGGTATTTCAGTCGGTGATGCTACGATGAGCGGGCGCTTTGCCGGACGCGCTGCCGCGGTTAACTAAGGAACAAGCATGGACGATTTATTACGACGTATAGACCGCCTGGAGTCGCTCGACGCGATTCGACAGTTGGTGGCGAAATATTCACTGGCGCTAGACATGCGTGACTTGGATGCGATGGTGAGTCTGTTCCCGGAAGACATTCAAGTGGGTCGCGATACCTTTGGTCGTGCGGCGATGAAGGCTTGGTGGGATGACACCCTGCGGCAGCAATTCACTGGCACGTCACACCACATTGGCAACCACATTATTGAGTTTGAAGATCCCGATCACGCCATTGGCGTGGTTTACTCCAAGAACGAGCACGAAACTCCCTGTGCCGACGGCGGTGCCGAGTGGGTGATTATGCAAATGCTCTATTGGGATCACTACGAACGCATCGATGGTCAGTGGTTCTTCCGACGTCGTTTGCCATGTTACTGGTACGCCACCGATCTGAATAAGCCGCCGGTGGGAGACAACAAAATGCGTTGGCCCGACCGCGATGTTTATGAGGGGGCGTTCCACCAACTGTTCCCCAGTTGGCAGACCTTTTGGGAGAACCCCGAGGTGGCGGCATTGCCTCCCGTGGCGCCACCGCAACCCGCCGAATCGTTCTTAAAATGGATGCGCCGCGGCAGCGCTAACCCCAATATTCGTACACGTTAGGATCGAACAATGACCACCTCACTTTTTACACCCCTAGCGCTCGGTCAACTCCATTTGGCCAATCGCATCGTGATGGCTCCCATGACCCGCAGTCGCGCCACCGATAACGATCTCGTGACTGATTTGCATGTGCAGTACTACGCCCAGCGCGCCAGTGCCGGTCTCATTATTAGCGAAGGCGCCCACCCCTCCGAAGAGGGCAAGGGATATTGCCGATCACCGGGTATTTACAATCAGGCCCAAATCGATGCCTGGCGTCGAGTGACAGAGGCTGTGCATGAAAAAGGCGGGTTGATGGCGTGCCAGATCATGCACTGCGGTCGCGTTGGCCATAGCGACAACAAGGCGCCCGGAGCACGTACCCTGGCGCCTTCAGCCATTGCTTGCAAGGATGAGATTTATACCGAAGCCGGTATGCAACCCATGCAAATGCCTGATGCGATGACCCTGATGGATATTAAGCAAACCATCGAGGATTATCGCCAAGCGGCATTGAATGCTATGGCGGCAGGTTTCGATGCCATCGAGTTACACTTTACCTCGGGTTATTTGCCGGCGCAGTTCTTATCGACGGGGACGAATCAACGCAGTGATATGTATGGCGGTTCGCTAGAAAATCGTCTGCGTTTTCCACTCGCTTTAGTCGAGGCATGCTGTCAAGCCATTGGCAGCGATCGTGTCGGTGTGCGTGTATGCCCTGGCAACCCGTTTAACGGCCTGCAGGATGATAAGCCAGAGGAAACCTTTGGCGCCCTGTTTGAGGCGCTTAGCGATTACCGCTTAGCATGGTTACACGTGATTCGCATGCCCTCCACGGGCATCGACAATATCGCCTTGGCGCAGCGGCATTTCCGCGGTCCCATTATGGTCAATGACAGCTATAAACAAGACGAGGCGGAAGCCGTCATTGCCAATGGTGAAGCGGCGGCGGTGTCGTTTGGTCGCGCTTTCATTGCCAATCCCGACTTGGTGGCGCGCTTTGCCAACGGTTGGCCACTAAACAAAATTGATTTTACGACGTTGTACACCCCAGGCGAGGCCGGTTTTACCGACTACCCTGTCTATAGTGACGCGGTTTAACGAGGAGAGACACATGGGTTATCCCAAGGATATCGGTATTATTGATTTGATGTTGGCGGTGCCCAACAACGATACCTCTAACTACTACGACTTTATTAAGCCTTTGCTGATGGATGAGCAGAGCCGCGCTATGTTCAAGATGCCGGCGCAGTATATGTTTAAAGACATTCCCAACACGGGCATTCAAGACGATTACATAGCATATACCATCGAGAAAATGGATGAGTTTGGTATCGAAAAAGCCATGCTTGGGGTCGATGAAGATCAGTACTTCACACAAAATGAAGCGGTGAAAAAACACCCCGATCGTTTCTTCGCCTGTTACGACTGTAACCCCAATAATGGCATGGAAGAGGTGCGAAAAATTCGTCGTTTGCACGCCGAGTATGGTCTGAAAGCTGTGACAGCATTTCCCTCAGGCTTGTGCCCACAGGTATCCCTGAGTGATAAAAAGTGGTACCCCATTTTTGTGACCTGTGTCGATTTGGATATTCCGTTTTGCCCCTGTGTGGGGGTGCCTGGCCCACGTATCCCAATGGAGCCGCAAAAGGTAGAGCACCTTGATGAGATATGCTGGTTCTTCCCCGAATTGAAAGTGGTGATGCGCCACGGCGGTGAGCCTTGGACTGACCTGGCGTGGAAGCTAATGTTGAAATACCCCAACTTGTACTACATGACAAGTGCGTTTGCGCCCAAGCACTACCCGGAAGACATTGTGCATTTTGCTAATACTCGTGGGGCAGACAAGGTGATGTACGCCGGATACTTCCCCATGGGCTTGTCGCTGGAGCGGATTTTTAAAGACATGGAGCACGTGCCCTTCAAAGAAGAGGTGTGGCCCAAGTTCCTGCGCGAGAATGCCAAGCACGTGTTTAAACTGTAGGGGGTAGCATGGAAGCGTTTATCTACGATGCCGTCCGAACGCCACGTGCTAAGGGAAAAAAAGGTGGGCAACTCTATGAGGTGAAGCCGATTGATTTACTCGCTAACCTCATGTTGCACATGCAACAGTCACACGCGTTGGATACTTCTAAAATCGATGATTTGATTGTCGCCGTGGGAGAACCTGTCGGTGAGCAGGGTCAAAATATTGCCAAAACAGCGGTGACCTATTGCGATTGGTCACCCCAAACAACGGGTATGCAGGTGCATCGCTACTGCGCTGGGGGCATGGAGGCACTTCACATTGCCGCAGCTAAGATTCAAGCGGGGGTTCAGCGTCTCGCCTTGGCAGGTGGTGTTGAATCTATGTCGCGACTTGGCATGGGTGCAGGTGGCGCTGCTCAGGGTGATCCCTGGACGGCAATGCAGACCTACTTTATCTCGCAGGGTTTGGCCGCCGATATTTTGGCAACACGCGACGGTTATGATCGTCAGCGTCTCGATGCGTTCGCCCTCACTTCGCAGCAGCGTGCTGCTGCCGCCAGGGAGGCGGGCTACTTCACCTCGCTGGTGCCTGTGAAGGACTTTAACGGCTTGGTGGTTTGTGAACGTGACGAGCTGATTCGCGCAACGGATATGGCCACACTTAACGCCCTGTCACCATCTTTTGCGGTATTTGCAGAGCATGGTGGTCACGCCGATATCGCCCGAATGAAGCATCCAGAAATAGAACGCATAATTTACAGTCATACCGCTGGGAACTCTTCAGGTGTGGTCGATGGTGCGGCTTTAGTGTTAGTGGGTAACCGAACTGCGGGTGCAGAACAGGGGCTTCGCCCTCGCGCCAAAATTCGTGCTATGGCAACTGTTGGTACAGATCCTACGCTCATGCTAGAAGGCCCCGTGCCTGCAACCCGTAAGGCCCTAGCGATGGCGGGGTTGACGATTGATGATATCGATTTATTTGAAGTGAATGAGGCCTTCGCCACAGTAGTTCTCAATTTCATGGACACACTGGGTGTCGACGGCGATAAGGTCAATGTGAATGGTGGTGCCATTGCCATGGGTCACCCTATAGGTGCTACGGGCGCCATCTTAATTGGACAATTGCTCGACGAACTCGAGCGCTGCGATAAAACCTTCGGCTTGGCTACCTTGTGTGCCGGCGGCGGCATCGGTATTGCTACCATCATCGAAAGGATTTAGTCACATGACAGCTGTTCCACTTAACCACAATTACATCAAGCTTTCGATTGATGACGATAACATTCTCCATATGGTATTTGATCAGGCAGGCAAAGACGTTAACACCATGGGTAACGAGTACTTTGAAGCCATGCAGGAAGCCATGTCCCATGTGCAGAGACTGGTGTCAGACAAGAGCATTGTTGGTATCTATATCGCTAGTGGTAAACCTCGCCAGTTTTTTGCGGGAGGGGATATTAAAGAAATGTTGCAATCCCCGTTGCCACCTTCTCAGGAAGAAAAAGAAAAGGTGTTTGAAGGCGGGGTGGCGAATAAAGCATTGTTGCGCACACTAGAGACCTTAGGTATTCCAGTCGCGGTAGGTATTAATGGCGCCTGTCTTGGCGGAGGGTTGGAAATTGCCCTCGCTGCTCACTACCGTGTCGCCGTTTCCTCCATTAAATTGGGTTTGCCAGAGTCCAATATTGGTCTTATGCCGGGTGCAGGTGGCGTGGTACGAACCACGTATCTTTTGGGTATGCAGGCAGCGCTTGATTTAATTGCCACCGGCCGACAATTGCGGGCTAACAAGGCACTGGAAATTGGTTTGGTAAATGATGTTGTCGATTCTGAGAGCGACCTTGCTGCACGTGCCAAAGCTTGGATTCTTGCGCATCCCGAGGCCTGTCAGCCGTGGGACGATAAAGGCTTTAAGTTGCCTGGGGATGATCACAATCACCCTAAAAATCAGCAATTCTTATATTTTGGTGCAAGCAACGTACTGGCTAAAACACGGGGATTGATGCCTGCCCAACAGGCCATTTTTGCCTGCATCGCCGACGCCGTCAAAGTGGATTTTGATACGGCGATGACCATCGAATCACGCTATTTTCTGCAGCTTTATTTCAGCCAAACCGCGCGCAATATGATGCTGGCCTTCTTTGTACAGATGGGCGAGATTAATGCGGGTAAAAGTCGTCCTGCAAACCTTCCCAAGAAGCGTATATCGTGCCTAGGCATTATTGGCGCGGGGCAAATGGGTGCGGGTATTACGGTAGCTGCCATCCAGGCGGGTATGCAGGTGGTGTTGAAAGATGTCGATCAAGCCGGGCTTGATCGCGGTATGGCGTATATCGAACATGCTCTTCAAAAGAATAAACGCCTTAGCGACGAGCAACGACAAGCAATGTTGGCAAAGGTTGTAGCGACATCATCCTACGGTGATATGTCGGCATGTGAGCTAGTTGTTGAGGCGGTGTTTGAGAATCGTTCGCTAAAAGCTCAGGTCACCCGTGAAATTGAAAGCGTAGTACAGCCTTCAGCGATTATTGCATCTAACACATCGGCATTGCCTATCTCCGAACTTTCTACTGCGAGTGTTCGACCCTCGAACTACATTGGTATGCACTTTTTTTCGCCAGCTGAAAAGATGCCGCTGGTTGAAATTATTTGTGGCAAAGAAACCGATGATGCCACACTCGCTCTGGCGTTCGATGTAGCACAGCAACTAGGCAAAGTACCTATTGTCGTTAATGACGGTCCTGGTTTCTTTACGTCGCGCGTGATCTCTCAAACCGTGACACAGGGTTCTGATATGTTAGAAGAAGGCGTGAATCCTGTGCTCATAGAAGCCGCAGCGAAAGATAATGGTTCGCCCATTGGGCCGTTGGCGGCGATCGATGAAATAAGCCAGGAAACCGCCTATCGCAACGGCTTGCAACACAAAGAAGATGCCGAGGCTCAGGGTAAACCCTGGCATTCGACCAGTTCTTCTCGGGTGATCGAAACCTTGGTGAATACTTACCAGCGATGCGGGAAGCGTTCAGGTGGCGGGTATTACGAATATCCCGAAGAGGGACAAAAGTACCTTTGGCCGGGATTGAAGCCGCTCTATGCGCCGCAGGGTTATTGCGACATACCCTATCAAGATATACGCGACAGACTCTTGTTTAGCCAAGCTTTAGAGGCGGTGCGTGCGATGCAGGAGGGTGTTATAGAGCGTCCTGCCGATGGCAATATCGGTTCGATCATGGGTATTGGTTTTCCCGCCCAAACTGGCGGTGTTTTTCAATACATTAACAGTTACGGTCTGGCGGACTTTATAGCGCGTGCCGAAGAGCTTCATGCACGCTATGGTGAGGCGTTTAAAGTACCGGCATTATTGCGTGAGCGCGCTTCGGACAACGCCCTATTTTTATAGGGCGTCGTTGAGGTAAATGGTTTTGCCACCCGCCACGGTGCGCAAAATTTGTATATCTTTGATCGCTGTTGCCGTATCGATTGGGTTGGCCGATAACACCACAAAATCTGCCATCTTGCCTACCACCAGTGAGCCCACGATATCTTCTAACCCCGATTGCCAAGCTGCATCAATGGTCAGTGCTCTAAGCCCTTGCAACGGAGTAAGCTGTTCGTTGGGGCCTAGAACAAAACCGCT
The DNA here is from genome assembly GCA_041163785.1 of Pseudomonadota bacterium. Lineage (GTDB taxonomy): Bacteria > Pseudomonadota > Gammaproteobacteria > Pseudomonadales > JAHEIH01 > JAHEIH01. The sequence continues at coordinate 7,529 of JBEAQQ010000245.1, forward strand.
CTGTGTTGAGCGGTCGACGCTTGTCCACCAAGCCAACATTGGTGACATGGGAACGACGGGGGTGTCTAGATGGTTAGTGAATCGCAGACCCATGTCGAGTGCGCTTCGCATGGGGCTGATGGCGGAGGCGCGAGCAAAACCCAGGGTCATATCGCGGTGTTGATCTCCCCAATAATAGGTATGTGCTCCAAAAAAGCTAGGGGTGACCCCTAGGGCTTTCATCCTAGCCAGTTGTGCCGGAGTCGTCATTTGCGCGTGAATAATGATGGGGCGAAAAGCCTTTTTGCCGGCCCGTATTTCGGCGCGTTCAATAGCGTTCAGCGCATCGTTGATCGAGGCATCTCCATTCGCATGGATAGCGACCTGAAAACCGGCATTGACGATGTTAAATACCTTCTCATCAAGATCGTCAGCGGGTATTCGTGGGTAGCCACGATAATGGCTGCTGTGATTGTGATTATGGAAGTAAGGTTGGCTTAAGTAGGCAGTGTAGCCCTGAATAGAGCCATCGGCTATCAGCTTAATAGCGCCAATGTGTATGTCCTCGCTAGAGACCTCGCTCGCTTTTAATCTACCTTCAATAAGGTCGATACCCATGGGGTCGAAATTAGGCAGGGTAATGATTCGTTGTGGAATTTTCCCCAACCATTTAGCTAGCTTCAAACCTGCCAAATACTTTTCATCGATATTGCTGCTTTGTAGCGTAGTTACACCGGCGCGGCTATATTCTTTCTCAGCGGTTTCAACCATGTCCAAAAACTCAAACACCCCCAGGTCAAACATGGCGCGTTGAAAAGGTGTTGCCTCGTCTTCCTCTAGACGCCCTGTTTGCAAAACCTTCTCGTCCCAGTGTTGCCCGGTGTCTGCCGCAATGAGCTCCAGCGCTTTGCTGTTTGCGATGCCGAGATGACCCGAAATATGCATGATAAATATGGGATGATCACGACTGACCTGGTCTAGCTCGGCTATAGTGGGGTGACGTTTTTCTTCAAGCAGCAGTTGGTCGTAACCAAAACCTGACACCCATTCGCCTTTAGGTGTGTTATCAGCGCGTCGTTTTAGGCGTTCCAGAAGCGTGGGTAATTGGGTCACGGTTCCAACGGGTGGTGCTTGTAAGTCTTCAGAGAAGCGTGACATGCCACTGCCTGGGAAATGGCTATGGGCATCGACAAAGCCAGGTATGACTGTTTTTCCCTCGAGGTCGACCAGCAAAACATTGCTAGATGCTTGTGCTTGAAGATCATTGAAATCGCCAACCGCCACGATGTCTTTGCCATGTGTAAGCAGGCTATTGGCTCGGGGTTGATTATCATTCAGGGTAATGACCGTGGCATTGTGCCAGAGGATGGTTTGCTCGGTGGGTGAGCGCATGGCCACAAATAAGATAACCCCCAAAAGGATTAATGTGAGCAGGATTTTATTTTTCATAATTCGCTAGCTTTCATGTATGTTGATGAATGTGAATCATGCCAACCGAGGTCATCATGAAAATTGTGTCGTGCCAAAATATTCCCGCCATGCAATCGCTCGTCTCTGAGCAATTTAGCGAATTTAGCGCGCCGGTAGCGATCACTCAGCAAGATATCGACGCATTTGCTGCACTTTCTGGCGACCACTATTGGTTACACACGGATCCAGATCGCTGTCGGCGCGAAAGCCCGTTCGGAACGACTATTGCCCACGGGCTGCTCATTCAGGCTATCCAGTCTCGCTTCACATTGCCGCTCGATTATCAGATCGAGGGGTATGTTTCCCTGCGCAACTATGGCTGCGACAAAACCCGTTTTGTAAAGCCCGTGCCCGTAGGCTCAGAGCTTTGTATGCGGGCGCGTATCGCGAAGGTTGATACCCACAATCAAGGTACGCTGGTCACCTTTGATATGCATATGCACATCAAAGGTGATGCGAGCCCTTGTTTTATCCAGCAATTACTGACCTTGTATTGTTTTTAGGCGAGCGTCCGCTCGGTCAGTTCCCTAAAGGTTTTGCCTTTGTCCGTGCGAGGTTCCGGCGGCAGTCCAAGCACGCGTTCGCCAATGCCATTTTTTACAATTTCGTCAGTACCGCCGGCAATACGCATGCCCGCGGCGCCGTACCATAAATCCTCAATGACCGACCAGTGCTCGTCGATAGCACGCGGCGACAAAATGCCTTCATGTCCACGCAAATCAAACATCAATTGCGCGTACTCACTGAGCACTTCACAGGCGATAATCTTGGCTGTGCCTAGCCCGGCACTTGGCATCTGTCCCTTGCTTAAAGCTGTCATGCCCTGACATTGCATCAACCAAAGTCCGTGCGCTTTTAAATAGAGCTGGTTCAGTCGTGTTAGGAGGGCGGGGTCGTGCATTTCCTCACCGAGGCTTTTAAGCTGATTAATCACATGTTCAATCAAGTTGTCGGGCACTAAGCCCCCAATTGACATACGTTCGCTGTTCAACGCTGTCATGGTCACCAGCCAGCCGCTATCAATCTCACCGACACGCTGGCTATCTGGCACATAAACATCGCTGAGGAAAACCTCATTAAATTCTTGGTGTCCATTGGCTTGTACAATGGGCTTGATGTCGACCCCCGGACTTTTCATATCGATAAAGAAGGCCGTCATGCCGGCGAAGCTGTGTACGTCTGGATTAGTGCGCGTTAGCACCATGCCGAATTCAGCGAATTGTGCCAGGCTAGTCCAGACTTTTTGACCATTGATGATCCATCCGTCGCGGCCATCGTCACAGCGCACTGCCTTGGTTCGAATCATACCCAGATCTGAGCCCGCTTGAGGTTCTGAGAGCAATTGACACCATAGCTCATCGCCGTAAAGAGCGGGGGCGATATGGCGTGCTTTAATGTCTTCATTGGCGTGAGCCATGAGACTTGGGATAACCATGCCTAAACTGACATTGAATTGACTGGGTGGTACAAGGAATTTGGCTTCTTCTTGACGGAAAATAATATTTTGCAAGGGGGAACCACCCATGCCGCCATACTGTTTGGGCCACGTAATGGCACCATAACCTGCGCTAGCCTTCATGTTTTGCCAGCGACGTGAAGCCGCCACCTTGTCCGCCAGTGTGGCAAAACTTAAAGCGACGTTGTTCTCTTTAAGCGTTGCTTGCGAGGCCAGCCATTCATGGCAGGTTTGTCTAAAAAGTGCTTCTTCAGGTGAATCGTTGAAATCCATGGTTTAAGCTTCCATCATTGTGTCGCAATAAACGAGCTCATTGCCGAGCCGCGCGTGCCAAAGGTGCTGATTTCCCAGCACCGATGCGTAAAAGCGGGCGCGTTTAAAGAATAAGTGACAATCCAGTTCCCAGGTGTAGCCCATACCGCCATGGATATGGATGTTTTCACTCGCCATGGCTGTTAGTGCCTGCTGACTACTAAGAAGTGCACTAGCCGCTGCCTTTGGCAGTGCTGCATCGTTGGTATGCAATGCCCAGGCAGCATATAGACAGTGCGCGTGAGCGAGTTGTTGTTGGGTGTATAGATCGACCAATTTGTGCTTTATTGCTTGGTATGAACCAATGGCTCGGCCGAAGGCTTGGCGCTCTTTGGCATATTCGTTGGCCATTTCAAAGGCGGCATCACAGGCGCCCATTTGTTCAAAACTCAGTAGACAGGCAGCACGATTCAAGGTTGTTGCCAACGCTATCTCACAGACACTGCCTTTTGCCAGAACCGAACAGGGCGTTTGCTTAAAGCTGATCTTAGCTGCGCTCATAGAGGCATCAATAAGGGGTTGTGGCTCAATGTCGACATTCTTTTTTTCACACGCGGCGATGACGGGCGTACCGTCATCGCAATGCGCGTACACCAGAAGGTAGTCAGCATCTGCCGCGTGTAAAACCAGTGTATGATGGCCATTTAATGCCCCGTTTTCCATGGAGATGGTCGTCTTCCATGGCGTTTTAATGGGCGCCGCGACGCTAAAAATGTTACCGTCGGCACTCGCATGTAAATAGTGCTCCCGCGCTTCGCTGGCAGGTAGCTGTAATAACAGCTGTTGTGCTAAATACAGAGAAGCAATACTCGGGACTGGAGCGAGCTGTCTACCTTGTTCAGCAGCGGCGATACACTGTTCGATGATGCCCATGCCAAAGCCACCCAGTGACTCGGGTAGGGAGAGGCGTGTGATGCCCATTTCAACTATTTTTTCCCAGACCTCATGATCCATGGTGGCATCACTTTCTATTACGGCGCGGGCGCAGCTTCGCGGCGAAGCGGAGATCATAAAGCGACGAAGGTCTTCGCGAAGTTGAACTTGATCAGATGAAAAGTCGAAATCCATTGTGATATACCTAGTGCTACGGATAAAAGACGCTAATGGTATCCACCACGCATGAGGGGCGATGGTTGCCCTCGACGATTAATTTCACTCTAACGACGAGTTTATAACCGCCTTTAAATTCTTCCACAGAGACCACTTCACCCTCGGCGAAAAGCATCGAGTCCACCGGCACAGGGGCAGGGAAGCGGACATTGTCAACGCCGTAGTTGACGCCCATGCTTAACGATTCAACGCTCACCAGTTGCGGTAAAAATAAGCTGCTCAGCGACAGCGATAAATATCCGTGGGCAATGGTTTTGCCGAAGGGGCCTGCAGCGGCACGCTCGGGATCTACATGGATCCACTGGTGGTCGCCAGTGGCGTCTGCAAATAGGTCAATACGCGATTGGTCGATGTGAAGACTTGGCGTTGGTCCAAGGGTTTTGCCGACCAGAGATAAGAGGTCGACGGGGGTTTTTACAATGGTGGCTGACATGTGAATGGCTCCTTTTTTTAGAATCCTATCACCATCGAAAATACCGCGGGGACTGAAATATGCGGATTTAGTCTGTTCGCATTACGTGTTTTGAGTGGTATGGCGTATACAATGATCGCAATAGGAGGATTCACGATGCGATTATCAGGAAAGGTAGCTCTCATAACTGGCGCGGCGCGGGGGGTCGGTCTGGCGGTCGCCAAGCGCTTTGTCAAAGAAGGCGCAACAGTCATCATGACCGATATCAATAATGACATGTTGCAGGCAGCGGCGAAGGGCTTAACTGAGCACGCCTTCGCGCTGAATGTCGCCGACGAGGCGGCTTGGAAGGCGCGTGTTGAATGGATTGAGGCGACCTTTGGTACCTTGGATGTGTTGTTTAATAACGCGGCGATTTTGCGCGCCGGTTATATTGACCAAATTTCGCTTGAGCAATGGCGCAGCATTCAAACGGTCAACGCTGATAGCATTTTCATGGCGACGCAACAGTGTTTGCCATTGCTGGCGCAAGGTGGCGGTAGCATCATCAATATGTCCTCATCATCGGCATTGATGGGCATGCCAGAATTTTGTGCCTATACGGCGTCGAAAGCCGCTGTGCGCAGCCTGACAATGAGCACGGCGGTGCTGTGTAAGCAGCGTGCAAATGGCGTGCGCTGTAATTCCATTCACCCCGACGGTATCAATACCGATATGGTGCGTGAAATTGTCGCGGACATGCCGCAGGATGGGAAAAAAGATTATTCGCGTAGCGTGCCCTTTGTTTGCCAACCAGAAGATGTCGCTAACCTGGTATTATTCCTAGCCAGTGATGAGTCACGCCATCTTAATGGTGCAGCACTGAGTATCGACAACACCGCGACGATTCATCCCCCCTACTAGGAGTGTTCATGAGTAAGTTTGAAGGTAAGGTGGCTATTGTCACCGGCGGCGCAGGCCATATTGGTTCAGCGATCGTGTTGGATTTATTGGCGCACGGGGCTCATGTGGTGTATTGCGGTCGTCGCCCACCCGAAGTGCCACTGGCCCTTGAGGGGTGTGAGGCGCGGTTCGTGCAGGCAGATATACGCGACCCAGAACAGTCTCAAGCGGTCATCGACGCGGCTATGTCAGCGTTTGGGCGGCTAGACTTTCTGATCAATAATGCCGGCGGTAGTCCGCCAGTGGATGCCGCCGACGCCAGCCCTAGTTTTACTAATAAGATCATTCAGCTCAACTTAGTGGCTCCCTTGGTGATGTCGCAGCAAGCCTATCACGCGATGGCGCGCAGCGAGGGCGTGGGGAGTATCGTCAATATCTCTAGCGTCAGTGCGGTGCGCTCTTCGCCAGGCACAGCGGCATACGGCGCTGCCAAAGCCGGTTTGTTGAATGCCACTGAATCGCTCGCCATGGAGTGGGGCCCCGATGTCCGCGTCAACGCCTTGATTGTTGGTTTGGTGCACCACGATGCAGGTGTCGAACACTACGGCGGCGAAGCAGGGTTTAAGCAGGTCGCGAATATGCTGCCGTTGAAGCGTATGGCACAGCCAGCAGATATCGCCAATGCGGTGAACTTTATGTGTTCCGAGCAGGCCGCTTATATTTCGGGTGCGGCCTTAGCGGTGCACGGGGGTGGCGAGGTGCCGGTCTTCCTTCACCTCGCTGAGATGGCAAAATCAACCACCTAGTGACTGCACGACCGAGCGCGCGCTATGGATGGCGCCATCGATATAGCTAATTTTCTCGCAGTCACCCACGCTGTAGGCGTCGAGCCCCTGTTCTCTGAGGGATTCCACTAGCAGTGTATTGGCCTGTGCCCCCTGGGCGATAATGACGTGCTGGGCGGCGAGGGTATACATTTTCTCATCCTCGGTGACATACACCTGATGCTTATCGAGTTTGGTGACTTCGGCTGAGGTACGAATATCGCAGCCGTGGTCTTTGAGCAAATTGATGACGCGCATGCGGCGCACAATGCTCAATTCGGGGGCTAAATAAGGCGAGGGTTCAAGGACGGTGACTTGTCGGCCGCGCTCGACTAAAAATTCAGCTAGCTCGATGCCCACGAGTCCGCCACCAATGATGACGACCTTATTGCTGACAGGCATCCAAATTTTGCTTAGCTGGCGAACCCAATCGATGTTGCTGGTCATCTTGGTGAGGTTGGCGGAGCCGACCATCAAGCGTTTCCATAGGGGCAGTTTCTTTAGACCGTCGTCGTTGCCACCGAGCAGCATGCCGCGCATTTCTTCGCCGTCAAATACCCAGTTTTGGTCTTTGCCTTCAATAAAGGGTGCCTCGCGGCGGGCGCCTGCCGCCACAATGACGTGATCCACGCCAAGCGATTGGACTAGCGCTGTGGTGGCCGTCGTGTTCAGTCTGACGTCTACCCCTAAGCGCTGCATCTCTTGGCTTAAATAACGAATTAAGCGGCCGTTGGGTTCGTAGGCGAGGGCGGCAATGCGTGCGGTGCCACCTAATTGAGGGGCTTGCTCGAACAGCGTGACGCGATGGCCTTGCTCGGCTAATAGGCGGGCGCTTTCCATGCCGCCGGGGCCGCCACCGATCACCGCGATATGCTTCTCTGCTTTGCTGCGCGCGATGATGTTGGCCTCGGCTTCTTTGCCGACATCGCTATTTACGGCGCAGCAGAGCGGCTGGTTGATGAAGATCTGGCTCACGCAGATGTAACAATAAATACAGGGACGGATGGCTTCAGGCGTGCCCGCCGCGACTTTGTTGGGCAGTTCGGGGTCGGCGAGAAGTTTACGCCCCATAGCGACCATGTCGTAATCCCCGGCACTGATATGCTTCTCTGCGTCGCTTACCTCGATGCGTCCGACGGCGATAACGGGCATGCCGAGGGCTTTCTTAGCCGCTCGAGCAAAGGGAACATAGCCGCTGGGTTGGTGCACCAAGGGGCCCTCGGTAAAGGCGGCACCTTTGAGGTTGCTGCCGTAGGCACTGACGTCTATCGCTGCGGCGCCAGCGTCTTTGGCGATTTGTGCGACAGCGAGGAATGTCTCAGGGGTAATACCGCCGTCGATACGGTATTCCATGGCGTCGAGTCGCACCAGTACAGGCAATGAGTCGGCCGTAGCTGCACGCACGGCGTGAATGATCTCTACCATGAAGCGCGCGCGGTTCTCCAAACTGCCGCCGTATTCGTCGTCGCGGAGGTTGGTGTAGGGCGACAAAAAGTTAGCGATTAAATAACCGTGGCCGGCGTGGATCTCGACGGCGTCAAAGCCCGCTTGCTGGGCGCGCACGGCGGCGTCGGCAAACTGTTGTACCACAACCGCGATGTCTTCTTTGCTAACCGGATGATACTGCGGGCCACGGCCATCGGGGCCTGCCATTTTGATGAAATTGCCCATTTCTTCTCGGCTGAGCAGGTCCATCATGTCGGTGCGGCCTTTCTTGGGCAAAGAGGCGACCCACAGCGGGCGGCCAGCGACTGTGTCTTCTTGGGCGACCTTACCGCTGTGGTTTAACTGCGCGGCTATCTTAGCGCCGTGCTTGTGCACACGATCGGTGAGTTCTTTAAAATCAGGAATGAAGCGATCTTCTGAGAAGCCCACCATGTTGGGCATCGATGCCCCTGCAGGCCATGCGACCGACGTGGTTTCAAGGATTAATAAGCCGGTGCCCCCTTTGGCGCGGGCTTCGTAATAGGCTTTGATTTTTTCGCCACAGCTGCCGTCGGTTTCGGCAAAATTGGAACCCATCGCCGCCAGTACGAAACGGTTTTTTACCGTCAGCGTGCCTAGTTTAAAAGGGGTATTTAAAATATTGCTCATGAGTTTGCTTCGTTGGTTGAATAGTCGCGTAGGCCGACAAGAATCATGGGGGTGGTTAAAACGGCGGCTAGTGTCCCCGTCCATGCGCCCTTAATGTAGGTGTACTCTTCCGGTGTCAGGGTATCTGCGCCGGCCACAAAGAGCACTAGTAACACGAGCGGTGCCACGCATAGCATGCCAATCAAGCCGAAGAGGATGGCATTGAGCCACAATTTTTGCGGGAAGCGCGCCGCTAAGCGGTACATGAAATGGTCGCTGCGCTGTGCGGGAGACCAGCGCGCTGTCTTACCTTTGCGCACCTTAATATTTTGTAAGGGGATAATAATGAGCGCCACAATCCAGGGCAAAATAAAGGCCGTGGCTAGCACGTCGACACCAAAGCTATGTGCCCCCCACCAAATCAGATCACCTTTGTCTTTCATTAGATACCAGCAGGCGAGACCGTTAAAAAACGCGTTTGATAATCCATTTGTAGTAACTTCGCGGGCTAGGTAGGTCTTGTAGTCATTGGGGAACATGTCAAACTCCTTATTACACGCTTATTACTTTACTCAATGATTCGCGCTAGGAAACAACATTAGACGTCGAATTAATTGACAAAAACTCTCGCTACAAAATAATCGATACAGAGAGGTGGGTATGCAGGACATTAAAATTGCCGCGTCGAGTTTTCACAAGCTGCTCGATTACGTGGAAAGCTTGGCTCTCGATGTCGAGGCTGTGGCGCAGGCGGCGGAGTATACCGCTGCGCAGATTTTTGCGCTGGCGGCTGATGAGCTTTTGTCGGCACGTGGCTATTCTAAGATGTACCGCCAAGCTGTATCGCAAATGCAGCAGGTCCACCCCTATATTCCTTGGGCGGCAGGTCTTGGGACTGATGCTTTCGAGATGCTGTGCTACAGCATCATGGGTAGCGCCACCCTCGGTGAGGCCCTTGAGCGAGCGGAGCGATTTGAGCGTCTGCTAAGACCGCTTTCTGGTCGAAGCTTTACGCTGTCAAAAACAGATGAATGGGTTCATTTAGATTACCAGCTCGATATTGGCAATGTCGCTTCTCTTTTTGCTCCTGAGGGTTGGGTGCGCGCGGATACCTATCAAACTGTGGCTGTCGCCTCCAGTCTAGTAGTGTGGCACGCCTTCTGTGGTTGGCTCGTCGGCCATGCCCTTGAGTCTTCGACGATTTCGGTATCGATGCCATCTATTGGCGAGGCGTATCGCGACAGCCTCGCGAATGTCACGGGCAGTGATGTAGAGTTTGGCGCCAAACATACCCGTCTATCCTTCCCCGTAGAGTGCTTGGAATACCGGGTCGTCCAAAATCAGGCGTCACTGCAATCCTTCCTTGATATGGCGGTGTATCAGTTGAGTTTGGTGGAGCGTCAGCCTGGCACTATTTCAGAGACCATCAAGCAGTTGATTGGCCAAGACGTTCAGGAGGGCATGCCATCGTTCGCAGATATTGCCGATCGCTTGCATGTGTCTGAGTCGAGTTTGCGCCGTAAGCTGTTGAAAGAACACACAAGCTTCCAGTCGATCAAAGACCAGGTGCGTTGTGATCTGGCGATGCAGTATTTATTGCAGTCCGATGCCAAGATTAATGACGTGGCTGAGCGTCTTGGTTTTACTGAGCCCAGTTCTTTTGTTCGCTCTTTCCGTAACTGGACAGGGATGACACCCAAATGTTTCCGCTCTAAACAAGCTGCCAGTGTGGCGGCGGCTTCAGCGTGACCATGCCTACTGCGCCACGTAGGCGTTCAGTGTATTTCAGATGAAGGCTTCACTAAGCCTTGATCTTTTAAAACCCACGGATATGACACTATGTATTTTGATGTTGGCTACTTCGCCCGCGTAGTGCGGGCGGTGTGGCAGAAAAAGCAATGGCCTAATCGCTATCCTACCCTGCTGTCGTTATTGTTGTTAACCCCCTTGCTATACCTGATTAACGCGGCATTCTTTTTATTGGATTATGTTTTCTTTCCGGCGTTGTGGCGTCAGCAGGTGGTCAGTCCAGTCTTTGTGGTTGGGCACGCGCGAAGTGGCTCAACGCTTATTCACCGTTTGTTAGCCGCGGATACCGAAAGGTTCAGTTATTTTCGCTACTGGGAGACCAAGTGCCCATCGCTGTTGCAGAAGTATCTGGTGCGCTGGTTGGCGCGTTTAGATCGCCAACTTCTGGATGGTTTTTTTAACGCAAGGGTCAGGGCGTGGGACGAAAAGACATTTGGGCCCTTCAAGCATATTCACGAGATGAGTTTGTGGCATTCCGAAGAAGATCAGTTTGTTATGCAGAATGCCTTCGTCAGTCAAAAGTGGGCGATGAATACGCCGCTGATGGATGCCATTGATTTGTTTCACGTGGATCAATTTCCCCAAGCTAAGCGCCAGCGTTGGATGCACCATTACAAAGAGTGCGTTAAACGGCAGTTGCTATTTAACGGGGGAGATAAAATCCACCTCAGCAAAAACCCCGTCATGTCGGGTTGGGTGCAAAGCCTTCTCGATACCTTTCCCGATGCCAATATCGCTGTGGTGGTACGCAACCCCATGGAGTGTATCCCAAGCGTACTCAAGCTGCTCGAGGGTAGCTGGCGCGCCAAGGGTTGGGCGAAAGAAGATTACCGACCATCCACGCTCCGCATGATCGACATCTCCCTGGAGACCTTTACTCACCCAGCGGCGGTATTGGCCAAGGCGGGCGAGACGGCGTCTATCAGTATTGATTATTTGCGCTTGATTAAAGAACCGGCCACCATCGTCAACGAAGTCTATGCTTGCTTTGGTTTTGACATGCGCCCCGAGCACGCTGCCTTCCTTGCCCAACAAGAAAAGCGCGAAACTAAGCACAAAACCCACTTTTCCTATCAGTTGGCAGATTACCCCATCACCGTGGCGCGTATTGAAGAAACGCTGGGCGAATTTTTCATTGAATACGCTTGGCCCATGTCGAGCGAGGGGCGTTTGAAGCGTGCTTGGCAAGGCATGATCGACTCGCTCAATACCGCCCGCGATGCCATCGATCAGGCACAATATTTCCCCGCCCCTTCGACCGATCGCAACCTTGCCGATGGCTACAAATATTTGATGGGTCTCGCCCATGTAGCGATAGAGCGAGCTTTTCATGAGCACCGCCAATATCCTCAGTTCGGCAACATGTTGAGCCCCATTACTCGCGCCACGATAGACAATGCCGATGCGATTTATTTCTATGCGCCGATAGATGGTCGTCGCAGTTATCGTTTGACCACGCGCGCCGGGAATACCGACCACTGGCACGGCGGTATGGCGCCTGCTGGGGTGGTTAAAGCACCGCACTACGTCATTTTTGAGGCGACTTGGGGGGATTTATCTGGTGATAGCGGTCAGTTAACAGAGCTCACGCCGGGAACACGGACCCAAACCGGGCGATTGGATTCCTCCAGTCTCGAGGTGGCCGACGACGGCTGTATTGAAATTTTATTAGCACCCGAGCGCCCAGAGGGTTACGACGGCAATTTTATTTCGACGTTAAAGGTCGTCAAAAAGCCCCATCCTTTTGACGCGTCAGTGCCAGCCGAGCGCCACGCGACCTATCTTACCGGACGTCAGTTATTTAGCGATTGGCAGCACGAAGAGTCACTCTATTTTAATCTAGAGCCCCTCGATCTTGAGCCGCTAGAGGAGGGCGAATACAGCGTTGCGGCTGCGGAAGAAGAACTGCGCCGCTGCGGCGAGCTAGTAAAGAATCAAATGCTTTTTTGGAATGCCTTTTGGACCATCCCTATGGGGACCTATGGGGCGCGCAAGGGCAGTATCGAAGGGGTGGCCTTCCCGCGCAATGCCTTCAACCAGATCAACGCTGCGTCCGGTGCGACCGGAGGGGGCATGAGCACTAACTTGTATGCCGGTGGTGTGTTTGAGCTCGGCCCTGACGACGCATTGATTGTGGATATGGTGATTCCGCTCGAACCGCAATATATAGGTTTTCAGCTTGCCAACTTGTGGGGGGCGTCACTCGATTACGCCAATCATTTTGGTAGCTTGAATGGCCACCAGTTGACCCGAGATAGCGACGGTCATATTCGGATAGTGATCGCGCACAGCGACCCTGGCGTGGCGAACTGGGTCGAAACGACAGGACTTAATGAGGGTTTTATGGCGCCGCGCTGGGCTTACAGTGAAACGCCAGAGCAAGATCAATGGCCAAGTATTGCTGCCACCGTAGTGCCCTTTGATCAAATTCGTGAAGCATTGCCGGCAGAAACGGCGTTGGCCACGCCAGAGCAACGTTTGCAACAGTTGGCGATTCGTCGTCGCCATGTCTATCGACGCTTTAGACAGTTTTAAATAGTGGGAGAGAAAAGAATGAAAGTACTGGTAGTAGGTGGAAGTGGTTTGATCGGTGGGCACTGTGCCCTACTCTTAACAGCGGAAGGCCACGATGTCACGATTATGGCGCGAAAGCCTGCGCAGGCGCCCGCATTAGCGGCCTTGGATTTTATGGTCGGCGACTACGTTAATGACGATTTTAGTCAGGGGCAGCTTGCTGGATTCGATGCAGTGGTGTTCTCCGCCGCTGCAGATATTCGCCATATTCCCTACGATGGCAGTGTGACACCAGAAGAGCACTACAAAAAGGTCAATGATGTGGCGGTGCCTCGCTTTGCCGCGGCCTGCCGCGATGCAGGGGTGTCGTCATTTGTGTTGGTTGATACCTTTTATCCCCATGTGGCCAAAGACAAGATTGGCGTTTGTCCCTATGTGACATCGCGTGCCAATACGGACGCAGCAGTGCGTGCACTGAATACGTCAGGATTCAATGTGTGTAGCCTGGGGGCGCCTTTTATCTTGGGGCACATCCCGGGTCTTGATATGCCGTATATCGATACTTTGATCATGTATGCCAAGGGTCAATTGCCCGATTTGCCAGTGTTTGCTCCGGTGGGCGGGACAAATCATTTGACGGCGCAGTCCTTAGCCGAGGCAGTTCATGGTGCCTTGCTCAATGGTGAAGGTGGAAAGGCGTATCTTGTTGGGGATGAAAACTATACTTGGCAAGCCTACCTTGAACTATGGTTCCGTTTGGCGGGCAATGAGCAGGCCATTCCTGTCAGGGAAGATGACCACCCCTTGTTCCCAAATATCATCATGTTTGCTGGGGTGGGGGCGACTGTGAACTACGAGCCTTCGTCGGAAGACATGGCGGTTTTAAAATACGGTCGCGGCAAAATGGCGGCAATGATGACGGAATTATTGGGTAAATAATGCACAAAAAGTGAGCGGTTTTGACAACAAAGATGATTTTTTTTGTTCTTTTTGTTTGGGTGATTTCTCAATAACCTGAAAACATCTAAAAATAAATTGACGTCATTATGACCAATCACTACCACTGCATTGCTAACTTGATTTATCAGTATGCCAATTTGGTAGATGCGGGTGATTTTGAAGCGCTAGGCGCTCTTTTTGAAAAAGGGCGCATCATTTATATGCCTAGTGGCTTTGAGGTGAAAGGCGGTCAGAGCATGGCCGATCACTTTGTTCGCTCGGTGCGCTTGTACCCAGAAACGGGTACCCCTTGCACCTTGCATCAAGTGACCAATGTGGCGGTGGATTTTGCCGATAATGACCGACGCGCGTCGGCTAGTTCGGTATTTACAGTTTATCAATTCGCAGAGGGTCAGCCGTGGCAGACAATTTGCGCTGGTCGATATTATGACCAGTTTGTGTTTGATAAGGATCGTTGGAATTTTCATGAGCGTTCCGTTGAACCGTGCTACTTTGGAGATATGTCTCGGCATATCGTCGACTTAGAACCGGTGCTACGGCCCGTTTTTGGATAAGTTTTTGTTAACTGTTAGTAAATAATAAATTGTACAGGGGAAACATTATGAACCACTCAAGTAAAATGTTTTTAAAAACAGCGATCGTTTCATCGCTTCTGATGGCCAACGCCTCTATGGCGGCGGTTCTGGAAGAGGTGATTGTTACCGCTGAAAAACGTGAGTCAAATATTCAAGACACACCTATTTCAATGGAAGCATTGACCGAAACGGCCATCGAGCGCAAAGGTATAACAGATATTTCTAGCCTATTGAATTCTGTGCCTGGTGTACAAGGTTACGAAGCACCGTCTGCACGCGGTAACTTCAGCGTAAGCCTTCGCGGTATTGGTTCGGGTAACCCTAACAGCCCATCAACGGATCCTGCTAACGCGATTTACATCGATGGCGTTTATCTTGGTAAAGGCGCAGGTAATGGTGTTGATGCCATGGATATCGAGCGTATCGAAGTGTTGCGTGGCCCTCAGGGCACGCTTTACGGTCGTAATTCAACCGGTGGTGCCATCAATTTCATTACCAAAAAGCCAGGTGATAAACTGGGCTACAAAGTCAAACTTTCGACGGGTAATTACGGCTTAGAAGCCTTGAGCGGACGAGTTGATGTGCCCCTCTCAGACACCTTGGGTCTTGCTTTGAGTGGCTACAGCCGTACCCGCGATCATTTGTATGGCAACACGAATCCCGATGTGCCTGGTTTCGAAAACATTAATCGTGATGGTTATCGTGTCGCGTTGCGTTTTACGCCTAGCGATAATATGTCGGTTGACTATGCATACTCGCACGATTACCTCAACGAAAACGCTCAGATGATGGATGTCGTAGGTCTTAACCCACGCGATCCAGGTGTGGGTGCCGCCATTGCAGCTAACCCCGCATACGCATTGAACGTGCCTATTAATAGCGCTGAGCGTGCGGCGACTGTAGCAGCACTCGCTGGTGGTGTTCGCCAGTTACAAGGTGCATACCAATTCGATCCTACAACCTATGCGGCCTACGCGGCATTCATGATGCCTCAGGTGAATACTTTCTTGGGTTGGGCTGATGCCTACGGTGCATGGTCGGCGAGTGAATTGGCAAGCCGCGATAGCCGTCCGAGCATGGGAAGTTCAGACGCCGAGTCTCGTTCCATGAACAAAGTAGACGCGCACTCGCTCACACTGACATGGAATACAGATAACATTACATTCAAGTCAGTCACTGGCATGCGTAAAGTTGAGAACTTGAACCAAGGTGATTTGGACGGTATTGATAACTCCGTGGTCGTGGGTGACCTGCCATTGCTCACTATTGGTGGTCTGTTATTCAACCAAGTCGTACCCGATGATATTCCAGCGGGCCCCGTAAACTATGGTGTTACCGGTGCAGAAGAATTTGGTTTGGCACTGAACATGATCGCGGCGATTGAAGGCCGTGGTGCAGCGCCAATTTATCAAAACTATGCGCACATCGATCACGACCAATTCTCGCAAGAGTTCCAAATGATCGGCAGCAGTGACAACTTGGACTACGTGCTTGGTTTGTACTTCTACGACGACGAAACCGAATTCCGTAACCACCGCATCGCGTCATTCCCACTGGCCACTTCGGATACATCGTCATACGACGTGAACAGTGAAGCGTTCTCGGTATTTGGTCAGGCGACATGGCGCGCGGATGAATCTAGCCCATTGTCAGTGACGGCAGGTTTGCGTTACACCGAAGAAACTAAGGGTATTACCTATCTGTGGAAGGGTTACAACTCTAACTTCATCAACATGTACTACGGTGCTAAGTTTACAGGTAACGCGGCGAGCTACAGTGTTGCCAACAACTATGTTGCTAATGAAGCGGCGGACAATTTGCCAGAGCGTGCCGGTATCTACGGTCGCGATTTCGAGCAAGATTTCAACAATTTGTCCGGTAAGTTGACGCTTCAATACGATTTGAGTGAAAACGCCAATGTTTACGCGACATACTCAACCGGTTACCGCAGTGGTGGTTTTAACGGTGACTTCTTCGATACTGCCAACGATACAGCTGACGCGTTTAGCGAAGAAGAAATCGAAAACTTTGAGTTGGGGATGAAGTCGACTTTCTGGGATGGTCGTGCTCAATTCAATGCGGCTGTGTTTAGTTATGACTACACCAACCTGCAAGTATCTACCGTCTTAGCACAAGGCAACACAGTGACTAGCGCGATTGGCAACGCCGGTTCAACGTCTCGTGAAGGTGGTGAACTGTCGCTGTTGGTAAGCCCAGTTGATAGCCTGTTGGTATCATTGGCATACACCGCCATTAGCGGTACCTTCGATGATTACCCCAGCATTGTCGCCAACGGTAACGTGTTGGATCTGAACGGTTTGACCAAGCGCGGATTGGCGCCTGATGAGCAAATCAACTTGGGTATCAATTGGAACCTAATGAACTCAGGCAATAGCAGTGTAGATTGGTCGATTGATGCATCTTATCAGGGTCAAACATTCCCGCTGACTGCATCAACCGGTGTTTACGATACCGACGGTGTACCTTCTTCGCCCGACACGCCTGTGTTGTTTGAGCAAATGCCAAACCAAGCTCGCACTTTGGTGAATACTCGCTTGAGTTGGAGCAAGGAAACCGAAGGTGGTGCTGAAGTAACTTTGGCTCTTTGGGGTAAAAACATTACCAACGAAGAATATCGTACATTTGGCTTCAACTACGGCCCAGCACTTGGTCTGACGTTGGCTAACTACGGTGAGCCAAAAACATACGGCATCGACTTGTCGATCAGCTATTAATAGCTAGCTAAAAAGCCGCCTTAGGGCGGCTTTTTTTTTACCTAAATGGAGAGAATTATGCGGTACATGAAGATAGTTTTTGCCTCTCTGGTGCTAGTTTTTTCGCCATCATTGCTAGCAAATGAGGCTCAAGATATAGGTAGTAAAATTAAGCCCTTGTATGGAAAGTTGATACAAGGTGTCGCGCAGTGGGGTGAAACCGAGTGGAGCCCATTGGTGTCGATGCAAATGATGACCAAGTTTGGCCCAGCCGTCGATGAATCTAAGCGATTGTCGCGGATTGAAAAGGTCGGGGAAGGTGTATGGATGATCTACGCCCCAATTGTCAATGTGGTGGTGATAGAAACTTCTGAGGGTCTTGTCCTGATTGATTCGGGTCATGCATCTGCAGGACCGGCCATCGTCAATTTATTGCGTAGCGTAAGCGATAAACCCGTTCATACCGTCGTGTATACCCATGGACACATCGATCACGCCTTCGGTGCGTGGGCTTTGCTAGAGGCAGGGGAGCATCCGCAGATTATTGCTACCAAACAAGCCTCAGAGCGTATGCAGCGCTACGTGACTATGCGTGGTCACTTCGCCAAGTATTTGCCTCAAGCCGTGCAGTACATGCCGCAAACATTGGATGATCTCGTGCTGCCCACGGTG
>JBEAQQ010000246.1:0-2811 GCA_041163785.1 Pseudomonadota bacterium
GCCACAGTTAAGGAACAGCAATGGTCGATAAGAAAGGACTTTTCATCACGCTTGAGGGTGGAGAGGGCGCAGGTAAGTCGACCAATATGGCCTTTATCCAGCAATTTTTCTCTTCTCGGCAGCTGCCTTGGATCGGAACGCGCGAACCTGGCGGTACCCCGCTAGCCGAGGAAATACGCCATGTTCTGCTAGAGCCTCGCACCGAGGCTGTTTCAAACGACGCGGAGTTACTGCTGGTGTTTGCGGCCCGAGCTCAGCATATTGAACAGGTGATTCTGCCCGCACTGGCAGAGGGTACCCATGTATTATGCGACCGTTTTACCGATGCGACCTTTGCGTATCAAGGTGGTGGTCGCGGCATTGATTTAGCGAGAATTGAGTGGCTTGAGAATTACGTCCAAAGAGATTTTAGGCCCGATCTGACCATCTACTTAGATGTCCCTTCTGAGGTCGGTATGGCACGTGCCTCAGCTCGTGGAGCGTTGGATAGATTCGAACAAGAGGAGCATCAGTTTTTCGAGCGGGTTCGCGATGTTTATCTTAGCCGTGCCGCCCAGCATCCCCATAGATACCGAGTCATCGATGCGAATAGGCCCTTAACGGACGTTCAGCAAAGTATTGCTGAAGCCTTGGAAGCCGCACTCGAGGGTTTGCTGTGAATCTGAGTTATCCCTGGCTAGCACCGGTGTATGGCGCGCTTTACGAGCGCTTTCAACAGGGCCAGCTCCACCATGCCTTATTGCTTAATGGCCAAGCCAATATTGGTAAGTCCAATCTTGCAACAACCTTTGCGCAAAGATTGCTGTGTAGCAGCGAGGGTTTGTATGCCTGTGGTGAATGTAAGTCTTGTAAGTTACTAGCTAGTGAAACACACCCCGACCTAACGCTGCTCACCACAGAAGAAAAGTCACGTGTCATTAAAATTGATCAAGTGCGTGCGGTGATCGAAAAGCTGTCCGGTAGGGCTCAACAGGGTGGTAATAAGGTGGTGATTGTCGATCGGGTCGACCAGCTAAATATCAGCGCGGCCAATGCCTTGCTTAAATCTTTGGAAGAGCCGACACCACGAACGTATTTTTTGCTGCTGTGTAACAATCTTGATCGCTTGCTTCCCACTGTCGTATCTCGCTGCCACCTACACACGGTGGCGACACCAACGGCTCAACAGTCCTATGATTGGTTACAAGGATTTGCAAAGCAAAGTGAAGATATTGAAACAGCGCTGTATATCTCCCGCGGAAGCCCCATACAGGCGCTTCACTTTATCAAAAACGACAACGACATTTCGCTGGCGACTGTATTTAAAGCGCTAACGAGTTGTATTCTGCAAGAGCGCACCATCACCGAAACCATCAAAGTTCTGGCGAAGGCTGACTTAGCAGAAGAGATCGTATCCGTGCTCCACGCCGGCCTGAGGCAGGCGATTAGCCGCCGCATGCAAGCGGCGCCTGTTGTGCCGACACTCATAGACCGTCTGGCCGACGCTTTACTTGAAAAGCAGTGGAGCATTGAAAGCTATTTTAAGTTACTTGAAGCCTGTGAGTCAGCGAGGCGCCTTGTTGCCTCTACTGCCAACCCCAGACATGATCTTTTACTTGAAGATCTCCTAATACGTGTTTCGTTGAGGTAGTGGTGATCTATCCGAATCCGAACTATATTGCTAAGGAGAGCGAAAGTCTTAATCAGACCAAGGTTGGTGCAATGAATCAATCATCCCCACGCAATGGTATTTTGTCATTGACGATTAAAGAGAAAGCGGTACTTTACGCGGCGTACATGCCATTTGTGGAGAATGGCGGTTTGTTTATTCCAACCAACAAGCAATACAGCCTTGGCGACGAAGTATTTATGCTGCTCAGCCTAATGGATGAAGCCGAAAAGATCCCCGTCGCTGGGCGGGTAGTTTGGATTACCCCCAAAAGAGCACAGGGCAGCCGAGCGGCCGGCATCGGCGTACAATTTAATGGCCAGGATGATACCGCCAACCAAAAAATTCTTACCTATTTAGCGGGTACTGTAGATTCCGATCGTTCTACCCACACGATGTAACTCAAGCATGATTATTGATTCGCACTGTCACTTAGACAGACTTAAATTGGATGCCTATGGCGGCGATGTATCGAAAGCTATCGCCGCCGCGCATGAAGCAGGCGTGGGGCAAATGCTTTGCATCGCCATCGATCGAAGTAATGTACCCACTGTGATCGACATCGCGCAACGCCATGACAATGTCTTTGCCTCTGTCGGTATTCACCCTTTGGATGTTGAGGCGCATCCCGCCACAATAGACGAGTTATTAGCCATGGCTGAGCTTGATGCCAAGGTCGTGGCATTGGGGGAAACCGGCCTTGATTACTATTACAGCGAAGAGAACAAATCGGCTCAACAAACCAGTTTTGTCGCGCACCTTGAAGCTGCGAAGCAATGTAAAAAGCCAGTGATCGTGCATACCCGTGAGGCCCAAGAGGATACTTTGGCCCTGATTAGGTCTCACAGCGACCCTGAAATCGCAGGTGTGATGCATTGTTTTACAGAAACATGGGACATGGCCAAACAGGCACTTGATCTAGGCTTTTATATTTCCATTTCAGGTATTGTGACCTTTAAAAACGCCGAGCAGGTTAGGGAGGTTGCGAGGCAGGTGCCTGAGGATAGATTGCTTATTGAAACCGATTCACCCTATTTGGCGCCCGTACCTTACCGCGGCAAGCCCAACGAGCCCAAATACGTCGCTGAAGTGGCTAAATTTATGGCGGAACTGCGGGGCGTCGCTTTTGAGCAGTTAGCTGATCAGACTAGCGCAAACTTTAA
>JBEAQQ010000247.1:0-4207 GCA_041163785.1 Pseudomonadota bacterium
AGCTTCCGCGTTGATGTGCCCTTATTTGCTGGCGGTGGCACCTCGGCCGCGCGCCGCCAAGCTTATCAAGAGTACTTGTCTGCCTTGGAAAACCATAAGCTGGCACAGCGTAACACCACCAAATTTACCCGCTCGCAGTACATCAGTGTCACCACCGGTGCCGCAGCGGTAAAAGCGCGCGCGCAGGCGATTACTTCAGCGAAAAGCGCCTTGGAAGCCACCCAAGCGGGCTACGATGTGGGCACACGCAACGTGGTCGACGTGCTCAACGCACAAAAGAATCTCTACCGCTCGCAACGCGACTACGCCAACGCGCGCTACGACTTCGTCGTCAACGTGCTGAAGCTCAGACTGCAGGCCGGTTTGTTGAACGAAGAGGATGTGCGCACTCTTGACCAGCAAATGACATCGGTCACCAGCGCCTCGCTCAACTGAGACCCTCTACGTGTTAGCCCGCACGGCCTATAGTTGTCTCTACGGGCTTCTGCTCCCTCTGATTGTGCTGCGCCTTGTCTGGCGCGGCCACAGCGCCGGTCTTGCGGAGCGTTTCGGGCGGCTAACACTCGCCACCTCCCAACCCGTGATATGGGTGCACGCCGTTTCCGTGGGTGAAACCATCGCCGCAGCACCGCTGATCAAAGCCCTTCAACAGCGCCACCCAGATCATCAGATACTGGTCACGAACACCACCGCGACGGGGGCTGCTCGCACCCGCGCTCTGTTCGGCGAAAGTGTATTACACGCCTACAACCCCTACGATTTAGGTGTTTTTGTGCGCGCCTTCTTAAACAAAGTTCAGCCCGTCTTATGCATCGTGATGGAAACAGAGCTGTGGCCCAACATGCTCAACCAGTGTCATCAACGTGGCATCCCAGTGGTGATTGCTAACGCCCGTCTGTCGGCCAAGTCTGCGATGGGATACCAAAAATTCGCGGCCCTGAGTCGCCACATGCTGCATGACGTACACACCGTGGCGGCCCAAAATGCACAGGACGGCGAGCGCTTTACACGCCTTGGACTAGCGGAAGACAAATTGGCGATCACTGGCAGTATCAAGTTCGATGTCACCCTAGATGACGATTTGATGGCGCGCGCAGAGGCACTCCATGACCAGCTCTCCCAGCAGGGCAAACACCCGTTGTGGATAGCTGCAAGCACCCACAAAGGCGAAGACGACACGCTGCTACTGGCGCATCAACGCGTGCGCCAACGCTATCCCGATATACGTTTACTACTGGTGCCGCGCCACCCCGAGCGTTTTGACAACGTATACCAATTGGCCGCCGACACAGGGCTGAACGTTATCCGCCGCAGTGCCGCCTCGATTCCTGCAGATTGGGACATTATGATTGGCGATACCATGGGCGAATTATTGTTACTGCTCGGAGCAGCAGATATTGCCTTCATCGGCGGCAGTTTAGTACCCAACGGCGGGCACAACATGCTTGAAGCCGCAGTGTGGAGCAAGCCGGTCATCACTGGCCCCCACTTGTTTAACTTCCAAGAAATCAGCGACCTGTTGGTCAACGCCAGCGGGATGGTGGTAATAGAGGATGGCAAGGCACTGGCCGGGCAGATCACCGCTTGGCTGGATGAGCCAGCAAAACGCCAACAGGCGGGCGAAGCTGCCGTCGCCATCGTCGACACCAATCGCGGCGCCCTCGATAAACTACTGCAGTGTATTGATGCCGCCCTGCACTAGCGGCAGCGACCAACCTCGTAGAAAGGCTGATCCGTCAATATCGCCGCCACCTCAGGTTGGGCGGCTAAGACCTCGACCCTCGCCTCATCATTGACCGTACTCAACGTCAGTGGCGCCCCCCTGAAAACAGCGGCCACCTTGTCGTTGTAGCGACCAATATCCATCGACAAGGCATCAAAAGGCCCCCAACTGTAAGACCACTTCATCCAATACACATTGAGCCAAAACGCCACCCCATTGTGCCGCACATTAGGACTGATCAGGTAGCTAGTGCCCACGCCGCGCTGTTTGAGCATGAGAAGGTAAAACGGATTGCGCGATTCCACATACACCGGGCTAAGCGAGGGGTGATCCTGCAACAGGCTAGCGAGGCGATCCGCCGCCGCGACTGCATCCCAGGGCGCTAATCCCGCAAAATTTTTGGCATCCAGCCACAAGCCCATAGGCCCAGGCGCTAGCGCATCGAGATAGCTTTCTAAGGTGTCGTTGCTCTCGTCGTTGAGTGCCGGATCGTCGTGTACCACCCAAAAATTCTTTCGCGCAGGGTCGTAGTGCACATCCAACTCGAGCCCAGGTAATGCCTGAGCCTTCACCTTGATCGCACTGCTTAGGGTATTGTCCGGATCCGTGCCGATACGCCCTCGGTGCGCCCACACTTTGTCGCATTGCGGATGATGAAACCCGGCACTGACCACACTGTCAAAGCGCTGATCAATACCCCACTTTGCCAGCACCAAGAAAGCCAATACCAAGACAACACGCCACACCTTGCGCATTAGTTCGACACCGCCAAGTCCTTAACCAAGGCCACCAAGGCCTGCGCCTCTCTCGCCACGGTGTAGTGTTGCGCGACAGCGTCAACACCCCGCGATGCACAGCCATAGCGCGCTTCATCATCGCCAAGCAACGCATCGAGCGCCGAAGATGTCGCGGCCACGTCGCCACAAGGCACCAAGCGACCAACGTCGTGCGCCGCCAAAATATCTGGCCACGCCCCCGCCTGGCTTGCCACCACCGCCGTGCCGCTCGCCATCGCCTCTAAAACCGTCAGACCAAAGCCCTCATTGCGGCTCAGAGCACAGGCGACATCCACCGCCGCAAACCAGTGTGGCAATTGTTCAAAGGGTAACTTACCCAAAAAGTGTATCCGCTCGGACAGGCCGGCAGCAGCAATCTGCTGCTGCAGTGTGCGCACAAAAGCCTCGTCACCACTTTTGACCTCACCGATGACAAACCCATGGACATCCGACTGATGGGGAAGCACCGCCAGCAGTGATTCAACAAACACGTCGACGCCTTTTTGATGGCGCACACGACCAAAGATCGCGACGCCTTTAACACCGGGATAACCCAAGGCCTTCATCGCCGCGGCTTTGTCCGCCACAGGCCTAAAACGCGAGGTATCAATACCGTGGGGAATGAGCGTTGTTGGGCGCGGCGTTAGGTAACTCGCCGCGGCGTTGCAGGTGGAGATCACTCGGTCTACCTGGCACATCAACCAACGACTAAATCCGCTGTGAAAGCGCTGCGCCGTCGACGTGAAAAAGACCTTAAATTTGGCGCGACTGAAAGCCCTTAACAACAAGCCCTGTATCATTTCATCGTTACGTCGCGCGTGAAACACAAAAGTGGTGTCGCGATATTCGGCGCTGCGTATTTTACTTAGGCAAGCCCAAAAACCGAGCCAAGGCTGTCCATCCGGCAGGTTGTGAGGGCCCATCACCCAGGTTTCGATCAACTGCGACTGCACGGGCAGCACCTGCAGCATGGTCGAGGTCACCCCGGAAAAGCGCTTATTACTATTGCCCAAAATTAAGATGGTCGACACGCCGTCTCACCTCGCATACTCCAGACGCCCCTGAGAAGAGCCACCTGCTTGGCCCGCTTGCGCTTAGAAAACCACACCAGCGGCGACAGTAATTGCCACAGCGCCAAACCAAACGAACGCCACCAGGGTAGAGCAAAGCCGTACTTCCGTAGCGCGTAAACCCGCGACTGCCCCATGTGAAACGCTTTCAATGCAGCCACCGCCGGGCTGCGTGCCGACCCCGATCCACCAATGTGTGTCAGCACCGCGTTGCGGATAAACATCAGCGCCCCCATGCGGCGCAAACGTAACGAGAGGTCGTCGTCTTCGTGATATAAAAAGATGTTTTCATCAAACCCGCCCACCGCCTGAAACACAGACTTCTTAACAAAGATGGCCGCGCCGCTTAGCACATTGACAGCGCTATCGCTGCTCGGCCAACCGCGAGTCATGTACTCAGCACGCGGCAGCAAGGTACTCGAGCGTTTGAAATATTGCTTGCCATTGCCCTCGACAATGGCTGGATTAAAGGCCACCGCATCGGGGTAGCTGTGCGCAGCGCACATGAGTGCGTGCAGGGTTTCCTCAGTCAAGTAGGCGTCTGGATTGACGAAAAATAGATACTCAGTATGCGCCGCCTCAGCACCTTGATTACAGGCGCGGCCAAAACCAACATTGCTGTGGTTGTGCAACACGGA
>JBEAQQ010000248.1:0-17144 GCA_041163785.1 Pseudomonadota bacterium
TCCACTAACAACTCTGGCGGCGCTTATGCCGTTACATACTACGCAGACACGCCGTAAACCCATCCCTGGGGGCTTGTTCTCGACATCCTGTCTCGAAACAGTCTGCTTAAGCATGTATCCGGCATCCCGATACATCGTGCGAGGTTCGATTCTTATAGCGTCTGGCACATTGTCTCGGGATGCTGTTCACATACTCAAACCGAAAATCGGCAGCAGGGAAGCTGCCGCTTAGCCTACACGGACGTATTCACGGCGGTTCGGTGGAGTATATGACAGCATCAACTTACAACTCTGGCGGCGCTTATGCCGTTACATACTACGCAGACACGCCGCAAACCCATCCCTGGGGGCTTGCTCTCGACATCCTGTCTCTTGGTCGATTTTTGTACCCTATAAAATCGACATACCTACGTCCATGTAAGCAACAGTCTGCTTAAGCATGTATCCGGCATCCAGACACATTGTGCAAGGATCCATTCTTATAGCGTCTGGTACATTGTCTCGGGATGCTGCTCACATACTCAAGCCGAAAATCGGCAGCAGGGAAGCTGCCGCTTAGCCTACTCTGACGTATTCGCAATATGTACAGCATCCACTAACAGGTTTTAGTTCTTAATAAAAAAGGCACCCAAGGGTGCCTTTTAAGAGAGCGAGGACAGACTAGAGACTAAGCTCCACATCGATGCCCACGGTGCGAGGGTTGCCGAAATAATTGAGCGCCACCGCACCCAACGGAATACCATTGATATAGTACTCCTCATCCGCCAAATTCTTACCCCACAGCGACACCTTCAATGTACTGTCGCCGACAGCGATGTTCGACAAACTCACGCGCGCATTCAACAGACCATAAGCCGCCACCTTTGTCGCCGCCGCCGAAGCCTGATCATAATAGAGCGCATGATCGTCTACATAACTGTAATCCAAACGCGCCGACCAATCGCCCGACACATAGTTTGCACCCAAACTGTACGTGTTTTCAGGCGCATACGGGAAAGCTGCCGTATCCTTCATCTCAAAACCATACTGTACAAAGCTATCGTACTTAGGATCCAAATAACCGTAGTTCAGATTTACCGTCAACTCATCACTCAAGGCTGCCACCATCTCGAACTCAGCACCGTTGATGGTCGCCTGACCCGCATTAGTGATTTGCGAGTAACCGCTAGCACCCAAAAACTCAGAGAGCTGCATGTCTTTGATGTCATTACTGAAGATAGCCGCCGACCACTGCACATTGTCACCAATGGTAGACTTCATACCCGCCTCAATCGACGTCACCGTCTCCTCCCCGTAAGGCGTTTCAGCGACCGCCAAATTCTCAGACTCGCCGTTGAAGCCGCCCGACTTCCAACCCTGAGCCACACGGAGGTAGGCCTGGCTCGCGTCATCGATTTGATATTGCACCGTTAACGAAGGGCTCGTGTTAGTCCAGGTATCACTCGAATCGGTGGTAAAGGGTTGCACGAAATCATCTGGGTGAGAGATGTAAAAATCCTTCTTCTCACTGGTGTAGCGCAAACCACCGATAACCGACCACTGCTCATCTAAACGCCAATCCACTTGGCCGAACAACGCCGTCGAGGTTGATTCAACACCGTAGAAGTTGCGAACAGGGAAGCCCAAACCAAAGTCATAGGGGTTGTCCGCGTCAGCGTCCTCATTGAAATAGAAGGCGCCTAATACGAAGTGCGCATTTTCTGTTTCACCCAACCACTGGAATTCCTGCGACAACTGACTGTGGTCAACGTGGCGCTCCGTGTGGAAATAGGTGGCCGGCGCACCGTCCAGATCCAAGGCGTCGTCGAAACTCATGTCTCGTTTCGCCGTGATCGACTTGAATTGCCAGTGATCAGACAAGTTAGACGTGATGGTCAAACTGTGGCCCTTGGTGTTCGACAAATCGAATTTTGCACCGTCCAACGCAATGCCATCTGGGCGTTGGTATACCGGCGCAGGTACTACTTGAGGCATGGAAGGCAGGTTGTTCATGTCGCTCCAGTCATAGCTGTAGAGCAACTCCGTGCTTTCGCTTAGATCAAATACCGCGGCGATACGGCCGCTTTCCGCATCTAGCGACTTGTATTTGGTGTTGTTGAACGCGTTGTCATCAAATCCGTCACGGTCGCGCTTCACGTAAGCCAAAGACAGCCGCGCGTTTCCTAAATTGCCTGAATCCGCTTTTATACCAACGTGACTAGCACCGTAGTTACCGACACCAGCCAATAGTCGAACACCACTTTCTTCCGCCGGCTTACGCGACACTAAGTTGATCGCGCCACCCACCGTGTTTTTGCCATACAAGGTACCCTGAGGACCGCGCAGCACTTCCACGCGTTCAAGATCAGCCACTTCAAAAATACCACCGACGTTCTTCGCAATGAAAACACCGTCTAGGTAGATACCCACCGTCGGTTCCCAGGTGACCGCAGGGTTAATGGTCACCGAACCACGGATACCAATGGTCGCTCCCGTACTACCGGCAGGTGATTCCGCGATCTGTACGTTGGGCACGTACTGGCTTATATCTTCCACATCTTCAATACCCTGTTGCTCGATGGCGTCGGCATCAAAGGCTGAGATAGAGACGGGAATATCTTGCAAGCTTTGCTCGCGTTTTTGTGCAGTGACAATCACTTCTTCCAAGACCGCCGCCTGCGCTGCTTGACCAGCAAACATAGCGGCTGTCACAGCTAAAGATAACAATGTTTTATTTGTATTATTCATTACGTACCTCTCCATGTTAGGTCACTTGAGTGTAAGTAGCGACCTGTAAAAAAACTTCATCCAGATGCATTAAATAACAATCTCGTTTACATTAATTTCACCTGCACATACCGGCCACTCCCTGCCATAAAAATCTAGTCTAAACGCACTAAGCACCACCAAAAAAACAACAAAAATACATTAAATTCAATTATTTAACAAAAAATGAGGGCTTTTCAAATCAATTGAAAACCACATCAAAATTTGCCAAGGTAGTGGCCAACATAAAAATAAACATTGCTACATTGACGGAGCAACCATGACAACACCAACTATCTACGGCATTTGGAATTTCAGCCAATGGGATGGCGAAAAGATCGCCCTCATCGATCCCAACGAACGCCAGTGGACTCGACGGGAACTGGTTGAAGAAGGAAATAAAATTGCCCATGCACTGCGCGGCATGGGCTTAAAAAAAGGTGACACTGTGGCAGCGATGTTGCCCAATTGCGCCGAGTACATTGCACTTAATTTAGCCACCATGCAAATCGGCTTATTTTTGGCACCACTGAATTGGCACCTTGCGGCTAACGAGGTGTCTTACATATTGCAAGACTCGGATGCCAAGGCTTTCTTTTACCACAGCAGTACGTATGATGTCGCCGACCTTGCCTGCCAATCTATAGGCTATCCAACATCACAAGGCATTTGTATCAGCGATGATGACAATGACAACTATCGCGCATTAATAGCTGGTCAACCGAGCCAACTTCCAGAAGACCGTATCGCCGGCATGGTGATGTATTACACCTCTGGCACAACCGGCAATCCTAAAGGTGTGCGTCGCCAAGTACCTAATATCGATCCGGATACCAATGCCACAAATTTCACTTTCTTACCTATGATGTTCGGCATTTATCCCGACGGCGGTAACGTACATTTTTGTGGCTCACCTCTGTATCACACCGCCGCCATGAACTGGGCAACAGCCTCTATGCACTTAGGTCATTGTGTGGTGCTTCACCACAAATGGGATGCTGAGAACATGCTCGATGCCATCGAGCGCCACAAAGTCACCACAACGCACGTTGTGCCCACACAGTTAGTGCGGCTTTGCAAACTACCTGAGGATGTAAAACGGCGTTATGACATCTCGTCCATGACTCACATCATCCATACCGCAGCCCCATGCCCGCAGCATGTGAAACACGAAATTATCCAATGGTTTGGCGAAGTCGTTTATGAATACTATGCCTCGACCGAGGGTGGCGGCACCCTCGTCAACTCTAGCGACTGGCTTAAATACCCCGGCACCGTAGGTAAACCCTGGCCCACTGCCGACGTCAAAATCTTTGACGACGAAGGCAATGAAATGCCAGCAGGACAATCGGGTACCATTTATATGCTGATGTCTGAATTGAGTCGATTTGAGTATAAGGGCGATAAGGAAAAAACATCTAAAACACAACGTGGCAATTATTTCACCGCGGGCGACATTGGCTACCTCAACGAAGAGGGTTACCTCTTCTTGAGCGACCGCAAAATCGACATGATTATCAGCGGCGGCGCCAACATCTACCCGGCTGAAATTGAAAGCGTATTGATTGCCCACCCCGATGTCTTCGACTGTTGTGTATTTGGCATTCCCAATGAAGATTGGGGCGAGGAAATTCGTGCAGCGGTACAACTACGTCAAGGACTTACTGGTGATGAGACTATGTCACAGGATATTTTATCGTTTATGCAATCACGTCTCGCCAAGATGAAACTACCTAAGGCTATCGACTACCACCAAGCGTTACCTCGTGACCCGAACGGCAAAATTTATAAGCGCCGTCTTCGCGACCCCTTCTGGGAAGGTCGAGAACGCAATGTCTGATAACTCATTTGATTACATTATTGTGGGGGCGGGTTCGGCTGGCTGCGTACTCGCAGAACAATTATCGCTCGATCCATCGCTTCGTATTTTAGTCATAGAGGCGGGGCACAAAGACAGCAACCTATTGTTTAGGCTACCGGTCGGCTGGGCAGAAGTTGCCTACAGCCCTAAGTATAACTGGGGCTATCGAACCATTCCTGAAGCGAGCATTGCTGATCGAGAGATGATTTGGCCTCGCGCTAAAGTGTTAGGAGGTTGCAGTTCAACCAATGGGTTAGTCGTCGTGCGAGGACAATCACAAGACTATGATCACTGGGCTTCTCTAGGTAACAACGGCTGGTCATGGCAAGATGTCCTTCCCTATTTCAAACGTATTGAGAACTATCATCACACAGCGCATGAGACACGCGGTACAAAGGGTTTAATGCATGTACAAAAGGCCCGACAAAGCAAACTTTCTGAGGCTTTTTTAAACGCCTGTGACCAAACCGGCACACCGCGTGTCGACGACTTTAATACCGGCGATCAATGGGGCGCCAGCTACGCCGACGTAAATATTTTCAACGGGCGCCGCCAGAGTGCCTCGCATTGTTTTCTAACCCCTGCTCTTAACAGGCCCAACGTCACTCTTATGGTAGGCGCTGAAGTGAAACAACTGTTGTTTCACGGCGATACCGCCACCGGCGTTGAAACGACAACGAAGGGTCGAACGCAGATATTTCATGCCAGACGCGAAGTGCTTGTTTGTGCTGGCGCCATCAATTCACCCCTGCTTTTAGAGGCCTCAGGTATTGGTCAACGTGACCGGTTAAGCACACTTGATATTGAATGTCGACACGAATTACCTGGTGTAGGTGAGAACTTACAGGACCACCTAGGTGCGATTATGGCGTACCAAGTCTCCCTACCTGAAACAGTCAACGACCAATTCACTTTCGCCGGGATACTCAAACACCTATGGCTCTATTGGCGACACAAAGAAGGTTTGTTGAACTATCCCTCTACTGATGTGATCGCTTTTTTGAAATCTGATGATGGACTCGCCAGACCTGATTTACAGATTCACTTTACCCCCGCTAGCGGTATCCGAGACAACCAAGGTAAATCCATCATGGATAGGGTGTCTGGGATCACCGCGTTGATATACCCCACACGACCCACCAGCCGTGGTTCTGTTCACCTAACCCCCGATGGTAGCTGTATTACCCCTAACTATTTATCGACTGAGTATGATTGTGACACCACATTAAAGGGCATTGAAAAATTACGCCAAATATTTAATGCCGCCCCCCTCGCTCCCTTCGTAAAGGATGAAATTCGACCCGGCAAGGGGTGCAAATCTCGCGAGGATATTTTGCGGTACGTGGCCGAAACCTCGACCACGAGCTACCACCCTGTCGGCACCTGCAAAATGGGACATGACCCACTCGCCGTAGTCGACGACCAGCTCCGCGTTCATGGGCTTAAGGGTTTGCGGGTCATCGATGCTTCTATTATGCCAACGCTCTGTTCGGGCAACACTAATGCGGCCACTATGATGATTGCCATGAAAGCCTCAGAGATGATACGCGCAGGTTGCTAACTGGAGACACATTCAATGAATATATCAGGACGTCATTTAGTTGCTGCATGCCTCATGTCCGCGGGATTATTAACCACCTATGGAAGCGAGGCGCAGTTGCGCCAATATAGTGAAGAGAGACAACCTTGCCGTCACTACGAGCCCAATAAACAAGCATTGTTTGGCGATTTACACGTACATACAAGCCTGTCGTTCGACGCCTATGTTTCAAGTGTCAGGCAACGTCCTGACGACGCCTACCGTTATGCAAAAGGTGAATCCATCTCAGTACCTGGTGCCGACGGCACCTCATCACTAAAGGCGCAAATATCGCGACCTCTGGATTTCACAGCCGTCACCGACCACTCAGAATTTCTCGGCCAAATTAATGTATGCACCGAAGATGCCACCACCGCCGGCTACTGGTGGCCACACTGTGTCATGAGTCGCGCTAAAAACTTGTGGGTACAGTTGCTCGCAGCCAACTGGTGGACGCGCCTCGGTGGTCAGCTGGATCACGGCCATGAAGAATCCTTTGCCTGTCAACTTGGCGATTGTGATTCAGGAGAGATCTCCTACTGGGGGGAAATTCAACGCGCAGCCGAGCATCATTATGATCGCTCTGACGCCTGTGAATTTACGACTTTTGTTGGCTACGAGTACACTGATGCTATCGAACAGAAAAATATGCATCGCAACGTCATTTTTCGAAACGCCAATGTCCCCAACCGACCTATTTCGACTTATGATACAGGCCCTGGTAAATATACTCTGCTCTGGCAAATGCTCGACAGTGAATGCCTGCAGGGAACTGAGGGTTGCGACGTCATGTCCATCCCTCACAACGCCAACTTGTCGGGGGGGCTCATGTTTCCTAACCCTGGTTCCGACCAAGAGAGACGTGATCGTTTGCGCTTTGAACCCGTGGTCGAAATCACCCAGCACAAAGGAAGTTCAGAATGCCGCTTTGATCGACTAGCTGGAAGGGGGCTATTTACCGAAGATGAACTCTGCGACTTCGAACAAGTCCCCGCGGACAACTTGAAAATGATGGGAACCGTCAACGGTATAGTGCGCACCGAAGCTGCCAATATGGTACCGCTTGAAAAATTTGGGCGGCGTAATATGATGCGCAACGTACTTAAAGATGGCCTTGTCTTAGAACAGCAGCAGGGCGAAAACCCCTTCAAAATGGGTTTTATTGGTAGTACTGACACCCATACCGCCACACCGGGAGCCACCGAAGAGTCTCCCTATAAAGGGCACATTGGCCGTCGTGATAGTGAGTTCCGCAATGTGCAGGACCACTTTTTTGCCAACCCGGGTGGCCACGCCGTGGTATGGGCGGAAGAGAACTCACGAGACGCCATTTTCGATGCAATCCGTCGCAAAGAAACCTATGCCACAAGCGGTACTCGCCCATTAGTGCGTTTTTTTGCTGGAGACTACCCTGATAACCTTTGCCAGAGTAACGATGCACTAGACACCGCTTATGCCAATGGCGTTCCCATGGGAGGCAACCTCACCTCTAACAACCCGACGTTTTTTGTCGTCGCACAAAAAGACATCGGCACCGAGTATCTTGATGGAACCGATTTACAGCGGATTCAAATCATCAAGGGTTGGGTAGATGCCGACGGTATCAGTCACGAAAAAATCTACGATGTGGCGGGAAACGCCAATAATGGCGCCGACGTCGACCCACAAAGCTGTGCTCCGCGCGGGCAGGGCTTCACCGAGTTATGCCAAGTGTGGCGAGACCCCGACCCCAGTGCCGGCGCCTCGTCTTTTTACTACGCACGCGTGATTGAAAATCCCACCTGCCGATGGAGTACCTTGCAGTGCAAGGCCGCAGGCGTGGATCCCTTTTCATCCTCTTGCCAAACGCAAGCTGCTGCCGCTAATCAAGTGGCTGTCGACACCCTCGGGGCGGAAGGTAATGTTTACGACAAATGCTGCCTCGATGCCAGCAATGAAGCTTTTTACTCACCCGTCATTCAAGAGCGTGCTTGGACCTCACCCATCTGGGTAAAATCCACTGGGGAGGCTCGCTAATGACCTCGGCACTCAAGGATATATTTTCTCGCCAGAAGAAAGCCTTTCGCGCGCAACCCTACCCCTCGCATCACGTAAGAGAAGCACTACTCAATAAGTGCATTCAGCTGCTAAGTGCGCATCACCACGCTATTAGTGAAGCCGAACGCAAGGACTTCGGTTGTCGTCCCTCGCTGGTGTCTAACATGAACGACGTACTCCCCTCACTCATGGCACTAAAGCACGCCAAAAAACATGTGGCGAAGTGGATGCGACCCAAAAAAAAATCCGTGCCGCTGATTATGCGCCTGACCGGCGCCAAAGCCACATTACACTACCAACCAAAGGGTGTGGTGGGCATTATTTGTCCATGGAATATGCCTATGACGGTCATGTTCGGCCCGTTGGCAGACGCCTTAGCTGCCGGCAACCGCGTCATGATCAAAGTGTCGGAGTTTTGCCCGGCCACCAGCGCTTTAACCCACAAACTGTTTGCAGAGACCTTTCCAGAGGAAGAAATTGCCGTTATCCAAGGTGGCGAAGACGAGGCCAAGGCCTTTTGTCAGCTGCCCTTTGACCATTTGGTGTTCACCGGTTCAACCCACGTTGGCCGCCAAGTCATGAAGGCCGCGGCGGAAAACCTCACGCCCGTCACACTGGAATTAGGTGGCAAGTGCCCAGCGGTATTTTCCAATACCGCAGACTGGGAAAGCGCACTAGAAAAATGTCTCATTGGTAAAACCATGAATGCGGGCCAAGTTTGTATCACGGCAGATTATTGTTTTGTCCCAGAAGACAAGCTCGAATCCTGCATTGACACTCTGCGTGATAACTTCATGCGGTTTTTCCCCAAGGGAGCCAACAGCCCTGACTATGTGTCGATCATCAACGATCGTCATCTAACTCGCCTGACCAACCTTGTGGATGAAGCTATAGAAGCGGGTTGCCGTGTGATTTGTTGTGATACCAACAATACCGATTGGCAACAGCGCAACACTGCACGCAAATTCCCACTGCATCTTGTTGTTAACCCCGATGACACACTGGGTGTTCGCAAAGAAGAAATTTTCGGTCCGATCTTACCCATCATTACTTACCGAGATTTTTCCGAGGTCATCAACACCATTAACCATGGCGATCGCCCCCTCGCCTGCTATTACTTTGGCAAATCCGCAAAAGAGGTTGATCGCCTTACCCATGAAACTCACGCCGGCGGCATGAGTATCAATGACATCGCCGTCCACTACGCGTGTCACGACCTGCCGTTTGGCGGTGTTGGCCATAGTGGTCAGGGTCAGCTCCACGGCATTTACGGCTTCCAAAGCCTCAGTCACGCCAAAGGCCGCTTTTCTCAGGGCTGGGTTAACCTAAGTAAGGTCTCGGGGCTCTATCCCCCTTATACCGATAAAGCCGTGAAACTCATTCAAGGTATGTTAAAACCCTAGGAAACGCTATGCAGCCTGTTAGCCAACTTATTTCTCAGCGTCGCAGTCACCGCAGCTTCACAGACACCCCCGTTAGTAAAGCCACCATGGAAGACTTACTTCGCACCGCGGGTGCCAGCCCTTCCAGTAGCAATATGCAACCGTGGAAGGTGTATGCTGTCAGTGGCAAACGCAAAGAGGCTCTGTGCAATGCCACCATGGCGTTTGCGATGCGCCAACCTGCCGGTGGCAGAACCGACATCGACATATACCCCAATCCGCTGCCTCAACCTTGGCATGAAAGGCGCAAAGTATGTGGAGAAAAACTCTACGAGACTCTGGGTATCGCGCGTGAGGACAAACGCGGTAGAGCCATGCAAGCTGGCAAGAATCTCACTTTTTTTGGTGCGCCAGTCGGCCTAATCATCACCATTGACGAGGCGCTTTGCGCATCGCAATTGATGGATATCGGTATCTTCTTACAAAGCCTCATGCTGAGTGCAGAAGAGAAAGGTTTGGCGACGTGTCCACAAGCTTCTTGGGCTATGTGGGCAGAAGTCGTGCATGAAACATTATCCATACCCGACAATGAACGCGTTGTGGTAGGTATGGCGTTAGGCTACCCCGATGACAGTGTGGTCAATACCTTAAAACAGGACCGTCTACCGCTTGAAGCCTTTGCCTTTCTTGAAGGATTTGATGATGAGTAATACTGTCAATGTCGAAAACCGTGGCGCCTATGTGGTGATCACCATCAACCGCCCACAAGTGATGAACGCCCTTGACCCAGCTACCCACCAAGCCCTCGCTGACGCACTCGACGCCTTTGAAGCGAACTCTGAACAACTGGTTGCCATTGTGACGGCAGCAGGGACTAAAGCCTTTTGTGCCGGCGGCGACATTAGCACCATGGTCGACGCTCAAACCGAAGATGATTACGTCATACCCAGCAGTGGCTATGGTGGCATGACCAACCGTCAAAGTAGCAAACCCATTATTGCCGCAGTGAATGGCCTCGCCTATGGTGGTGGCTTTGAAATGGTACTCGCGGCTGATCTTGCTGTGGCTAGCGACAGCGCGACCTTTGGTTTACCCGAACCGCGCATTGGTACCGCCGCCGTTGCTGGTGGACTCCATCGCTTACCCCGAATAATTGGTATGAAGCGCGCATTGCACATGCAGTTAACCTGCCAGTCGATTGATGCCAACACCGCACTTGAGTGGGGCATTATTAACGAGGTGGTGGCACCAGAAAACGTGTTAACTAGCGCGATTGCACTCGCCGAAGACATTCTGCGGTCGGCACCACTGGCGATTAAAGCCATCATGGAGGCCAGCAAAGCCGGGATGGCTTACCCTGACGAATTTGCCGCTATCGACGCACAAGCCAATGGTGCCTTTAAAAGTATTCACATCATGCTGGCCAGCGAAGACATTCGAGAAGGCCTGCGTGCATTCATGGAAAAAAGGCGCCCTGTTTGGAAAAACAAATAAAAAAAGCCGCCAATTAAGAGGCGGCTTTGCGCGTCGAAGCGTTGGCTATTCAATCAAGAACTGGCTATACCATTTCCTGAATTTGGCAAATGGACCATCGCCATCGCACAGCATGGGTTTGTCGTAGTATTTTTTGCGATCCCAAATAATACGATCTTCTTCCATCTGCTGCGCCACATTCTTAATGATCGCCTCACCGACACGACCGAGCGGGCCATTAATGTCTTCCACACGCTGGTAAAACGCGTAGTTCGCCACCGTATGCTCTGTACTCACTGGCGTGACATTGGCCACCAAAATAGTATCGCAAAGACCTTTAAATTTTACGACCGACAGACCTGGACCGATATTGGCGTTCTCAATGCTGCCTTCAACATTACCACGCGGCGTGGGTTGAATGGTTTTCAAGAAGCCGCGGCGTGTGTGACGATCGAAAGACAACTCTTCGGCCATAGGGATTTCGCTGGTGCCGTGCACAAACATAAAGTGGGCTGGATCCACCGCATTTTCACCAATCTCTTGCATGTGGGTACCGATATCCCAGCGGTATATGGTGGGCTCACCCCATGCCTCGGGTGCTTCGGCAAATTCTTTCACGACTTCAGGCTGGAAGCTGGGCGCCTCTTTGTGCGGGTGATACCACACCAAGATGCTACCGTTCATCTCTATCACAGGCCAACAGCCCAACACTTGCTCGCCACGCGCCACCTTTGGTGGCAAATTTGTGGCATAAGGGACATCGGTACACTGACCTTCGCCGTTAAACGCCCAACCGTGGAAGGGGCAAACGATACTCTCACCCACTACCGAGGAACCCTTGCCCGCTTGATCGCGAATACCGTAACCTAAATGCGCACCCATATGGGGACAGTAGGCATCAACCACTTTAGCCAGTCCCGACTCGGTGCGAAACACCACCAGCTCCTGGCCAAAATACGTCAGCGGTTTTGATTCACCGATGGCCAGTTCATTCGAGTAGAGCACATGAAACCACCCACTTGGCATGGGTAATGGAATACGGGCTGATTTGTCTGAAGCAATAATCATAAAAACTCCTTCGAGCAATTAACGAACGGTCTGGCCACCATCGACTGAGAGAATCTGACCGGTGATGAACGACGCTTTATCTGATAACAAGAAGACCACCGCTTCAGCGATCTCCTCTGGCTCACCCAGGCGATTCATGACAGCACTGCGCAAGAGGCCCTCGGCGATCTTGGGCTGTTCTTCAAAATACTTCTCAACACCCGGGGTTCGAATCACACCAGGTGAAACGGCATTGATGCGAATTCCCTTGCTACCGTACTCGGCAGCAGAACTCTTAGTAAGGGTATTCACCCCCGCCTTAGCCGCAGCGTAAGCGGTATTGTACGGCTGGCCTTTGAGTGAGGCGTTCGATGAAATATTAACGATGCTGCCACCGTTGTGTTGCAGCATGTGAGCAAGCTCGTACTTTTGGCACAACCAGGTATTGGTGAGACACATTTCTAAGGTGTCATCAAACACCGACTTTTCAAACTGATGTATCGGGCCCGATCCGCGACTTACCGCCGCGCTATTGCACGCTACGTCTAAGCCACCCAAGGTTTGCACACAGAAAGCCACCATATCGGCCACTTGCTGTTCGTTACTGACATCCGCTTTGAAGAACGCGGCCTTAACACCCAGCGCTTCAATTTCAGCGACGGTTTCCGCACCTGTCTGCTCGTTAAAATCAGCCACCAAGACGCTGGCTCCTTCGCGTGCACAGGCCTTAGCGATAGCTCGGCCAATCCCCACGCCAGCACCAGTAACCAAGGCTACTTTTCCGGTTAGTGACATACTTCACCTCTTCGTTATTTTCATCAAGTATGCCGCAAAAGTCGCTGTAGACGTAAAAAATCGACAGCCAATCCTTAATCTAAATAGGTTATGACGGGGGGAAAATCATTCGTTACAGTCATTTCAATAACCATAAAAAGACGACCTCTATGAAATTATCTAAATACCTCGTGCTTGGCCTTGTGTTGATTGGCGCATACGCTGTGTTGAAGGGTGGCGATCAAACGGCACCCAAACCCTTTGACGTGATAAACCGTGATCCACAAAAGGACTGGTTTAGCGACTACCAAGCTACCCCAATCGATATTGCCCTTGAAGCGCACCCTTTTATGGCAAGCTTGGGAAGTAATTCGATGCATGGCGATGCCTTTAATAGCGATGTGCATACCCATCCGACTGTCTTTAATGCAGCCTCTCCCATTGATGTTCGAACACGGGTGGGCACAAAAGGGCTCGGTGGTCAGTGCGCCACCAAAACTCTTCGTCGCGACGGCAAACTACAAATATTGTGCAGCAGCCTGTTCGGTTTTGAAATCCAGTTAATAGACCCTGACACGCTGAATATGCTGGCCCGCCACACCCTTCCCCCTCGCCCCTCGCTTTATGAAGCGCTTCTGAACTGGGACCGCTCGCGTATCATGCTGGATTCATCAGGCGCTTACTTTTACACCGACCAAAACGATGACGTCTTTATCGCGGACTCTATGCACCACATCTTGCAACTGCGCGCGGTTCAAGACGCCGAAGGTCTCTATCAGTATGTCGTTGCCAACCAATGGGACCTTTCCAGTCACGTTGACAGCGACTGCCTGCGCCCTAGCAACCCTTTTCCACAAGGCAAATGCGATCCTATTACGGGCCTTTTACCCGACTATAACGGCTTGATTTGGTGGGTGTCGCGCTATGGCCGCGTCGGCACATTAAACACCGCCACAGGTGCGATCACAGCCATTGCGCTGCAAGAGGAAATTCAGAACGGCTTCGCCATTGCCGCCGAAGGCGTGTACATCGTTTCCGATACTGCCCTTTACTTGTTTAATGGCGATGGCCAAACAAACCCAAAGGTATTGTGGCGCGAAGCATACGACCGCGGTACTACGCACAAAGTGGGCAGTATCAACCAAGGCAGTGGTACAACCCCCTCCATTTTTGGCGATTACATCACCATTACCGACAATGCTGACGACAATATCAATCTGGTGATTTACGGGCGCTACCCCAATCAACGCAAGGTTTGCGAAGTTCCGCTTTTTGAAAGCGGCGCGTCAGCCACTGAAAACTCCATGATCGCCTTCAACAACAGTGTGATTATTGAAAATAATGCTGGCTTCACCAACGCCCACCAACACAAGGATTACAGTCGTATTGCCCCTGGCATGATGCGCATAGACGTCAGCCCTAGCGGTGACCATTGCGAGGTCGTATGGCATAAAAATATCGTCATTCCGTCGGTGGTCTCTAAGCTCTCTAGTA
The DNA here is from genome assembly GCA_041163785.1 of Pseudomonadota bacterium. Classification (GTDB taxonomy): domain Bacteria; phylum Pseudomonadota; class Gammaproteobacteria; order Pseudomonadales; family JAHEIH01; genus JAHEIH01. The sequence continues at coordinate 14,393 of JBEAQQ010000248.1, forward strand.
CAACGGGGTTGGTGTATACCTATACCTTTGAAACACAAGCCGATGGCAGTAACGACTGGTATTTGGTGGGTCTTGACTACCAATCGGGCGACGAGGCGTTCCGTATCCACACCGGCAATGGTAAGGCCTACAACAACAATTTTTCTCCCATTACGTTGGCCGCCGATGGCACGGTATACATCGGCAGTACACGTGGGCTGATATCCGTTTCACAGCCTTGAGCATCGCTAGGGTCAAAAATAATGCCGCACATAATTTAAATAGGCTATGACGAATTCGTGGTGACCGCGTAGTCTGGTCGCCTATCGAAAAGACATTCAAGTAAAAGACATTTAGGATCTCGCTATGCTACTAGATAAATTTTCACTCAAGGGCCGTGTTGCGCTCATCACCGGTGCGGGTAAGGGCATTGGCGCAGGCATTGTCAGTGCGTTTGCTGAAATGGGTGCCGACGTCATTTGTGTGGCGCGCAGCCAAGAAGATATCGACAATGTGACTGCAAAGGCTCGTGCCATGGGCGTTAACGCCTACGCGTACTCGTGTGATGTCACCGATGAAAACGCGCTTAAAGCCCTAGCGGCGTCGATCCAAAACGACATCGGCAAACTCGACATTTTGGTCAACAATGCCGGCGCGCCAGGTAAGGGCTACGGCTCATTGAAATCCGTCGACATGGCGCGTTTTCAACACACCATCGATATCAATTTGACCTCGGCTTACACCCTGACACACCTGATGCTACCGCTGCTGAAGGCTAGCCAACACGGTAATATCGTCAACGTTTCCTCTGCGCTGAGCTGGATGGTTGATAAACGTTTTGCTGCCTACGGGGCCGCCAAAGCAGGCATGAACCAAATGACCAAAATTCTCTCCTATGAGTTGGCGCCCAACATTCGCGTTAATGCGGTCGCGCCAGGGGCCATTGACACACCCAGCACGGCGTTCATTAAAAGTGACCCCGCCATGCTAAAAGCCACCACGCGCTGGATACCTATGCAAAGATTGGGTGACCCTGAAGATATCGCTCTCGGTGTCCTCTATATGGCCTCCGACGCCAGCAAGTTCGTCAGCGGTAAAGTACTGGAAATTGACGGTGGCATGCAGGCCTTACCCGGTAGCGCCATCGAAGAAGTGATTAACAGAGGATAAGTTCATGGCTCGTTATGTGATGACAGGAGGCGCCACCGGTATTGGCGCAGAGATCAAACAACACCTATTAGCTCAGGGCCATACCCTCACTGTGCTAGACCTTCGCGACGCGGATATTTGCGTCGATTTGTCAGATCGGGAGGCCACGGCCAAGGCCATAGAGGATGTTTTGGCCGACACCACCCCCATCGCGGGTATCATCACCTGCGCGGGTGTCCCCACACACTTCCCCGACAAACGCAAACTGCTCGAAATTAATTACCTGGGAACACTCGATATCATCAACGGTTTATCGGCTTCGCTCAGCAGCGGCGCACGCATCGTGGCGATTTCGTCTAACTCCGCGCCGATGTGCGCCAAACCCGACGTGGTCGACAAGCTGTTAAACAACGACTGGGACGGTATTGATGCCATGCTCGATGAGCTCAATGGCCACGATTGCTACAGCGGCAGCAAGCAGGCCGTCGCCCGCTGGATGCGCCGCCAAGCGCCTGAATTAGCGCGACGCGGTATTAACTTCAACGCGATTGCTCCCGGCTATATTGAAACACCGATGACAGCCGCCGTGGCCAATGACGCCCAATGGGGAGATGCCATTCGAAAATTTGTTGCCTCGATCCCCTGTGGACGCCCTGGACAGCCGAAAGACATTGCCGATGCAGTAGACTTTTTATTGAGCCCTGAAAGTGCTTTTGTGGTGGGTTCACTACTGTATGTCGATGGCGGACACGATGCCATGTTCCGCCCCGAAAGTATCTAGCGAGGATGTTTAAACATTTTTAACGAAGTACTCCTGAGCGCAGTAGTTTGCTTCACTACTGCGCGATTAGTTGACGCAGCGTCTGTATATAAACACTCGCCTCCATCCCCGTCACCTCATCACTCATCCCTTTTCGGTACAGTGCATCTACATAGACAGCTTTAACCTCTGGATCGAGGGGGTCTGCTAACCACGCCCATTGCGCCATGTGAAGCCCCATCGAGGGATCACTCTCTAACAGCGCACGGGTTTTTTCTAGCATGGCATGCTTACCCCCCGCCATAGCAACAATCGTCTTCGCTTGGTCTTGCATGGGGGAAGGCGACCAATCCGCGGGTAATCCATTCCACCAGCCGGTGTACTGCCTCACTAGCACCTTCACCATATCGCGGGCCGTGTTATAGCGTGGCTGCAAGCGCTGATCATTGGCAAATGATTCTGGCCAGGTGAATTGTTCAATAATCAAATAGGGCGGAACCCCTTTATTTAATGCGGCCAAGGTATAGTCGATAACGTATTGGAAAGCATCGATGACAGCCACTAATTCGGCACGGATATTGTCTGAACCTATGGCGGGCTTACCGTGGGCAGGCAGCATCAAATCGACATCTAAATCGTGCATTTCCTGCAGCGCACGGGTCCAGTCTTGAAGGTGGCGCTGCTCTCGCCGACCGTTGCCGGCATTGGTTAGGAAGCCCTGCCAGAAATCTCCAACCGCGATGAGTTTCCTTTGAGGAAACCAAGCATAAAGATGACCCTCGGTTTCGCCACGGTGTTGCCGAAGCACAATTTCCTCACCCCCAACAGTAAAGCGATACTCCTTTTCAAAGGTCACCGTGGGCA
>JBEAQQ010000249.1:0-7646 GCA_041163785.1 Pseudomonadota bacterium
AGGTATCCTCCACCGAGGGCTCCAACACATCAACCTTCTGGAAGCGGCGTGACAGAGCGCGGTCTTTGTCAAAAATGCCGCGATACTCTTGGAAAGTTGTCGAGCCAATACAGCGCAACTGGCCAGAGCTCAGCATAGGCTTCAGTAGATTCGAGGCATCCATCACCCCCCCGCTGGCAGCGCCCGCGCCAATAATGGTGTGGATTTCATCAATAAATAGTATCGAGCCAGGGCGTTTTTGCAGATCAGCTAACAAGGCCTTTAAGCGTTTTTCAAAATCCCCACGGTACTTTGTACCAGCTAACAAGGCCCCCATATCGAGTGAGTAAACCACGTTATCCGCCAACACGTCGGGCACTTCCCCATCGACAATGCGCTTGGCCAAGCCCTCAGCGATGGCCGTTTTACCAACGCCAGACTCACCGACCAACAGTGGGTTGTTCTTGCGGCGACGTGACAAAATCTGTGTGACGCGCTGCAGCTCGTCATCGCGGCCAATGAGCGGATCGATCCTGCCAGCCTTAGCCTCAAGATTCAAATTGGTCGCATAGCTTTCAAGTGGCGCGGCTTCTGCACCCTCACCGGTATCGCTGGCGGCCTGCTTAGGTGGAGCTTCCTCGTGGTCCTCTTGATCAGTTTTAGAAATACCGTGCGAGATAAAGTTAACCACATCGATACGCGCGATGCGCTGCTGCTTCAGGAAGTAAACCGCCTGACTCTCTTGCTCGCTAAACAGTGCCACCAAAACATTGGCGCCAGTAACCTCCTGACGACCTGATGACTGAACGTGAAATACCGCACGCTGAATTACCCGCTGAAAACCCAGCGTCGGCTGCGTTTCACGGTCGGGCTGATCCTCGGGAATCAAGGGTGTCGTCGCCTCGAGGAATTCGCTCAAATCATCGACCAAAATCGCTAAATCAGCGCCGCAGGCGCGCAGCACCACCGAGGCCTCTTCGTTGTCGAGCAGCGCTAACAGCAAATGCTCGACAGTCATAAATTCATGGTTGCGTTCGCGCGCCAAGCGGAACGCCTGGTTGAGGGTCAATTCAAGATTTTTACTCAACATAGTTAACCTCTGCAGTTTACCTGCGAAAATTAGTCAGCCGCTTCAATGTCACACACTAAGGGATGCTCGTTATCTTGAGCATAATCCGTCACCATGTACGCCTTCGTTTCTGCAATATCCTTGGGGTAAATACCACAGGTGGCTTTACCCTGCGTGTGCACGGCCAACATTATCTGAGTGGCCTTCTCGCGCCCCATTGAAAAAAAGTGCTCCAACACGTGCACCACAAATTCCATCGGTGTGTAGTCGTCGTTGTGCATCACCACCTTGTATAAACTGGGGGGTTTTAGCGCCGGTTTACTGGTCTCAATCGCCAAGCCATAACCGCCATCGTCTTCCTCATACCCACCAGAGGCCGTGGTGTTCATTACAAAATCTTGCATGGTTCTCTCAATTAAATGCATTTTGAATGCCACAATAAACGATGCTTCGCGATGTGCACACCCTTTCATTGAGTATACGACTTAAATCAGCATTAAGTTGTGACGTATATATGATATTGGGGCAGACGCGTAAAAAAAAAGCCCGCCGAGGCGAGCTTTTTTAATATTGGGCGATTGCGCCCAAAAAATTACATCTTAGCGATAATCGCATCGCCAAACTCTGAACATGACAACAGGGTTGCGCCGTCCATCAAACGCTCGAAATCATAGGTGACCGTCTTAGCTTGAATCGCGCCGTTCATACCGTCGATGATCAGGTCGGCCGCTTCGTTCCAACCCATGTGACGCAGCATCATCTCAGCAGACAAAATCAATGAACCGGGGTTCACCTTATCTTGGCCAGCATATTTTGGCGCTGTACCGTGAGTCGCTTCAAACAACGCGATGGTGTCTGAAAGGTTGGCACCGGGAGCGATACCAATACCACCCACTTGAGCCGCCAACGCATCGGACAAATAGTCGCCGTTCAAGTTCAGGGTAGCAATCACACTGTACTCATCGGGGCGCAGCAAAATTTGCTGCAACATAGCATCAGCAATCACGTCTTTAATGATGATGTCTTTGCCATTTTTGGGGTTTTTGATTTTCACCCAAGGGCCGCCATCCAACAGTTCGCCGCCGAATTCGGTCATGGCCAACTCGTAGCCCCACTCTTTGAAGCTACCTTCGGTGAACTTCATGATGTTGCCTTTGTGAACCAAGGTCATTGAAGGCAAGTCTTGATCGATAGTGTACTGAATCGCTTTGCGAACCAGACGCTGAGTACCTTCTTTAGATACCGGCTTGATGCCGATACCACAATCTTGTGGGAAACGGATCTTCGTGACGCCCATTTCCTCTTGCAGGAATTTGATCACTTTGTCGGCTTCATCGGTACCCGCTTTCCACTCGATACCGGCGTAGATGTCTTCAGAGTTTTCACGGAAGATCACCATGTTGGTTTTGCCGGGCTCTTTAACGGGTGAAGGCACACCTTCAAACCAACGCACAGGACGCTGGCAAGTGTAGAGGTCAAGTTCTTGACGCAGAGCAACGTTCAACGAACGGAAGCCACCGCCCACAGGCGTAGTCAGAGGCCCCTTGATACCTACAGAGTATTCTTTTATAGCATCAAGCGTTTCAGCAGGAAACCAGTCACCACCGTACAAATCAGCCGCCTTCTCACCCGTGTAGATTTCCATCCAGCTAATTTTCTTAGCACCGTTGTACGCTTTCTCAACAGCCGCATCAACGACCTTCAACATCACGGGCGAGATATCTACACCGATACCGTCACCTTCGATAAAAGGAATGATGGGATTGTTGGGGACATTGAGCGAAAAGTCTGCATTGACTGTGATTTTTTCACCTGTTGCAGGCACTTTAATATGTTGGTAACCCATTGTTACTTGACTCCATTTCAAATGTTTTGCGGCTCGCCAAGGCTACAGGCAGGCCGCTGAAAACTGGGTGCTCGGCACCTCTTTCATGGCGTTGAAATGTTGGATTCATCGCCACCGCGCGTTAGTATAGCACTGCACACAATCGCATTCACTCACAAAAAGTCGTAATAGCCATGGCGCGCCTCATATTATTAAACAAACCGTTTCAGGTCATGTCGCAATTTACCGATGACAACGGCCGCGCCACCCTGGCTGACTTTGTAAAGGCTAAGGGCGTTTACCCCGCCGGGCGACTAGATTACGACTCTGAAGGTCTCATGTTACTGACCGATGACGGCCGCTTGCAGCACCGCATTGCCCACCCCGACGCCAAACTTGCCAAGACCTATTGGGTTCAAGTAGAGGGCGACATCGATGACACCGCCCTAGAAAAACTGCGCGGCGGCGTCGAACTGAAGGACGGAAAGACCTTGCCAGCCAACGCCTGTAAACTTGATAACGTCACTCTCTGGGAGCGCGATCCCCCTATTCGGCAGCGGGTCAATATTCCTACTTCTTGGCTGTCGCTCACCATAAAAGAAGGAAAAAACCGCCAAGTCCGGCGCATGACAGCTGCGGTTGGCTTTCCCACTCTTAGATTAGTGCGGGTCAAAATCGGCGAATGGTCACTCGATGGTTTAGCCCCAGGGGAATACTGTGAGATAATCGTCAACATGCCGGCGACATCAACCTCACCACGACGTCGCCCAAGTGGCCTTAAACCGAGAGGACGGAAACCCAAACGATGACATGGAGCCCACACGTAACTGTCGCCACGGTAGTGGAACAGGACGGTCAGTTTTTATTGGTAGAAGAGCATTCAAGCGAGGGCGTTGTTTTCAATCAACCCGCTGGCCATCTCGATGAAAATGAAAGCCTACAGCAAGCCGCCGTGCGCGAAACCCTTGAGGAAACCGGCTACCACGTCGAGCTGACTGGCTACTGTGGCGTCACACTTTACACGGCGCCCAGTAATAGTGTGACCTATGTGCGCCACACCTTCACTGCCAAAGTCTTACACCACGATCCTGCCGCAACACTCGACGATGGCATTGTCGGCCCGGTGTGGATGAGCTATGACGACATTGCTACCTGCGACCGATTACGCAGCCCCATCGTATTGAAAACCGTCGAACAGTACCTTCAACACCCATCCATGCCTTTGAGTGCCTGCTATTAATGTCCATTGCAAAGCCCATTAAAGATACCAAAGTAATCGTCGGCATGTCCGGCGGTGTCGACTCTTCCGTCACTGCGTTACTACTGCAGCAGGCGGGCTACCAAGTCGAAGGCTTGTTCATGAAGAACTGGGACGAAGACGACGGCACGGAGTACTGCACGGCGATGCAGGATTTAGCCGACGCACAAGCCGTGTGCGACAAACTGGGTATTCGCTTGCACACCGCCAACTTTGCGGCGGAGTATTGGGACAATGTTTTTGAACATTTTATTGCCGAGTACAAAGCCTGCCGAACCCCCAACCCCGACATTCTTTGTAATCGCGAAATTAAATTTAAAGCCTTCCTCGACTGGGCGGTTGAACTGGGCGCCGACCTTATTGCGACTGGCCACTACGCGCGCACGGGGGTCGACAACGAGGGGCTTACCACCCTCCGCAAGGGTCTCGATGGCAACAAAGACCAGAGCTACTTCCTGCACGCAGTAGGCCACCGCCAGCTCGCTCAAACGCTCTTCCCATTGGGCGACCTTGAAAAAACCGAGGTGCGAGAAATAGCTGCCGCCCACGACCTGGCGACGAAGGCGAAAAAGGACAGCACCGGTATTTGTTTCATTGGTGAGCGCCGTTTTAAAGATTTTCTAGAGCAATATGTTCCCGCCAACCCCGGTGAGATTCTTGATACCGAGGGGAATTTACTTGGGCAACATAGCGGATTGATGTTTCATACACTAGGCCAGCGCCAGGGTTTGGGTATCGGCGGGGTCGCCGGTGCGAGCGACAACCCCTGGTATGTGGTCGACAAAGATGTCGCCAATAACACCCTAATTGTGGGGCAGGGCAATGACCACCCTCGCCTGTTTAGCCAGAGGCTGTTCGCCAGTGACATACACTGGGTGGCAGAGCACGCCCCTGGTCTACCACTGCGCTGCGCTGCCAAGACTCGCTATCGCCAACCCGACCAAGCCTGCCTTATCGAACGCCATGGCAGCGGATATCAGGTCACCTTTGACCAGCCGCAGCGTGCGGTAACACCGGGACAATCTGTGGTTTTCTATGCCGGCGACACCTGCCTAGGCGGCGGCGTTATTGAATCTACCGAGGCAGCTGCATGAAACATTCTCGCCGCGAACAAACCATTGCTCTCGCCGGCTTGCTACAAGCCTGTCGCTGCGTGGAACTCATGGCCACTCAGGGTAGCTGCGACAAAAACTGGGAAACACCCCTTATCGACAGCTTATTTGTGTTTGACGCCCCCGACACCCCCTCGGTTTATGGCGGGGTTCATCACTTGCGCCCAGGCTTAACCCTGTTACTGGATCTTCTGCGCGGCCAGAATGCCCACAATATGAACGGCATTGCTAACCTGTCGATGAACACCTTAGTGGTGCAGAAGCAATTAGCACAGAACTCAGACATGCTTAATCAGCTGGGACAGCGCCTCGAGCATATCGCTAAACACCGCGACATGTACGACAGCCCTGAGGCCCTGCAACGCGCGGTGGCTGGGATATATCAAGACACCCTGAGCACACTCCCCTTCCGCATCAAAGTCGCGGGGCAGGTGTCACTGTTACAACGAGACGACATTGCACAGCATATTCGAGCCCTATTACTGTGCGCAGTTCGCGCCGCTATGCTGTGGCGCCAACTCGGTGGTCGCCGCTGGCACTTACTCTTCACGAAAGGCGGGCTCATCAAAGCCGCCGAGCAATTATTGCGCGGTTAAAAAACACACACAAACTCCCCCACTCTCAGTAAGGCTGTGATAAAATGCCGGCCTTAAAAATGGCCCCATAACTATCCGTCTAGAGAGTGTTTTGACATGCAACTTACTGAGCTTTCCGCCGTATCCCCCATCGATGGCCGCTATGGCAGCAAAACTGCTGATCTGCGCACCATTTTCAGCGAATTTGGTCTCATCAAATATCGCGTGACGGTGGAAATTCGCTGGTTGCAGACACTTGCCAATCACCCCGGCATCCCCGAAGTCGGTCCTTTTTCTGACGAAGCCAATGCCCTGCTCAACAGTATTGTCGACAACTTCAGCGAGGACGACGCCTGGCGTGTTAAAAAGATCGAGGCGACCACCAACCACGACGTTAAAGCCGTTGAATACCTCATCAAGGAAAAATTCGCCGACAACGCCGAACTAAAAGCGATCAATGAATTTGTGCACTTCGCTTGCACCTCTGAAGACATCAACAACCTGTCTCATGGCCTGATGCTTAGCGAAGGCCGCGACCGTGTGGTTGTGCCCTACATGACGCAAATCATCGACCGTCTCACCGAACTCGCCAAAGCTTTTGCCGACCAATCGATGCTGTCTCGCACCCACGGCCAAACAGCCAGTCCAACCACCATGGGCAAAGAGTTGGCGAATGTTGTCGCGCGTCTGCGCCGCCAACTAAAACAAATTCAAGCCGTTGAAATGCTTGGTAAAATCAATGGCGCAGTGGGTAACTACAACGCCCACCTATCGGCCTACCCCGATGTCGATTGGCAAGCCAATGCCGAAGCTTTTGTCACCTCGCTTGGTCTTACCTGGAACCCCTACACCACACAGATCGAACCGCACGACTATATCGCCGAATTGTTCGATGCCGTCGCTCGCTTCAACACCATCTTGATCGATTTGGACCGCGACATTTGGGGCTACATTTCACTGGGTTACTTCAAACAAAAAACCATCGCGGGCGAAGTCGGCTCATCAACCATGCCCCACAAGGTCAACCCCATCGATTTCGAAAATTCGGAGGGCAACCTGGGCCTAGCCAACGCCGTGATGCAACACATGGCCAGCAAACTGCCCGTATCGCGCTGGCAGCGCGACCTCACCGACTCTACCGTACTGCGCAACATGGGGGTGGGTTTTGGCTACTGCTTGATCGCCTATCAAGCGACCATGAAGGGCTTGTCGAAACTGGAAATTAACCCAGGCCGCATATTGGAAGACCTCGACAACAGCATGGAAGTCTTGGCTGAGCCTATCCAGACCATCATGCGCCGTTACAACGTAGAAGAGCCCTACGAAAAATTGAAGGCATTGACACGCGGCCAAGCCATTACAGCGGAAACGCTGAACAGCTTTATCGATGGCCTCGACGTCCCCGAGGATGCAAAGACTGCGATGCGTGCACTGACCCCGCGCAACTACATCGGCAACGCCATCGCGCAAACCGAGAACCTGTAAGCATGTTGCACATCGACTGGCGCCAATCGCAGGTTGATGTCGACACCTTCCTGCGAGACTACTGGCAGCGCAAACCGCTGTTTATCAAGGGTGGTCTCGCGGCTTTTTCCCCGCAACTTGATCCCGACGAACTCGCTGGCTTAGCCTGCGAAGACGAGATCGAGTCGCGTATTGTTACAGAGCGCAGCGATCCACCCTGGCAACTCCAACGCGGCCCGTTTAACGACGACACTTTTGCCGCACTTCCAAGCTCTCATTGGACCTTGCTAGTCCAGTCGGTTGACGTGTACGACGACAACGTGGCCTCACTGCTAGACGCCTTCCGTTTTATACCTCAGTGGCG
>JBEAQQ010000250.1:0-4107 GCA_041163785.1 Pseudomonadota bacterium
CAGGAGAGCGAGGGTGAAAAATTCCGCGACTACTTTGAACACAGCGAACCCTTAAAGTCGATACCCTCGCACCGTGCACTCGCGCTGTTTCGCGGTCGCAAGGCTGGCGTGCTTAGCCTAACCATGAAGCTGCCCAATGAGGAAGAAAGCCTCACCGCTGTGCACCCCTGCGAAATCATCATCGCCGAGCAGTACGCTATCGAAGATGCAGGTCGAGCGGCGGATAAGTGGCTCCGAGAAGTTGTGCGTTGGACCTGGCGTGTTAAGTTGCTCACGCATCTCGAAACCGATTTGCTGGGGCAAATTCGCGATAGTGCCGAAGACGATGCCATCAAAGTCTTTGGCGCCAACTTAAAAGACCTGTTACTGACCGCGGCAGCGGGGCAGAAGGCCACTATTGGCCTCGACCCAGGGTTGCGCACTGGCGTCAAGGTGGCGGTCATCGACGCTACGGGCAAAGTCGTCGATCACTGCGCTATTTTTCCCAACCCACCCCAAAATAAAATCGCGGAGTCGGCCAAAGTTCTTATTGCCCTGTGTAAAAAGCACAACGTCGCCCTTATCAGTATCGGCAATGGCACAGCATCGCGCGAGACAGACCGTTTTGTGGGCGAAGTGCTTAAATTGATTCCCGACATGAATATTAAAAAGGTCATGGTGAACGAGGCGGGCGCATCAATCTACTCGGCCTCAGAATACGCCGCGCGCGAGTTCCCAGATCTCGACGTCACCATTCGCGGCGCCGTATCGATCGCACGTCGCCTGCAAGACCCCTTGGCCGAACTCGTTAAAATTGACCCCAAGTCGATTGGCGTGGGTCAGTACCAGCACGATGTCAACCAGACCCAGCTGGCGAGGACCCTCGACGCCGTTGTCGAAGACTGTGTGAATGCAGTCGGCGTTGATTTAAACACGGCCTCTATTCCTCTTCTGAGCCGCGTGTCGGGTCTGAACAATACGCTGGCCACCAACATTGTCGACTTCCGCGATCAACACGGCGCTTTTGCCAGCCGCCAAGACCTACTAAACGTACCGCGCTTTGGTGAAAAAACCTTCGAGCTAGCGGCGGGCTTCTTGCGTGTAGCGGGAAATAATCCGCTCGACAATTCCGCCGTCCACCCCGAGTCCTATCCGGTGGTTGAGCGCATAGCCAGCAACAGTGGCCGCCAATTGAACAGTATTATCGGCGATGTAAGTTTCCTGCGCACACTCAAACCCCAGGAGTTCATTACCGAAACCGTTGGTCTACCCACCATCAAAGACATCTTGAGCGAACTAGAGAAACCCGGCCGTGACCCACGCCCTGAATTCGCCACGGCGGACTTTAAAGAGGGCGTAGAAAGTATCAAAGACCTTGAGCCAGGGATGATTTTGGAGGGTGTTATTAGCAACGTCACCAATTTTGGCGCCTTTGTAGATATTGGCGTTCACCAAGATGGCTTGGTACACATTTCCGCCCTGTCCAATAAGTTTGTTAAGGACCCTCGCGAAGTGGTCAAAGCCGGCGATATCGTCAAGGTCAAAGTCATTGAAGTGGAGGTGGCGCGCAAGCGCATTGCTCTGAGCATGCGGCTCGACGATGAAATAGGACAGAAGTCCAGTGAACGCCCCACCCAAAAACCAACATCGCAAAATTTGACGCGACAAAACCCGCCCGATAAGGCTAGTATGGGGTCTATGGGCGCACTGCTTAAACAAGCAATGCAAAGAAAGTAATCCTTAGGAGAGTAATTAATCATGGCTGCTATTGGCGACAAAATCCCTTCAATCAATCTATCTGTGATGGGTGCAGCGGGCCCGGAAGCCCTCAACTTAGCCGATTTTTGCGCGGGTAAAAAAGTCGTTTTGTTCGCTGTCCCCGGTGCCTTCACCCCCACCTGTTCTGCGGCGCACCTGCCCGGTTTTGTGGTCCACGCCGACACGCTAAAAGCCAAAGGTGTTGACGCCATTATTTGTACTTCGGTCAACGACGTGTTCGTCATGAACGCCTGGGGCAATGCCTCCAACGCCGAGCAGATCGTCATGGCTGCCGACGGCAATGCCGAACTGGCCAGCGCACTGGATTTGGTGCTCGACGCCGAAGGCTTTGGCATGGGTAAGCGTAGTCGTCGCTACGCTATGGTGATCGACAATGGTGAAATTACGGCCATCAACGTCGATAACGGCGGCGAACTCGACAAGAGTTCTGCTGAGAGCGTGCTCGCCCTGCTGTAGTCCCGCCTGCCCCATTGCCTACCAATGGGGCAATCTTCAACACATAAACTCGTCACATTGTGTATCAGGCGTTGCTAATACACAGCGATATTCTGCTATCATGCCCGCATGAGCCAATTAGTCGACACCTTCGGAAGAGCTATTACCTATTTACGGCTGTCTGTCACAGACCGCTGTGACTTCCGTTGCGTTTACTGCATGGCAGAGGAAATGACCTTTGTACCGCGGAGCGACGTACTCAGCTTCGAAGAGCTAGCGCTCGTAGCTCGGGCGTTTGTCGAGTTAGGCGTGACCAAAATTCGCTTGACGGGCGGTGAACCGCTGATTCGCAAGGACATTATTCACGCGGTGGAAAAAATTGCCGCCATCGAGGGGCTAAAATCCCTTTGTCTATCCACTAATGCCTCCAAACTGAGCGACCATGCTAGCTCTCTGAAAGCCGCCGGGGTCGATCGGATCAATGTCAGCCTAGACAGCTTACAACCAGACAAATTTAGGCAACTCACGCGCACCGGGGATGTTAACAAGGTGATCGCCGGCATCGATGCCGCCATTAACGCGGGTTTTGTCGGTTTGAAAATAAACGCGGTGATTCTGCGTGGCCGCAACGATGACGAAATTCTTGATCTGGTGGATTTTGCTCGGCAACGCCATATTGATGTGTGCTTCATTGAAGAGATGCCACTGGGATCGATTAGCGAACACGATCGATCCCTCGCCTTCATGCCTAGCGCCGATATACGCGAAGTGATAGCAACACGCCACCGACTCTCGCCCATCAGCGACTCCACCGGCGGCCCTTCGCGCTATTTTGCCATGCCCGACTCAGCGTCGAGAATTGGTTTTATTTCACCGCATAGCGACAACTTCTGTGGCCATTGCAACCGCGTCAGAGTGACCGCTGAAGGTACTCTCATCCTTTGCTTAGGGAATGAAAACGCTGTCGATCTAAGACAAATCATTCGCGACAATGACCACCCCTTGCCCCTATTAAAGCAGGCCATCTGCGCGGCGATGGCGTATAAACCTGCGAAGCATCATTTCGACCTTGATGCACCGGTAGATATCGTGCGCTTTATGAATGCAACTGGCGGGTGATTTGTGGCCGTCAGTGGCATACAATAGGCGTGCACACGCCGATTTGGAATTTAGCATGAGCTACCGCCACTACCGCTTGCCGCGCACTATCGCGTTACTTTTTTCGCTTTTTTGGTGCTTTGTACCGCAAGCTTTTGCAAGCGAAACACAATTTGCCATTGAACCCCGAGTCGAAGATGGCGGTATCAATTTGCATCAATGGCACCTTGGTCGCCACCCCATCCTAAATCTGAACGGCCAGTGGCGCTATAACTCCAAGGGCAAAATCACCCCTGAAAATATCGCCAGTGTAAATGCATTGCGTGATATTCCGGATCTGTGGGGTGTTCCCCAGTCCGCTGATGAGCGTTGGGTATACAGTAACGTCGGTCACGCTGGTTACGCTTTAACCCTTCGAGAAATCCCCGCTTCGCCACTTGCACTACACCTCAATCGCTCCTGCTCTAGCGCCGACATCCAACTCGTCGACAGCCGCGGTGAATGGCGTTCCCTGGGTACCGTCGGTCAACCCGGCAAAAGTGATGTCGATACCATTCCCCATGTGCGCCCGGTCATTGTAAACCTGCCTGCCGGATTGACTGGCGAGGCGACCTTGGTCATCAATGTCAGCAATTTTCACCTGCGCGACGGCGGTATTTGCGACCGCATCGAACTGGGCGTACCGTCAGCGTTAAAAACTGCAGAATTGCAAACCACATCGACAACCATGATGACGCTGGGCATTCTCATTGGCGTGGCGTTGTACAGCCTTGGTCTGAGTATTCAGAACCCGATTGAATCGTCGAGCAAATGGCT
>JBEAQQ010000251.1:0-17305 GCA_041163785.1 Pseudomonadota bacterium
GAAACGAAGCCTTTACGCTACACTGCCATCCTCGGAGGTGGAATGAACCCAGTAAAGGATTTTTTATCCTGCGCCGTTTTACGGCTGTGCTCAATATTTAGTTTACCGTCGCTGTATCGTGTGGCGGGAGTTGTGGCGTGGGCCATGTACCACTTGCCCAATAGTGCACGGCGGGTGACCGAGACCAACATTGCCCTGTGTTACCCCGAGCTCGATGACACGCAGCGAGCGGAGCGAGTTAGGCGAAGCCTTTACCACACCGCCTGTGTAGGCGTTGAAATGGGGCCGCTTTGGCTATGGCCACCGGTAAAACTCGCCCAGCATATTACACGTGTTGAAGGCGGCGAGCTATTTGCCGAGGCCATTGCTTCAGGCAGAGGCGTGATTGTGTTGGCGCCACATTTTGGTAATTGGGAAATGTTGAACGTCTATATCTCTCAGCACACCACCTTGTACGCCATGTATAAACCCCATCCCTACCCCGGCTTAGACGCCTTAATTCGAAAGTCGCGTGAACGCGTGGGCACGGTGACGGCGCCAGCTAATCAGCGCGGTGTGGCAACCGTGCGCAAAGCACTCAAAACAGGTGGAACAACGGGTATTTTACCCGACCAAGTACCGACGCAAGAGGGCGCGGTACTGGCGCCGTTCTTTGGCGTGCCTGCACAAAGTATGCGATTGCTTCCCAGCTTGGCGAATAAGTCGGGCGCCG
The DNA here is from genome assembly GCA_041163785.1 of Pseudomonadota bacterium. Lineage (GTDB taxonomy): Bacteria > Pseudomonadota > Gammaproteobacteria > Pseudomonadales > JAHEIH01 > JAHEIH01. The sequence goes on from JBEAQQ010000251.1 coordinate 713, forward strand.
TGGTGGTCGCCGGTGTTGCCGAGCGTCTCGGCGATGGTCATTTTGCGATTCATTTCTTGCCGGTGTCAGAGGATATTTACAGTGAGGATATCGAGCGAGCTGTGGCGGCGATGAACGCAGCGGTTGAAGCCTGTGTGGCAATTGCTCCCGAACAGTATCAATGGGAATACAAACGTTTCAAGAGAGGCGGTGGCCTCGGCGGCGATCCGTACGCCTAGCGACGCCAGAAGTTAGGGGTGGCAATTACCAGTAGGGTGAAGACCTCTAAACGGCCCAGCAACATCGAAAAACACAAAAGGAACTTAGCGCTGTCGGGTATGCTGCTGTAATTGGCAGCCACCTCGCCAAGACCGGGGCCCAGGTTGCTCATGGTGGCCGCCACAGAAGAAAAGGCGGTGATAAAATCCAAGCCTGTGCCCAGCACCAACAGAAGCAATACGGTAAACGAGAACAGGTACACGGCAAAGAAACTCCACACCGCGCTAATCACACGACCTGGCACAATACGGCTACCAATTTTCAATGGAATAACAGCGTTGGGGTGGGCCAGCTGTTGCAGCTCGCGATACCCTTGTCGAATAATCAACAGTGCACGTATGGATTTGACCCCGCCCGCGGTTGAGCCCGCGCAGCCACCGATCATTGCTAGTACCAGCAGGAAAATCGGGATAAAGGTTGGCCAAAGAGTGAAATCTTGCGAGGCGAATCCGGTCGTCGTCGCAATAGAGACCACCTGGAACACGCCGTGCAGTGCCGCCTCGGAAAGCACCAATGTTTGCGTGTTATACAATTGCGAAATCACCACGACGGCACCGAATAACAACATGCCTATGTAAAAGCGAAACTCAGCATCGTAGCGATAGTGGTTCAGATTGCGCTCGCGAAAAGCAAAGAAGTGCAGCGCAAAGTTCACCCCGGCGAGTATCATAAACACCACGGAAATGGCCATGATGGCCGGGTTATTGAAATAGCCAATGCTCGCATCGTGGGTGGAGAATCCGCCGATCGCCACCGTCGAGAAACTGTGGCAAATGGCGTCAAAGGGCGTCATGCCTGCCCACCAATAACCGACGGCACAGGCGGCGGTCATACTGAAGTAAACAAAGAACAGCGCTTTTGCTGTGCCCGTAATGCGCGGTGTAAGTTTCGAGTCTTTCATGGGGCCCGGCGTCTCGGCGCGATAAAGCTGCATGCCGCCCACACCGAGCATGGGCAGAACCGCGAGCGCGATCACAATAATACCGATACCCCCTAGCCACTGTAGGAGTTGTCGATAAAACAGAATGGCAGGGGGAAGACTATCGAGCCCGGTAATCACCGTGGCACCGGTGGTGGTCAATCCAGACACCGACTCAAATAGGGCGTCGGCAAAACTGATATTGAGGTCGTCTTCGAGTAACAGCGGGATGGTGCCGTAGCTACCAAGAACGATCCAGAACAGCGTGGTCACAATAAATCCGTCGCGCACACGCAAATCGCCCTTGGCCTTATAAACGGGCAACCAAAGCATCGCGCCGCTGATGAGTGTGATGAAGAAGGCGCGCGCAAAGCCAATATAAGAGCTATCTTGATAGTAAAGGGATACCAAAAATGGCAACGCCATCGAGATGCTGAAAAGCATCAAAAAGATTCCCAATACTCGGCAGATGATGGCGATATTCACGGCGTATCCTAAAAGAACCCAAAACCAACCGAGAACAGCTTCTCAACATCTTTAACGAAGCGCTTGTCGGTCACAAACACAATGACGTGGTCATCGGATTCGATAATGACATCGCTGTGGGCGATGAGAACCTTGTCACCGCGCATGATGGCGCCAATGGTCACCCCTTCAGGTAAATCAATACGGTCGATGCGCTTGCCCACCACTTTCGAGGAGCGTGCATCACCGCGAGCCACCAACTCAAGGGCTTCTGCCGCGCCGCGGCGCAGTGAGTGGACGTTACTAACGTCGCCCTTGCGGACGTGGGTCAGCAAGCTTCCAATGGTAATCTGCTGGGGCGACAGGGCAATATCGATATCACCGCCCTGAACGAGGTCGACATAGGCAGGGTTGGTAATAAGGGTGATCACTTTGCGAGCGCCGAGACGCTTAGCCAGCATCGAGGCCATGATGTTAGCCTCGTCATCGTTGGTCAGGGCACAAAAAACATCAATATCTTCAATGCTTTCGGCCACCAATAGCTCGCTGTCGGAGGCGCTACCATTCAATACAATGGTATTGCTCAGCAGCTCTGACAACTGCTTACAGCGGTCATAGCTGTATTCAATTAATTTTACGTGGTAATCGTTTTCGATCGCTGAAGCCAGACGCAAGCCAATGTTGCCACCGCCGGCAATCATGATGCGCTTATAGGGGTTGTCGAGGCGTCTCAACTCGCTCATTACCGGCACAATATGGTTGTGGGCGGCAATAAAAAAGACTTCGTCACCGGCTTCAATCACGGTTTCGCCGGTGGGTTGAATCGAGTGGTCGCGGCGGAAAATGGCGGCCACACGGGTGTCGACGTTGGGCATGTGCTGGCGCAATTGCTGCAGTTCGTGGCCAACTAGCGGCCCGCCGAAAACGGCTTTAACGGCCACTAAGCGTATCTTGCCATCGGCAAAATCGAGAACCTGCAGCGTGCCTGGGTGCTGCAACAAGCTCTTGATGTAGCTGGTGACCAACTGCTCGGGTGAGATCAATACCTGAATGGGAATGACATCAGGATCAAACAATTCGGGGCGCTGAATATACGACTGCGAGCGAATGCGAGAAATAATTTTGGGAATGTGGAAGAGGGTGTGCGCCACTTGGCAGGCTACCATATTGATTTCATCGCTGTTGGTCACGGCGATCAACAAATCGGTATCTTCCGCGCCGGCTTTGCGAAGTATTTCTGGGTAGCTAGCCTGTCCAGCGACCGTGCCAATGTCGAGTTTGTCTTGCAGCTCGCGCAAGCGCTCGGTATTGGAATCGATCAAGGTAATGTCGTTTTGCTCACTCGCCAAGTGCTCAGCGAGTGTGCCGCCGACTTGTCCTGCTCCAAGAATAAGAATTTTCATAGTGTTGGCTGGCTATATTTAGTTAGCGTTTTTTATCAGTTTGGCATAGTAAAAGCCATCGTGACCGTTTGTTATTGGCAGTAACTGTACACCGAAGGCGCGCGTATCACCACAGCCGAGTGATAGGGGCTGGTGATCGGCGTCGCTATGCTGGCTGACAAAGGCGGCGATGACCTGCTCATTCTCGCGAGGGAAAATCGAACAGGTCGCATAAATAAGGGTGCCTCCAGGTTTGAGGCAGCGCCAAAGTGCGTGCAGCATGTCTTCCTGCAGCGAGGCGATACTCTCAATATCGTCGGGTTGGCGCTTCTGTTTGCTCTCGGGGTGGCGGCGGATCACGCCGCTGGCGGTACAAGGCGCGTCCAATAGGATGCGATCAAAGAGCTTGCCGTCCCACCATGCGCTGGGTTGGCAGGCATCACCAACCACGATCTCAGCGGACAGCGACAAACGTTCTAGGTTGTCTTTGACCAAGGCACTGCGCGACGCGTCAAGATCGAGGGCAATGACCGCGCCTACGTCGGGCTGGCTTTCTAATAGGTGGCAGGTTTTCCCCCCGGGCGCCGCACAGGCGTCGAGGATACGTTCCCCCGGTTGGGCAGCAAGGATGTCCGCCGCCAATTGGGGCGCTTCATCTTGTACGCTTACCCAGCCATCAGCGAAGCCAGGTAGCTGGTGTACGTCGCATGGGCTACTAAGGCGAATGCCGTGCGTGACAAACGCGCAGGGTTCAGCCTTGAGGCCGGCCTCAGCCAGCAATGCGAGGTAGCGATCGCGATCGTGGTGGCGCTGATTGACGCGGATCACCATGGGAGGTTTTGCATTGTTGGCAGCAAAAATTTGTTCAGCGCTGTCGGGCCAATCAGCGAGGATACGCTCATACATCCACTCTGGGTGAGCGGCCAATTGCGAGGGAGTGAGATTACTGAGTAAGTCTTTGTGCAAGCGTTGGTACTGACGCAGCACGCCATTAACAAATTTGGTCGCCCAGTGTTTTTTTAACTGCCGACAGGCGTCGACGGTCTCTTTAATCGCCGCGTGGTCGGGCACGCGGGTAAATTGCAACTGGTAGGCGCCTACCAAGCAAAGCGCAAAAATATCCCAGTCCTTGGGTTTTAGAGGGCGACGAATGAGCTGTTCAACAAGGCCGTTTAAATAGTCGAACCAACGCATGCTGCCGTAGCAAATTTCCTGCAGTAAGGCGCGGTCGCGCGGGGGAAGTTGTTCGGCGGCTTTGGGGAGGGTAAACGCCAAGGATTCACCGCGTTGGATCACGCCCGTCAGGAGGGTAGCCGCTGTGGCGCGCAGGTTCACGCGATGGTATCCGAGGTAAAGAAGCGGCCGTTGCTGAACCAGTCGCGGCGAGCGTTAAGGATGTCACGACAACCGAGGGCTTTACCGCCGGGCACCTGTAATTGTTGGATGCTAAAGGCCCCTTCGCCACAGGCCACCACAATACCCTGGTCGTCAGCACTGATGATATGCCCGGGTGATACATCGTGGTGTGTATCGATGGGGACGCCGCGCCATATTTTAATGCGTTCACCATTGTCGTGGGCACTGAAGCAGACATTGCTGCTATTGAACGCCCGCACACGGCGGTCAATCTCAGCAGCGGGTTGGTGCCAGTCGATCGCGGCTTCCGACTTGCTCAGCTTGCTGGCGTAATTGGCGCCAATGTCTGGCTGGGGGGTATAGGTCACACTGCCATCGGTAATACTTTGCAAGGCTTGGAGGGTACCTTCTATGGCGATGGGCAGCAGTGTTTCTCGCAGGCTGTCGCCGGTGGTATCGCTGTTAATGTTACAGGGGTGAACAGATAGCATGTCTCCCGTATCTAAGCCGGCATCCATGCGCATCATCGTGATGCCCGTCGCGGCATCACCCGCTTCAATGGCGCGCTCAATTGGCGCGGCGCCTCGCCAACGAGGTAACAGTGACGCGTGAATGTTTAAGCAGCCGTGCGTGGGAATATCCAATACGGCCTGGGGTAAAAGCAAGCCATAGGCCACCACGACCATAGCGTCAGCGCGATAGCTACGCAGCATGTCTTGTTCGTCTTGGTCTTTGAGGCTCAAGGGTTGGTGAACGGGGATGCCCGCGCTTTCGGCAACGACCTTAACGGGTGGCGGCAGCATCTTCTTGCCGCGGCCTGCGCGCCGATCGGGTTGGCTATAAACCGCCACCACCTCGTGGTCGCTGTCGATCAAAGCCTCGAGTACCGAGGCGGAAAACGCCGGTGTCCCTGCAAAGATGATGCGCAAAGTAATACCTCGAAATTAGCCAGCGCGGCGCTTGTGTTCTTTTTCCAGCTTCTTGCGAATTCGGTCACGCTTCATGCTGGATAAGTAGTCCACGAACAACTTGCCATTCAAGTGGTCGAGTTCGTGTTGGATACACACAGCGAGAAGGCCGGTGGCGGTCTCCTCAAAAGCGTTACCCTCGCGGTCAAGCGCCTTAATAAGACAGCGCTCAGGGCGAATGACATCTTCATAAAAACCCGGTACCGACAAACACCCTTCCTGATAGGTATGGCCGTCTTCGCTAAGGGGCATAACTTCAGGGTTGATATACACGCGCGGTTCGTTGCGCTCTTCAGAGAGATCCATCACAACAATGCGCAGGTGCACATCTATTTGCGTTGCCGCAAGGCCAATACCGCCTGCCTCGTACATGGTTTCAAACATGTCGTCGAGGAGTTGGCGAATGTCATTGGTAACCGAATCAACCGATTTGGCGATAGTGCGCAGCCGCGGGTCGGGAAATTCAAGAATTTCGTGAATGGCCATGGAACCTCTAAGCATTGATAAATATGTGACTATTATGGGGGGTTCATGCTGTTTTTTAAAGCTTGGGAAGGATTTAGCCACATCTTGTTTGAGCGAGCCGTCATTTCTTGTCCTATATTTGAAGCAGAGAAGTAGAAAGCCCTCGAGTGGACAGGATTGCTCACGGAAGGCTGTATCCAAAGGGACGTCACATGAAAAAACTCTTACTTGCCTGTCTTGCCGCGCTGAGTGTGCAGGCTTTTGCCGATGAGATTGCCTTGCGCGAGGATTATCCCAGCCGCTACGTTGTGGTTAAGGGGGATACCCTGTGGGATATTTCAGCAAAATTTCTGCAGGACCCTTGGTTGTGGCCAGAAATTTGGGTGGCGAATGATTATATTGAAAACCCGCACTTAATTTACCCGGGGGATATTTTGTCCTTGGTGTATGTCGAAGGTAGGCCACGCTTGGTTTTGCAACGCAATGAGATCATTAAACTCAGCCCCAATATCCGCCGAGACGGCTTGCAATATGCCATCCCCTCCGTGTCGCTCGAAAGTATCCGTCCCTTTTTGAGCGAAAACATCGTGCTAGATAGCGAACACGACGTGATGTCTTCGCCCTATGTGATTTCTGGTGATGAGCGGCGCATTATCTCCGGTGTAGGTGATCAAATTTTTGCTCGCGGCCAATTTGGTAGCGGTGTGCATTTTAGCGTTTATCGAAAAGGTGAGACCTACATCGATCCGTTGTCTGGCGAGGTGTTAGGTTATCAGATGCGCTTCATTGGTAGTGGCAAAAAAGTATCGCAAAACGGTGATGTGGCGACGATTACGCTCAATAGAAGTGTCGAGGAAATCCGCATTGGTGATCACGTTCTTCCCTCACCCGAGGAGAATATTGTGGCGCACTATTTCCCCAGCAGCCCCGACGGCGAGCTGAGCAAGCGCATTTTGGCGGTGGAAAGCGGGGTGACTCAGATTGGGCAATACAGCGTCGTTGTGATCAATGCCGGTGACCGAGAAGGCATTGCGCTGGGCAATGTCATGGCCGTGCAGCGCCAGGGCGACACTGTAAAAGACCCCTACACCGACAAACTGGTCCAATTGCCAGCTGTACGAGGGGGCCTGATGATGATTGTGAAAGTCTTTTCTAAACTTAGTTACGGATTGATCATGGAGTCCAACCGACCCCTCGCCGTGGGTGACGAGGTAACTAACCCGTAAGTGACGCTGCGCGTGCAAGGATGCACGCCCCTAGCAGCGCAAGGATCGCGCTGTGCAAACACCGTCTATTCAAGCTCTATTGTTGTTGGGTTTATTTTCGCACCCGGCGTTTAATTTTCGCGATATGCAATATTTGTGTCGTCACCTGGGGTTCGATCCCTGGCAATGGGGGGCGGCTATCAAGCAGCAACGCGCCCTGCGCAGTGATTTAAAAAAATGCCTCGAGCCGCTGATTTCCATTGCTCCTGAAGATGTCTTGGCAACCTTTCCTGCCTTAGCTGCCCACCTAGAGGATCTCGCTAACCACGACGTGGGCCTTTTATGCCCGTCAGATGATTATTATCCGCCCGCGCTGCAGCGCTTAGCCGATCCTCCCATGCTATTGTTTTACAAGGGTGACGCCGCCGTGCTCTCCTTGCCGCAAATTGCCATGGTGGGTAGCCGTCAAGCCAGTTTGCAGGGTCAGCGGGCCAGTCGAGAATTCGCCCAGCAGTTTGCCCAAGGGGGTTTTGTTGTGACGAGTGGGCTAGCGCGAGGTATCGATGCGGCGGCTCACCAAGGCTGCATGAATGGCGGTGGCAAGACCGTGGCGGTGTTGGCGCGCGGACTCGATGATACCTACCCCACAAGGCATCGTGGGCTGGCTCGCGATATCGTAGACAGCGGCGGGGTGGTGGTTTCTGAATACCTATTGGGCACCCCGGCAATGGCGCACCAGTTCCCGGTGAGGAATCGTATTATCACTGGGTTATCACAGGCGCTTCTGGTGGTTGAAGCGGCGCGTCACAGTGGTTCCGTGGTCAGCGCGCGCTGCGCGGCGGAACAGGGTGTTGACGTATTCGCCGTGCCCGGCAGCATCTATTCTCCCCAGAGCGAGGGATGTTTAGACCTGATCAGAGACGGCGCGGGGTTGGCCGTGTGCCCAAGCGACGTGGTGGGCGACTTGCAACTTGAGTTATTCCAAGTTGAGTCGGCCTCGCCATCGCTATCGAGTCAAGCCCGACGGGTGCTTGCTTGTTTAAGCACAGACCCAGTGAGCGTTGACCAGATCATCAACCAATTGCAGTGGCCGGCGGCAAGGGTCATGGCGAGCCTGACGGAGTGTGAAGTGGCGGGGGTAGCGGCCATGGTCGCGAATCGTTTCGTCAGGCGGTGATGACATACGCCAATAAATACACAATAATGCGATTGGCGTATTTTTACCTAGACTGCCAAACATAGCCTGACTACATTGGCCTTTTACCCGTGGAGTTTAATCATGAATGTTTTCTGCAAACGCCGTCTCTTAGGCTTAGCGATTGTGGCATTAAGCGCGTGCTCCAACAGTGCGACAAAGCCCGACGCCCCTACTGAGATATCGACAACAACCCCGCCATTTGCCTCCACATACCAAGCGATACCTCACGCCCCCTTTGTGGTGAAAAACGTCAATCTGTTAGTTGGCAATGGCGAGCAAATGCTCGGCGTGGACGTCGCGGTTGAGGGTGGTGTCATCACTGCCGTGGGTAAACAACTTGAGGCAACAGGTCAGGTGATCTATGCCGCAGGTAAGTGGATGACCCCCGGTTTGATAGATGTGCACTCGCACATGGGCGTTTATCCCCAACCGGAAACCAATAACCACTCCGACGGAAACGAGGCGACCAGCCCAGTGACCGCGGAAGTTTGGGCTGAGCACTCGGTTTGGCCACAGGACCCGGCCTTTGAAAAGGCACGCGCAGGAGGCATCACGACAGTACAAATTTTGCCTGGCTCGGCCAACTTGTTTGGCGGGCGTAGCGTCACCCTTAAAAATATTCACTCCGTGACGGTGCAGGGCATGAAATTCCCCGATGCACCCTATGGTTTAAAGATGGCGTGCGGTGAAAACCCCAAGCGCGTCTACGGCACAAGAAAGCAATCTCCGTCGACCCGTATGGGTAATGTGGCGGGGTTCCGCAAAGCGTGGGTCGATGCATCGGAATACCGCGACAAGTGGCAGGCCTATGAAGCCAAGGTAGCCGCGGGTAAAGACGCGGAAGCCCCCAAGCGCGACTTAAAATTAGAAACCTTGATGGGTGTGCTAGAGGGTGAAATTCTGATCCAGAACCACTGTTACCGCGCTGATGAGATGGCACAAATGATCGATATCGGTAAAGAGTTTGGCTACAAGGTGCAGGCATTTCACCACGCGGTAGAGGCCTATAAAGTGGCTCCTTTGCTTGCAGATGAAGGTGTTTGCGCGGTGATGTGGGCGGATTGGTGGGGCTTCAAACAAGAAGCCTACGATATGGTGCGAGAAAATATCGCCTTGGTAGAAATGGCGAAAGGCTGTGCAGTGATTCACTCTGATGACCCCATTCAAGTTCAGCGTCTTAACCAAGAGATCGCCAAAGCCTTGGCGGCCGGTCAGGCCTTAGGTGTTGATATCGATAAGGCCGATGCCATTCGTTGGTTAACCCTCAATGCGGCGAAAGTGATTGGCTTAGACAGTAAAATTGGTTCCGTAGAAGTGGGCAAAAATGCCGACCTAGTGTTGTGGAATCGCGATCCCTTCAGTAGCTTTGCCGTCCCCGAAGAGGTGTGGATCGATGGTGCCTCGGTATACCAACAAGGCGCGGATAACATCACCGCCGACTTTAATATTGGCATCATTACCCCAGAGGAGAATCGTCCATGAGAATTGCTACTTTTTTCCTGGCGTTAATGGCCAGCTGTGTGACGTGGTCAGCTGAATTACTGATAAAAAATACCACGATCTACGATGGTCAACAGGCGCCTTTTAGCGGCGACATTCATATCAAAGATGGCATCGTTGTGGCCTTGGGGAACGATTTGTCAGCTGCCGGTGCCGAGGTTGTCGACGGCCGCGGTAAAACGGTGACGCCCGGCTTTTTTAGCGGCTATACCTACATGGGCTTGGTCGAGGTTTCCGCCATTAAGGACACGCGCGACTACAGCAGCGAAAATACCTTGTTCACCGCCTCCCATCGCGCCGTTGACGCCTTAAATCCCGATAGTGTCGCCATCCCTCACAATCGCATGCTGGGTTTAAGCCGTGCGCTGGTGTTACCTGAGAATGAAACATCGATTTTCGCTGGACAAGCGGCATTGGTTCAAATGCGGGCCGATAAGGCGGTGTTGAAAGAGGCGGTAGCGCAAGTGGTACATTTAGGTCAGCACGGTAAAAATGTTGCAGGTGGTTCACGCGCAGATGCCTTGCACATGTTCGAATTAGCCTTGCAAGAAGGTGCGGACTACAGTGCTAACCGCGCAGCAATCAAGCGCGGCGAATACCGCGACTTGCACTTTTCGATAGCCGATTTAGAAGCGCTACAGCCGGTGATCAAAGGCGTGCAGCCAGTGATCATTTCGGTCGATCGCGCGGCGGATATTAGCCGCGTGTTAGATCTGGTAGAGAAGCACAAGTTGCGCGCGATCTTGCTAGGTGCCCAAGAAGCTTGGCGAGTGGCAGACCGTTTGGCGGCCATGAAGGTGGCAGTGATTATGGATCCTATCAACAATCTTCCAATGGGTTACGACACATTGGGCGCACGCCTGGATGCGGCGGCATTGCTATCACGCGCCGGTGTTGAGTTGATGTTCTATGGCATGGGTTCCGGTGGCGATCCCCACAATGCTTCACTGGTGCGCCAGTCGGCGGCGAATGCGGTGACCCACGGATTGTCTGAGCAAGCCGCACTGGCCGCACTCACCTCGACGCCCGCGAAGATTTTTGGTTTGAACAGCGGCATAGCTGTAGGTAAGCCGGCGGATCTCGTGGTGTGGAGTGGTCATCCGCTTGAAGTCATGAGCTTACCTGAGCATGTGTTTGTCGATGGGCAGGCCTTCCCGCTGGTCAGTCGTTCGAGCCGATTAGCCAAGCGCTATTTTGAACGCATCCGCACAAGTCAAAACAATTAGGTTATAATTCGGCCTCGCGTTTGCGGGGCCGGTTTTTGTTAGGTGCCTAATACCCAATCCATACGTCCCCAGTCAATGACCCTACGATAGTCAGCTATGAAGCATTTGAAGTTACAACACGCTGCAAAGGTTATGCGCCATGGAGGCGTTGTCGCCTATCCCACCGAGGCTGTCTGGGGATTGGGTTGCGACCCTAATGACGCCGAGGCGGTTCAAAAGATACTTACCTTGAAGCAGCGGCCGGTAGAAAAAGGTCTCATCCTTATCGCGGCTGACATCGATATGTGTTGGCCACTGTTGTCGCATTTGAGCGAGGGGCAGCGACGAGCTATTAGCGCTGAGTATGATAGGCCAACGACGTGGTTGATACCCGACAACGGCGCAGTCCCCGCCTGGGTAAAAGGGGAGCATACCAGTTTTGCACTACGTATTACTCGCCATCCATGGGCGGCGGCATTGAGCCGGGCATTTGGTGGCCCCATAGTGTCCACCTCGGCTAACCCCGCCGGGTGCAGCGAAGCAAAAAGCCGACTACGCTTACTGCACTATTTTCCAGAGGGCCTAGATGCCGTAGCGCCTGGCGGTATCGGTCGCTCTGAACGAACCAGTGAAATACGCGATTTATTGACAGGCGCGGTGCTGCGCTAAACAAGGAAACAGCATGAACCAAGTAGATCTCTCAGCCGTTAAGCGTTATTTATTGGCGCTGCAAGATGACATTTGCCGTCAATTGGCCGAGGAAGACGGCGCGGCCAGTTTTGTAGAAGACGCTTGGGAGCGCGAAGGTGGCGGTGGCGGTCGTACCCGAGTGATCAGCAATGGTGCGGTGATAGAGAAGGGCGGGGTGAATTTTTCCCATGTCTACGGCGATCAGATGCCACCCTCGGCAACCCACGCCCGACCCGAACTGGCGGGCCGTTCGTTCCAAGCTATGGGCGTCTCGTTGGTGATCCACCCCAGTAATCCTTACGTTCCCACCTCGCACGCCAATGTACGCTTCTTTGTGGCGGAAAAAGAGGGTGAAGAGCCGGTGTGGTGGTTCGGTGGCGGCTACGATTTAACGCCCTACTACGGCAATGAAGAGGACTGCCGCTTTTGGCACGCCACGGCGCGGGATGCCTGTCTTCCTTTTGGTGAGGAGATCTACCCACGATTTAAAAAGTGGTGTGACGAGTATTTTTATTTGAAACATCGCGATGAAGCCAGGGGCATTGGTGGTTTATTTTTCGATGACTACCAAGAGGGTGGTTTTGACCAAGCCTTTGCCTTTATGCGCGCCGTCGGCGATTCCTATATTCAAGCGTATCGCCCGATTATGGCCAAGCGAAAAGATACGCCCTTCGGCGAGCGTGAGCGCGACTTTCAATTGCACCGTCGCGGTCGATACGTTGAGTTCAATTTGGTCTATGACCGCGGCACCATTTTTGGTCTTCAGAGTAATGGTAGAACCGAGTCGATCTTGATGTCTCTGCCGCCGTTGGTGCGCTGGAGCTACGATTATCAAGCCGAGCCTGGCAGTGCTGAGGCGCGCCTGTACACAGATTTTTTACCCGCGCGTGCGTGGGTGTAAGGAGTGCTGCGTGGATAAGTATGCGGTTTTTGGCAATCCCATTGCACAAAGTAAGTCGCCCTTAATTCATTCGCTGTTTGCTTTACAAACCCAGCAAGAGCTGAGTTACACCGCTGAGCTTATCGATGTGGCGAGCTTTGCTGAGGACGCGGGTAAAATGATGCGCCGCTTGCGCGGTGCGAACGTGACGGTGCCGTTTAAACAGGAGGCCTTTGAGATGGTCGACTTGCTTAGCCGGCGCGCGCGTCAAGCCGGTGCGGTGAACACGATTATCCGCCAAGAAGATGGTAGTTTGATGGGTGACAACACCGATGGTGCAGGGCTCGTTAACGACCTGACGCACAATCTACACTGGGTCATGTCGGGCAAGCGCATTTTGATGCTGGGCGCCGGCGGTGCCGTTCGGGGTACCATTTGTCCGATTTTGGCGCAGGAGCCCACCCTGCTTCACATTGCGAATCGCACCAAGGAAAAAGCCGCACAGTTAGCACAAGCGTTCAGTGGAATGGGCAATCTCACCAGCTCGGGCTTTGACGAGATTGAGGGTGAATTTGACATCATTATCAATGGCACCAGCGCGGGACTTGGGGGTGAAGTTGCCAATATCCCCGCCTCGTGTATGGGTGAGCATACCGCTTGTTACGACATGATTTATTCGCTTGATGGGCCGACAGATTTCATTGCTTATGTGCAGGGATTAGGCTGCCAGCGTGTCGCCGATGGTCTGGGAATGTTAGTTGAGCAGGCGGCCGAGGCGTTCGAGTTGTGGCGCGGCGTTAGACCCGACACGGCAAAAGTGATCGACTACCTACGGAATGAACATCAATCTTGATCCCTTCTCCACGCTAGCATAGGTTCGAAACCACCTAAAATCATGCGTTTACCGTCAAAGGGCATGGATTTGATGTGCGCCAGCCGTCGATCTGAAAAGATATTTTTATGCGCAACGTCAGCGCTTTCACGGTCAGGCCAAATTACCCAAGAAACGATAATTTTTTCGTCATTCGTTGCCGCCACTGCACGGCGGTAGTCTGTCTGTTGACCGTCGGGAATATCGACCTCCCAGTTTTCAAAAATCTCTAAGGCGCCATACTCTTTGGCGATGTCGGCAAATATTTCTGCCAAGGCTAAATAGGCGCCTTTTTGCTCTGCGGCAATCGGGATAATGTAGGTATTTATATACATGATTGCCCCTTAATCGTCTTAATTCTCGAGATACTGATTTTTTAATAATACGTAATTTTTGGACTGCTTTAAAAACAGGTCAATTTCGTTTTCGCGCAGCGGCCGAGAAGGTTTGGCGGGGCTACCACTGTAGACAAAGCCCGAGGCCAAGCGTTTGCCCGGCGGCACAACGGCCCCCGCGGCAACGATGACGTCGGACTCAATGTGGACGCCATCCATCACAATAGCGCCCATGCCGACCAATACGCGGTCTTCAATCGTACAACCGTGCAACATAACCTTGTGAGCAATGGTGACGTCCTCACCGATGATGGTCGGCCAGCCTTCAGGCAAGTTGGGCTTGGGGCGAGACACATGAATGACACTGCCGTCTTGGATATTGCTGCGCGCACCGACGGTGATGTAGTTGACGTCGCCGCGCAATACACACAGTGGCCATACCGAGCTATCGTGGTGTAAGTTAACTTGACCAATGACGATGGCGCTTGGATCGATAAAGACTCGGTCACCCAGGTCAGGGAAATGATTGAGGTAGGGGCGCAGGGGCCTTACTGGTATACTCATGGTGATTTTTAATCCGGAGCAGCTATGACACAAACAGTTAAAAGGTTTATCGCTGGGGCAGTATGCCCTAAGTGTGGCACGATGGACACCGTGCGGGCTTTTGAGCAAGACGGCCAGCTGTATCGGGAGTGCGTGTCGTGCGATTTTTCAGATGCCATGGATGCGCATAATGGCGTTGAGGCAGAGCTGCCAACGCGCGTCAATCAAGCTGAAAAGCTAGTGCTAGACGATGGCGAACAGGTCGTTAAACTCATTAATTAATACGGCTATATAGCAATTTTAAGGAAATGTCGCTGCTCGACATCATGCATGGCCAGCGAGACCACACTTGGTCCCAGTGGCCAGAATCCTTTTCTCGCCGCACCTGTTGGGCAAAGGCCTCGGTGTGATAGACGTTTTCAAGCGCCAACATTTGTCGACTCAGGCTTTCAGCAATAGCATCCAACTCGTTCGCATAGGGTTCGCCAATGATACCGTGCACAATGATGTTAGAGCGGGTCAGTTCTACGGGAATAAGTGGGTAGCCGATACACTCCATCAGGTGATCGTTGGCTTCTTCAATTAAACGATGGGCGAGATAGGCCTCGTCTAACATGCCCAGTAAGCTATTGGGGTCGTGACACAAGGCGCTCAAGGGTTTCATAAAGAATTGATTGGCCACGCTTATAAATGGCCCGACGTGTTCAAACACCGAGGTTTCGCGAGCGCATTGCGTGGCTGCATCGATGATACTCGGCACCAATTCGATGTAGTCGACCATAAATTTGTGCAGCGCGACGGTGGGATATTCCCTTGGTAAATTAATGTTTTTATGAAGCGCCATGGGCAGCTGCTCCAGAAACATCATCAGGCCGTGATCCTGGTCTTCACGGTGCTTAGCTAGCAAAATTTTGTGGCGTATTTGTTCGGTAATATTACTCATGGTTATAAGCGAAGAGTTGCTGATAACATGAGTCTAGACAATAGATGGCGCTTGAGTCGGCCTTTTTTTAGCTCGATTGGAACCAAGATTCTCGCTTGCTATAACGATAGCTAATAAAGCCAAGACTTAGCCCCCGCGCCGCCATAAACGTCAAGTAGGCCGTCCACAGGCCATGATTCTGCCAGTCGCTCAAAACGATAAGCAACCCTCCGAAAACAACGACCGCCGAAAAGAGCATGCTCCACATCATGGGTAGGTGTCGATTGGCGCCGATAAACACGCCGTCTAACCAAAAGCACCACACGGCAATACAAGGGAAGGCGATCACATAGCTGACATATTCGGTGGCGATAGCTCGGATGCCGGTTTGGGTGGTCAGCGCGTTGATCATCGGCTCATGGCCTAGCCACAGAAAGGCCGTAAAGAGAAGGGCTACAACCGCAGAGAAATCCGCCGTACCCATCATAGCGTGGCGGAGTTGTTGATTATCCTTGCGACCAATGGCTTCGCCAACGAGAGCTTCCGCTGCATTGGCAAACCCGTCTAAACCATAAGACACGAGCATTGCTAATTGCATCAATAGCGCGTTGGCCGCTAATACAAGGGTGCCAAACTCGCCGCCGCGGCGGGTGAAGGCCGCCATGGTTAACAGCAAGGTTACCGTCCGAACAAATAAAAAGCTGTTGCCCTTAATCAGTGCAAACCAGGCCTGCCATTGGCGGAGTTGGCGTAATGTGGCGCGATTGATGGCAGCGCCGATGTGCGGCTTCGCCAACCATGCGCCGAACAGACAGGACGCGTATTCGGCGATGACCGTCGCCCACGCTACACCCGCACTGGTCATTTCTAGACCGACGACGAACACAAGATCCAACGCGATGTTGACCACGTTGCAAAATATGACACTCAGCAACGCGAGTTTGGGGCGCTGCATGCCAATGAACCAACCGATAAGGACATAGTTCACCATGGCGGCGGGGGCGCTGTAGAGTCGAATGTTTAAGTATTGGTCTGCGAGGGCAGACACGTTTGCCTCACTGTTCATTGCCCACAGGCCAAACCGGAAAAGCCAGGGATGGAAAACCGCAATGATGGCGCTGATAACAAGCGCTATGGCAGCGGCGCGCAACAAAATTAACACGCTTTCGTTGCCGCAATGGCGACCAAACGCTTTGGCGGTTTCACCGGTGGTGCCCATGCGCAAAAAGCCAAATCCCCAGTATAAAAAAGCGATGATGGCACTGCCCACGGCAACGGCGGCGAGATAATTGGCTGAAGCGAGGTGCCCGAGCACCGCGGTGTCGACCAAACCGAGGAGTGGGACAGAGATATTGGAGAGAATCATGGGCCAGGCTAATGCCCATATCTTGTTTGTGGTTATTGATCGCATCACAATATATTCTAATTTTT
>JBEAQQ010000252.1:0-2682 GCA_041163785.1 Pseudomonadota bacterium
CACTTCGGGCGGCGATAGTAGCGCTAAGAAGACCGAAGAAAAGGCGGACACTAAGAGTTCGCCTATCGGAGGCCCAGCGGGCGAGCACTGAGTGTGAGATCGGATTCAGACGCGCCCCGAACCGCTTATGCTGCGGGACGCAAAATTGAGTTTCCGTGCGTCATGGGCGTGGTTAATACCACGCCCGATTCATTTTCGGATGGCGGAAAGTTATACAAAGCCGATAAGCTTGATCTAGACCAAGCATTAGCCCGCTGTGAGGCCATGGTTGCCGCAGGGGCGACCATTCTGGACATTGGGGGTGAGAGTACCCGCCCTGGTGCTAAAGCGGTATCGGTGCAGGAAGAGCTCGACCGTGTTGTTCCCCTTGTTGAGCGCATAACACAAAACGTAGATGTTGCGGTTTCGCTGGATACATCAACGCCCCAAGTGATGCTGGCAGGTGCCTCGGTGGGCGCACATATCGTTAATGACGTTAGAGCACTAAGGCGCGACGGTGCGTTGGCCGCAGCAGCCTCTACGGACTTAGCTGTGTGCTTGATGCACATGCAGGGAGAGCCAAGCTCGATGCAAAAAGCGCCGACTTACGACTCGGTGGTGGATGAAGTGACCTTATTTTTACAGGAGCGCGTGGCAGTTTGCATACGTGCAGGTATTGATATAGATCGGCTTTGGATCGATCCAGGGTTTGGGTTTGGCAAGACCTTGGGTCATAATATGAAACTTATGCGCGCAATCGATCGGTTTGTAGCGACAAATCTGCCGGTACTGGTAGGTGTGTCTCGAAAATCGATGATCGGCGCGATTACGGGGCGAGATGTTTCGGAACGTCTGGCTGGCGGATTGAGTTTCGCGACTTGGGCCTTGTTACAGGGCGCCCAGATCATTCGAACGCACGATGTAGCGGAAACCGTAGACGTCGTTGCGGTGGTCCAAGCTTTGAGGGAAGAAAATGGGTAAGCAGTATTTTGGCACGGACGGCATTCGCGGTGAAGTGGGCGTGGCGCCAATCACGCCGGATTTTATGCTCAAGTTAGGTTGGGCTGCAGGTAAAGTGTTTGCGGCTAAGGCCGGCAAGCATCGCCCTCTTGTTGTGATAGGGAAAGATACGCGCGTCTCGGGTTATATGTTTGAATCAGCCCTAGAAGCGGGCCTGGTGGCTGCGGGGGTTGACGTCCGTCTGCTTGGCCCGATGCCCACTCCAGCTGTATCGGTGATGACCCAAACGTTAAACGCGACAGCCGGCATTGTAATCAGCGCCTCGCACAATCCTTTCCAAGATAACGGAATCAAGTTCTTTGCAAACGATGGCGGAAAACTTGCCGATGAGATCGAACACGAAATCGAAGCGATGATTCAGAGACCGCTCGAGACCTCGGGCTCCAGCGCTTTGGGCAAGGTTGCTCGCATTAATGACGCTGCTGGGCGTTACATTGAATATTGCAAATCAACCGTACCCCGCGGTTTTAGCTTGGACGGCATTAAGCTGGTTGTGGATTGTGCCAATGGCGCTACCTACCACGTCGCCCCTCATGTATTCCAAGAGCTTGGTGCGACCGTAATTACTATAGGCGCAGAACCGAACGGCTTCAATATCAACGCGGGCGTCGGCTCGACAGATATGTCTGCATTGGCGGCGCACGTGCGGCAAACCCAGGCGGATCTGGGACTGGCCTTTGACGGCGATGGTGATCGCGTGCTGTTTGTGGATCATCAGGGCAGCGAGATCGACGGTGACGAACTATTGTACATAATGGCCAAGTCACGCCAGCAGCGTGGCTGTAGCGATCAAGGTGTGGTGGGCACCCTGATGTCGAACTTAGGACTAGAAGTAGGATTGAAGGCGCTTGGCCTCGGGTTTTTCAGAGCCAAGGTGGGAGACCGCTACGTCAAAGAAGCGATGCTTGAGCGCGGTTGGACATTAGGTGGAGAATCCTCTGGGCACCTTATATGCACAGAGGTTTCTAATACAGGTGACGGTATTGTCTCGGCCCTTCAAGTCTTACGCGCGGTAGTTGAGAGCGGCGATTCCCTGGCGTCGCTCTGCTCCGAAATGGAGAAAATGCCCCAAACCATGATTAATGTGCGGATGGCAGAGCGCATCGATGTTACCGCGAATGTGCAGGTTCAGGCTGCGGTGGCAGAGGTTGAACAAGCCCTGGGTGAGTCTGGGCGTGTGCTGCTCCGGCTCTCCGGTACAGAACCTTTGGTACGCGTGATGGTTGAGGGCAGCAATGCACTAAAAGTACGTGAACTGTGCTCAGGTCTTGCGACAAAAGTTGAGCAGGCTCTGGCAGATTGACTTGTAACACAGGTGCGCTTTCGATAGACTTGCGCGCGCTCTAAAGGTGACCCTATGCGTAAACCGCTCATTGTTGGTAACTGGAAAATGTGGGGCTCTCGAGAGAAAGCCAAACAGCTTGTTGCTGGCATCGTTGCCCAAGACTCAGATGAGAATGTTGATTGGGGGGTATGTCCTCCTTTTCCGTATTTAACTCAGGTGCTTGAGCAAGTCGGTTGCGATCGAGTTGGTGCTCAAACCGTGAGTGCTGATACCGAGGTGCCGCACACTGGTGATGTTAGTGCCACAATGCTGGCTGACTTAGGTGTTCGTTGGGCTATTGTGGGTCATTCCGAGCGTCGCGCCGAGCGCGGTGAATCGGATAGCGTCGTTGCGCAGCA
>JBEAQQ010000253.1:0-2645 GCA_041163785.1 Pseudomonadota bacterium
CCACCATGGACGCCGAGTCTGTCGAGCAAAACACATGTTTCACTAGCCGCGACTTCAAAGAGGGCGCACAGGCCTTCTTTGAGAAACGCAAGCCTGTGTTCAAAGGCGAATAAATCGCTGAGGCCGCTAGCTCACCAGCCAGCGGCCGATATCTCTTCTCGTCTGACGCGCCTCAGGGATCGAAAAATAGACCCAGTCGTGCCACAAACCTTCCCCCTCAAACCACAAGACTGACGTTCCTTGAGCAGCGGTCATCTGTTGTCGCAAGCGACACAAATCAGGATAAAATAACTCGCCCGAGCCTGCCACAATGGCCACGTCACCCAGATTATCCATCCCTCCGTATAACGGAGAAATTCGCGAATCATGAAGCGGCACCTCGCCACGGTAATTATCGATAGCCACCTGCAAAGCCTCTGTGGTTAGCAACACCTCTCGACCCGCCCAAGGAGAAAAGTCACGCGCCATATCCGCATCGACCCACGGCGAAATCAACACCGTTTTGGCGGGCATCACGCCGCCGGAATCACGCAAGTACTGCGCTTGTACAAGGGCTAACGCACCGCCAGCAGAATCACCCACCAAGCAGAAACGCTCCCCGGGGTACTCAGCCACAAGCGTCTGATAGGCCTCGCGGACAAAGGCCTGAGCTTCATGCACTTTAGCGTTGGGCGCCAGGGGATAATCTAACAGACTCACTCGAATATTGTGGTCACGCACCCACGCGACCACACAGCGAATAAACATAGGAAAAAAACCGAGCGAGTAGCCACCACCGTGTAAAAACACCACGTGAACACCACAGGCCTCGCGGGGCGACAAGGTGGCAATACGTCTGCCCTGCACCTCTCGCCAATGGGTGGCCAAGCCCCTTGGCAACATCGCTGGCCAGGCCTTAACCAACCACTGCGGGGGGTATTTAAAGGCTAAGCCCAACCAAAACTTAAAACCACTGAGTACCAGCAACCAGCGCATGATGCGTGCAGTTATTGACATAATTGCTCCTTTTTTCAGCAGCCTAACCCAGCCAGCGCCTCGCTCGAAGGTGGGGTTGTGCCAACTTAAATGTGGCTATTTCGGTATTGCCGCGGTGACACACCCGTCCATACCTTAAACGCACGGGTGAAGGAGCGCGCTTCACCAAAGCCTAGCATTTCCGAAATTTTTTCCACCGAATACCCTCCTTGCAAAAGCAGTGAAATCGCTTTCTCTCGGCGCAGGCTGTCCTTGATCGACTGAAAACTGGTGCCCTCAGCGAGGAGTCGACGGTGCAGGGTTTGCTGACTAATACCGAGATAGGTCGCGGCCTGCTCCAGGCTGATAGACCTAACACCCCCCTCGAGCGGATCCACCAAGTAGCGCATCAACTGGCGCTCTAGGTTCGCCTCAGAGCCGGGGATAGTCATGAAATCAGCGGGGGCGTTTTCCAAATAGTTCTCTAATTCATAGGCCGAGCGAATCAATGGTCGCTGCAATTCGCTGGCTTCAAAAACCAGACTATTAGAAGGTTGATCGAAGTACAAGGCCGCGGGAAACATTACCCGCAGTTCACTGAGGTGAGCGGGCACAGCAAAGGTGAAATGGGTTTCAATGAGCGGTATGGCGGAACCCACAAACCAACTAGGAAAACGATGCCAAATAACGAGCAAGAATTCGCGCAAAAAGTGTGCTGCGTCGTATTCAGGGTGAGCAAAATCGATATTAAAGCGCGCGTATCGCCCACTCTGCTGCAGCGACATAGTGACATCGCTGCCAATGAGGTTATAAAAATCCGCCGCCCGTTGCAGTAAGTCGCCCAGCGTACGTGTTCGGCTTACCAACTCAGCCATGGTGGCAAAAATACCCACACGCATTGGGTGTCGAGTGAAACCCATGAACTCATCGTCGAGATTCACCATCACCGACTTAAATAAACGCGCCACCTGATCTGTGTGGACACGTTTAGTCTGATCTGACAACAACCTGGGGTGAATCGCCGCACGGGCATACAGCGAGGAAGCATCCATGTTCCTTGCTCTCAAACCCGCTGTGCTTGTGATGACATGGTGGTGGCAGATGGTCGCCATAAGCGACTCCCTCGTTAAAAATAGTGAAAAATTTAAGCCATTAAACCCAATTCATAGCTCTCATAGCAATATATTTGATAATTAATGTGAGTTTTTTTGATGAAATACGACCTTTCAAGAAACCGTTAGGTGCCGCAATATACGCCCCAACGTTGCGAAGACGACGAAAAAAACGAGTCAACAAAGGAAACAGAGCATGAACAGCATCGCCAAAAGTATGGATATCTCTACATCGGCCAACCACTCTTTCATGGCCGTTTACGAGCAACCTAGAAAAGACCTTACGCCGCCTAAACCGCGTAAGTACCCTAAGCAAACCCGCTCCAAGATTTTGGTCGACAGCATTAAGCAAACCACAGAGATGTTGTTGCAAACCACCCCTATGGCAGAGTTGAAATCGACTAAAATTGCCGAAATTACCGGTATTTGCATGGGCTCTCTGTACCAGTACTACCCCAATACTGAAGCCATCGTTACCACGCTGTACGAAGATGCCATCATCGCTACGAGCAACTCTTTAAAGCACAACACCCTGCCCTTGAGCAGTGCCAAACAGCAACTCAATGATTTGCACACCAC
>JBEAQQ010000254.1:0-2952 GCA_041163785.1 Pseudomonadota bacterium
GCAAAGCTAGCCACAGACTTCCCCAACACACCGATTTGCCTAATTTATCCAATGAGTCATGTTCAACAGACGCTTGAATCAGACACCTATTCCACCTTCGTGCAAAAACCGCTCAATCCCATTCGCTTTATCGCCGTACTCAACCGTATGATGGATAACCTCGCTCCGGAGTCTGAACCCCCCGAGAGTTTGAAAGATATCAAAAGCGAACTCACAACTCGTGCAGGTTCAAAAATCATCGTTGCCGATGACAATCTATTTAATCGCCAAGTGGTCGCAGGTTTGCTCCAGACCGCGGCCATTGTCATCGATGAAGCCATTAATGGCGAAGATCTAATCGATAAAGTGCAACTCGCTGCAGAGCAACAGCAGCCCTATGAATTGGTATTCATGGACTATCACATGCCCAAGATGAACGGACTAGAGGCCTGCAAACAATTGCGTCAACAGTTCCCTGACCTACCGCTAGTGATGCTGAGTGGGGTTGAGGATAACAAAACCAAGCATCTATTCTTTGAGGCGGGCGCCAATGCCACGCTGAGCAAACCTATTGTGGTAAGAGACTTTTATGATGTGGTGTTGAGCTACGTGCCAGCTAAACAGGCGGCGCAAATAATTGCCACAGATAACAATGCGATCGCCATACCTCGCTTAATTAGCATTGATACACGCTCGGGGCTTCGCCACTGTAGCAAAGACAAGAGCCTTTACCTCTCACTGCTGAAAAGTTTTGTGGGGAAATACGAACACGCCATGCCTGATTTTGAAACATCGCTCGAATCTGGCGACACAGACCGATTAGCCATCGACATGCACAGCTTAAAAGGCATTGCGGCTAGCATTGGCGCAAAACGCCTCTCAGAACGTGCCGAAACGATGTATCGTGAGCCAAACGAAGAACACCTTGAAGCCCTTGGCAATGATTTGTTTCACGTCCTTGGCGAGCTTAAAACCATCGAGTTTACTACCCAACCAAGCAGTGCCAAACGACCCTTCGATAGCGGCCAATTTGATGAGGCCATAGTCAATTTAGAAAAAGCGGTGAAAAAACGTAGACCCAAACAAATTGGCCCCATTGTCGACTATATTAAATCTGTCGAAGTACCCGATGGTATGTCTAAACACATTCGCCAATTATGCGAGCTACTTGAACGTTATGACTATCAAGACGCGCTCAAAATTTTGGAGAGCATGAAACATGATTAACAATTTTAATAGCGCTGGCACCATCCTTTTAGTCGATGATATTGAAGAAAATATCCGCACCGCACTGGGCATCTTGGATGATTACGATGTGATCCCCTGCACATCGGGTCGCGAAGCCATCGAGATTCTAGGGGAGGAAAATATCGACCTTATTTTGTTAGACATTATGATGCCCGAAATGAATGGCTTCCAAGTGTGCGAGGAGATTAAAGCCAATCCGACCTGGCAGGAAATTCCCATCATTTTTCTTACCGCAAGGCAGGACGAAGACAGCATTGAAAAAGCTTACGATGTTGGCGCCCACGACTATATCACAAAGCCTTTCTTACCTCGTGAACTGCGGGCGCGTGTCGACTTTCAGCTCAAATACTTTAACAGCCTTAAAAAGCTTGAGTATTTCGCTTCGCACGATCCAATGACGGGCTTGTACAATCGACGTCGTTTTTTTGAAATCGCTAAATGCATGTTCGAGCGTCAGTCTCCGGCAAATTTTTTTGCGATCATGTTAGATATCGATCATTTTAAACGAATTAACGACCAGTACGGCCATGCCACAGGGGATAACGCACTCAAAGCCATTACCGCGGCCATTAGCAACATTCTACCCGGCGACACCTGTTTCGCTCGGCTAGGTGGCGAAGAATTTGCCATTGTAATGGGTAATAGCAATACCGAACATGTGAATGCCCTAGCAGAACACATCCGGCAAATCGTTGAAGAGACACCTATTGCGGTAGATGAGAAAACCATTCATTGCAGCGTTAGCCTTGGCGTGTGCCAAAATGACGTCGCTTACAACAATATTGACGCGCTGCTGCAGGCCGCTGACCAAGCCCTCTACGAGGCCAAGGACAGCGGACGCAATCGTTCAATATTTAGAGGCAGCCACTGAAATCACTAAAGTAGACCAGCAAAGGCTTCACGACTGAGGTTGCGAGGTTCGCCTTCTGTGACCACCACATCGTCTTCAATCCTAATTCCGCCGTAGGGGTGCAACGCGGCGACCGCATCCCAATTCACCAGCGCCGCGTTATCACTTTCGCGCAATTTTTGAAGCAGACTGTCAATGAAGTAGATACCAGGCTCAATAGTTAGCACATGTCCCACGGCCAGACGGCGAGTGGTACGTAGTGCAGGATACTCCGCGGGCGGTGGTGTTCGCCCACCTTCGTAGGCCGTTTGCTGACCGCCGATGTCGTGTACTTGCAGGCCTAAAAAGTGCCCCAAGCCGTGGGGGAAAAACGTTTCACTTAGACCCTTAGCAAAGGCCTCTTCTGGTGAACAATTGAATACCCCCTGTTCGACGAGAATGCGGCAAATGCCACGATGGGTCTCGCGGTGTAGATCGAGATACTCCACGCCATCGCGCACCTGACTTACAATACGCAATTGCAAGGCATCAAGCGCGTCTATCAAACGAGAAAACTCCCCCTCGTAAGCTGCCGCGGTACGCGTGATATCTGAACAATAACCGCGGTAAGTGGCACCCGCATCGATAAGGAAACTACGGCGCGGTGAATCAACGTCGTGCTCGCGCCGCGAATAGTGAAGCACGGCACCGTGTTCGTTGATACTGATCAGGTTATCGTAGGGTAGTACGTCTTCCGCCTGCCCTGCCGCTTTGCAATAGACGACATGAATACCAAACTCACTCTCGCCATCTCGGAAAGCTTGCTCGGCGGCTACATGGGCTTTAGCCGCGATACGATTGGCTTCGGCTAAGCATTCAATTTCAAAGGCGGATTT
>JBEAQQ010000255.1:0-7289 GCA_041163785.1 Pseudomonadota bacterium
AGCAATACTCCCACCACGGCAAACCCCACGCGATGCGTGTTTGTCATGTTTAGCGGTGCTGGGGCTTCCGTCATAAGTTGGTATCGTTATATGGCGCTAAAAAGGGCTTAGCTAGGTTGGCTTTTTTGTCTGCTAAGCGTCTGTTTTAAAAGTAGGCAAGGTCGCGAGATTTCGCAATAAAAGCAGGGATAGTTGCACTTTTGCTAATTTAGGAATAGATTGTGCACGTCATAACTATAAATAGTGAAGTTAAAGGGGCATTCTCATGAAAAAATCACTAGCACTCGCGGTCGCCGTTGGCGCAGCCGTAATGAGCGGCCAGGCACTGGCAACCAATGGATATTTTACTCACGGCCTTGGCACTAAAAACCAAGGTATGGCTGGCGCTGGCACAGCGTCGCCGCAAGAAGCGATGGCCACTGCCATGAACCCTGCTTCGGCCGTGATTGTTGGCGACCGCAAAGAAGCGGGTATCGCTATCTTCTCTCCCAATCGCAGCTACTCTGTATCTGCTAGTCAGTTGCAAATGGGTGCTGAAATGGGTGACGCTACAGCCATGGGCTACTACGGCGCGGGTGCGTTCACCTTGGATGCAGGCAACGTAGAAAGCGGCAGCAACTACTTCCCTATTCCACACTTCGCCACAACTTGGGCGACGGGTGACAACACCGCCGCCGGTGTCGCTATTTATGGTCGTGGTGGCATGAACACCGATTACAACGGTGGCTCTGCTTATTTCATGAACGCTTTGGCGGGTGAAATGGCGCCCTCTAGCAAGCCTGGTACCTTTGGTGGTGGTAACGCTGGCGTCAACTTGATGCAATTGTTTGTCGACCTCAGCTTATCTGGCCAGTCTGGCGAACTGTCTTACGGTGCGTCGCTTGTCATGGTGGCTCAATCTTTCGAAGCGAAAGGCATGGGCAACTTCACCCCATACACCACCACCTTCAATAACGCTTTTGGTGCGGCCTTCCAAGCCAACATGGCTGACGTGATGGCGGGCAATATGACCCCGGAACAAGCCATGGGCGCTTCAGCGATGGCGGCGATGGGCGAAGAATACAACCTGACTGACCGCGGTGCCGATATCAGCACCGGTGTTGGTCTCGGTTTGGGTGTGATCTGGAGCTCAGACAACGTCAACCTGTCAGCTCAATATAAGAGCAAGGTCAGCATGTCTGAGTTCGACAAGTACAGCGACTTGTTTGCAGAAGGCGGTTCGTTTGACATCCCTTCAAGCTTCGGTGTTGGCGCGAGCTTCAAGACCGCTAACGGTGGTGCATTCCACTACGACTTCGAGCAAATTAACTACAGCGATGTCGCCTCGATCTCAAACCCCATGGCCAACCTGTTCACTTGCCCCATCGCGGTCATGATGCAAACCGGCGAAATGTCTTCAGATAGCTCAGGCTGTTTGGGTGGCGCGAACGGTGCAGGCTTCGGTTGGACCGACGTACAGGTACACAAACTCGGTTACGAATGGAGCATGGCGGGTAGCCCAGAAGTTCGCTACCGTGTCGGTGCATCGTTCGGTGAAAACCCCATTGCGAGCAGCGAAGCCATGTTCAACATCTTGGCTCCAGGCGTGATCGAAAACCACTACACCGCCGGTTTCACTCGCAAGTTGGGTGACGGCAGCGAGTACAGTGTCAGCCTGATGTACGCTCCTGAAGCTAGCACCTCTGGCGCTAATCCACTCGACCCTTCACAAACCATCGAAATCAAGATGGACCAGTGGAGTGCTGAGTTCTCTTACAGCTGGTAAGCGACTTGGATTGTCTAAAGCGGCGTCTCATGACGCCGTTTTTTTTGCCTGTCATATAAGGAAAGAAAGATGTCCCTTAATGTACTTAGTCAGGGCTTTGCGCTTAGCCTTGGATTAATCGTTGCCATCGGCGCACAAAATGCCTTTGTACTTCGCCAAGGGCTGCGCCGCGAATACGTTGGGGCGGTAGTTTTCTTCTGCGCAGCTATAGATGCGTTGCTCATCAGCGCGGGGGTGCTAGGGATGGCGGCGCTACTGGGTGAAAACGCCCTGCTGCGCGATGCCTTAGCGTTGATCGGCGCACTCTTCTTGTCGGTATACGGCTGGCAAGCACTGCAGCGCGCGCGACAACACGAATCGTTGCGTGCCGCCGACGCGGAGGCGCAACAACCCCTGAGGTTTATTTTGGCCCAGGCGGCGGCCTTTACCCTGCTCAATCCCCACGTCTACCTCGATACGGTGCTTTTAATTGGCTCCATTGGCGCGCAGCACGGCGCTGAATTGCAGGTTTGGTTTATCGCAGGGGCGAGCCTGGCGAGCCTACTTTGGTTTGTTGGCTTGGGTTATGGCGCGCGTTTTCTGGCACCTGTTTTTGCCAAACCCAGGGCTTGGCAAATCTTAGATGTGGTGATTGCACTGGTCATGTGGGCCATCGCGTTCAGCCTACTGAATATGCTATGGGCATAAAAAAACCAGCCGAGGCTGGTTTTTTCAAGCTAGGCGATTATGCCTCAGTGTGGGTTCGCGCTTCAGCTTCCGCTTCCATCACGTCGTCCATCGAGGGCATCACCTCAACACTTTGCGGAATGCGGTAAACGAAGGCTGCCGCAATGGCCAGCATGGCACCCGCGAGGAAGATCGCGTTGCGAGGGTCACCCGACAACAGGTTGTCGTAGATGAAACCAATCGAGAACATCTCGGCAATTTGAGGCAAACAGATAAACGCGTTCAATAGACCGACGTACACGCCAATCTTGGCGGCGGGTACCGCGGCGGTGGTGATAATGAAAGGTACGGTAATGATGGCCGACCATGCAATACCCACTAACACCATACTCGCCAAGACCATGTTCAAGTCGTTAGTGAGCTGCTGCGACATAAAGCCGATACCACCAATCAGCAAGAAGGACGCGTAGGTGTGACGCGCGCCGATTTTGCGGATCACGGTGGGAATCAAGAAAGACATCACCACGGTAGTCACATTCATCACGGTCAAGGCCAAGCCGACATTCGCGGCACCCTCTGCGAATCCGGGGGATTCGGGGGTGGGCGCGTCGAAACAGTGGCGCGCGATCGACAACGCCAGGTACTGCCACATCAGGGGCATACCGAACCAGCTAAAGAATTTCACCCACCACAAACTGGCAATAGGCTTAGGCAAATCGCGAGAAATATCCCAAATTTCTTTCACGGCGGCGACGAAGACATTTTCGCCGCTGTGTTGCTTCTTGAAAGCCTCGATATCTTCTGGGGGATATTCGTCCGTGGTGTAGGCTGTCCAGGCTACCGAAGATAGCATAGCCACTACGCCGATCAAGAAGGAGTACTTCACAATATCCGGTACGCTGTTGCCGTCGGTGGTGTCCGAGACGCCCATCGCCAGCATCACTAATGGCATCAAGCCCGCCAAGATCTGACCGCCGGCAATCATAAAGGTCTGTACCGAGAAGCCCACGGTGCGCTGTTCGCTGTTGAGCTTGTCGCCCACCAGAGCGCGGTAGGGCTCCATAGCGGTGTTCATCGCCGCATCGAGGATCCAGAACAAACCTACGGCCATCCAAAGGTAGGGCACATAGGGCATGAACATTACGGCGATACTGCCAATCAAGGCACCCATCAAGAAGAAGGGCTTACGACGCCCAAAGCGCGACCACGTGCGGTCACTGATGGCGCCGATCAAGGGCTGAATAAGCAAGCCTGTTACGGGGCCGGCTAGCCATAAAATCGGTAGCTCGCTTTCATTGGCACCTAGGTAGCGAAAAATTGGGCTGAGGTTGGCTTGCTGTAGGCCAAAACCGTATTGAATGCCCAAGAAGCCAAAGCTCATATTCCAAATTTGCCAGAAAGACAAAGATGGACGCGATTGATTACTCATAGTTCGTTCTCCATAGCAGGACCATTCAGCCTGCATTAACAAGGCGCTACTCGGCGTAGCCTTTGGAACACTGACCGGTGTTCAACATTATTATGTGTGGTCGAAGGCATCATAACCCAGTTTTGGAACCGGTTGCATCACTCTAGATAAGTATTTACATTTTGCCAATGGGCAAAGCCTGTTATTCTTCTTTTTTTAAACGACAACAAGACAGCAACACTATGACAAAAGGCACGCTTTACACCATCTCAGCGCCATCGGGGGCAGGCAAAACCAGTCTCGTGGCTGCACTGCTTCAGCAGACGGCGGATGTTCAAGTGTCCGTTTCTCACACGACGCGCAGTATGCGCCCCGGCGAAATCGACGGCGTTAACTACCACTTTGTTGACCAACAACGCTTTGTTGGCATGATTGCTGAGGATGCATTTTTAGAGCACGCTCAAGTCTTTGGTAATTACTATGGCACCTCTAAGCAGTGGGTGAACGAGACCTTAGACAAGGGTATAGACGTTATTTTGGAGATCGATTGGCAGGGCGCTCAGCAAGTGCGCCAAATCATGCCTCAGACCGTGGGTGTTTTTATTGTGCCACCCTCTATCGAGGCACTGCGCGAACGCCTGACTGGCCGCGGCCAAGACGACGCTGACGTGATTGAAAAGCGCATGGCAGAAGCGATCAGTGAAATGTCGCATTTTAGTGAGGCCGACTACATTGTGATCAACGATGATTTCGAGCAGGCGCTTGTCGACCTGAAGAGTATTTTTCGCTGCCGACGACTCACGAGACACCAGCAGACCGCTGCCAATGCTCAACTATTGCAGCAATTACTGTCCAAATCGTAATTATCGGTTTATAATCTCGCTCTTTTCTTGAAACACATATAGGTATCCTTCCATGGCACGAGTCACTGTTGAAGATTGTTTGGATAAAGTTGCGAATCGTTTCGAACTAGTGATGGTCGCTAGCAAACGCGCTCGCCAGCTGGCTACTCAGGGCAAAGAGCCTCTGGTAGAAGAAGATTCAGACAAGCCCACGGTTATTGCTTTGCGTGAAATTGCAGAGAACTTGATCGACCCCAGCATTTTGGACGAAGAACCCGAACAAGAAGTTCGCTTCGACAACTTGTCACTTGAAACCAATTCGGTTCCTCTAGCAGACGACGATTTCTAGGCTTTTTGCCACCTGCATTCTAGTGTATCTTAGGACGTAATCGCGCGTCCTAGGGTCACCCTAAACGCGCCCCATCAATACAAGGAAATTTGTGGCGGCTATGGGCGCTCCCGAAGTTAAAAGCATCGACGAATTAGGCGAACGCCTGAGATTGTATATGGACCCCGCGTCCATCAATCAGGTTCGTCGTGCCTACCTATACGCCGAGCAAGCCCACGACGGTCAAAAACGCCGCAGTGGTGAACCCTACGTCACCCATCCTTTGGCCGTTGCCGGTATTCTGGCCGAGATGCACATGGACGCCCAGAGTCTGATGGCGGCCATGCTGCACGACGTGATTGAAGACACCGAGGTTGAAAAAAACGCCATTGTGGCCCAATTTGGTGAACCCGTTGCCGAATTGGTCGACGGCGTCAGTAAACTCACCCAGATTGAATTTGCCTCAAAGGCCGAGGCCCAGGCGGAAAATTTCCAGAAGATGGTACTGGCCATGGCGGAGGATATCCGTGTGATATTGGTCAAACTGTCGGATCGCTTGCACAACATGCGTACCCTTGGCGTACTGCGCCCCGACAAACGCCGCCGTATCGCGCGCGAAACGCTTGAAATTTATGCTCCCATCGCGGCCAAACTCGGCATGCACAACCTGCGGGTAGAATTTGAAGAGCTGGGTTTTCGGGCGATGCATCCGATGCGTGCCGACCGTATTGAATCCGCGGTAAAAGCGGTACGCGGCAACCGCCACGCGCTGCTTGAAAACATTCGTTTACAAATCGAAGAGCGCCTGCAAAAAGAAGGCCTGGTGGCCATGGTGAGTGGTCGCGAAAAACACCTGTACAGTATCTACCGCAAGATGTCTAAAAAGTCCTTCAAGGACATCATGGACGTGTTCGCTTTTCGCATTGTTACCAACAGCGTCGATTCTTGCTACCGCGCCTTGGGTATGGTGCACGGCCTGTATAAACCTGTTGCAGGTATGTTCAAGGACTATATCGCCATTCCTAAATCCAACGGTTACCAGTCGCTGCACACGGTGTTATTTGGTATGTACGGAGTGCCTATTGAAATTCAGATCCGCACCCACGAGATGGATGTGATCGCGAGCAATGGCATCGCTGCGCACTGGTTGTACAAATCTGACAAGCAAGCGGCCCACCTCACCGGTCAGGCAAAAGCCCAGCAGTGGATCAAAGGGTTGCTCGACATGCAGGCCAAAGCGCGCGACTCCATAGAGTTTATTGAAAACGTCAAAATTGACCTTTTCCCCGACGATATCTACATTTTCAGCCCTAAAGGTAAGATTTTCGAACTACCTGCCGGTGCTAATGCCATCGACTTTGCCTACGCGGTGCACACCGATGTCGGCAATGCCTGCGTGGGTTGTCGCATCGACCGCCAACTTTCTCCCGTCAGCACACCACTGCAAAGCGGCCAAACTGTAGAGATTATTACCGCGCCGGGCTCGCAACCCAACCCAAATTGGCTCGATTTTGTGATTACCGCCAAGGCGCGCACCGCGATCCGACACTTCCTCAAAAACCGTGAAAGCAACGAGGCGGTGAATCTAGGTAAACGCCTGCTCGCCAAGGCTGTGAGCAATCTTGGCAAAGACCTTTCGGAACTGCCTGCTACGGCCATGGCGGAGCTATTGGCCGACATGAAGATAAGCGAAGAGCAATTGCTGCAGGAAATCGGCATTGGCAAGCGTGTCGCCTACCTGACAGCGCGCCGTTTGGTCGCGCAACCCGACGAGTCGTCTGTTGCACAAGGCAGCGACAGCCCGCTGGCCATTACCGGTGCCGAGGGGCTTGTGCTGAATTATGGCAATTGCTGCCGACCGCTGCCAGGCGACCCCATTGTTGGCTTTATTTCGGCCGGCCGAGGCATGGTGGTGCACCTTGCCACCTGCGGCAACGTGGCGGAACACCTACACAATCCAGACAAATGCGTACCACTGGCCTGGTCTGACGAGGTCAAAGGTGACTTCCAGTCTGAAATTCGCATCGACTACCAAAACGAGCGCGGCCTGTTGGCTAAAATGGCCGCTCGTTTAAACGATGCCGGCATCAATATTGAAAAAATACGTACCGAAGAGGTCGACGCCTCCTTCGGCGCCATCTATCTTCTCATTTCGGTGAAAAGCCGTATCCATCTTGCACGCGTGGTTAAAACCCTGCGTAAAATCGACGCGGTACTCAAAGTCACCCGCGTTAAACACTATTAAGGAGTTCTCATGAGTAACAAAGCGGCCATCCATAC
>JBEAQQ010000256.1:0-11227 GCA_041163785.1 Pseudomonadota bacterium
CGACCCCAGTTAACGCCGCTGTAGTGGTAGCCGGTTTTGTTGGCGCCGCACAGCATATCGGCCATATTGCGGGTACTGAGGTCAGCGATGACGCGAAGTTTACCCACGATGCCAACGGGACCGAGAGAGCCAACTTTGGCACCCAGTTCTGCTTCAATGCGCGCCTCATCTGCCCAAGTGAGTGGGCTAGCAACGCCGGGGAGTTTTTCGGCTTTAATTTCGTTAAGGCTGTGGTCGCCACGCAGAACAAGTACGACGAGATTGTCCTTGCCCTCTTCGTCGGCTTCGCCCATGACAATTAAGGTTTTCAAGTTTGAAGACGCGGAAATACCGAGGAATTCAGAAACTTCAGCAATCGTATTTTGGCCGGGCGTCGCCACTTCTTGCAGCTCTTGGCTCGGGGCTGGGCGTTCGCCTGCGGGGGCGACAGCTTCCGCTAATTCAACGTTGGCGGCATAGTTGCTGGCATTGGAAAAGGCGATGTCGTCTTCGCCAGACTCCGCCAATACGTGGAATTCGTGAGACGCCGAACCGCCGATCGAACCGGTGTCCGCCATAACGGGTCGGTAATCGAGGCCAATGCGGTCGAAGATATTGCAGTAGGTCTGGTGCATCACATCGTAGGTGTCTTGCAGCGAGGCCTTGTCAGCATGGAAGGAATACGCGTCTTTCATGGTGAATTCGCGGGCGCGCATGACACCAAAGCGAGGACGAATTTCATCGCGGAACTTGGTTTGGATCTGGTAGAAATTGCAGGGCAACTGTTTGTAACTGTTGATCTGGTTGCGCACGAGGTCGGTGATCACTTCCTCGTGGGTGGGCCCAAGACAGAAGTCGCGATGGTGGCGGTCAACCAAGCGGCAAAGCTCGGGGCCGTATTGTTGCCAGCGGCCTGATTCTTGCCACAGTTCAGCGGGTTGCACGACGGGCATGAGCAATTCTTGAGCACCTGAAGCGTCCATTTCTTGGCGGACGATATGTTCAACTTTGCGCAATACGCGAAGCCCCGTCGGTAGCCAGTTGTAAAGCCCTGAGGCGACTTTGCGAATTAATCCTGCTCGCAGCATTAACTGGTGGCTGATGACCTCTGCGTCGGCGGGGGTTTCTTTTTGGGTGGCGATTAGGTACTTGCTGGCGCGCATCGTTAAACTCGTTGCTAATTGTGTAAAAATCGCTATTTTATAGATCGAGGCGCCGCTTGCCTATCTTTAAACGCACATCCACCGATAATCGCCAAGGAGGCTTCCATGTTTGAGCTCAATCCCGTGTTGGATAGTGATACTGTCACGGTCGTAGAATGGCCCCTGTCGCTGGTACTGTTGAGCTTGGATGCCAACTATCCGTGGTGCATCCTAGTGCCTCGCCGAGCCGGTATCCGAGAAATATACGAGTTGAACGATAGCGATCGTGAACAGTTGTTGCGCGAGTCCTGTGCATTGGGTGAGATTATGATGCAACTTTTTGAGGGCGATAAACTCAATGTGGCGGCGCTGGGAAATATGGTGCCTCAGTTACACTTACATCATATTGTGCGCTTTGAAGGTGATGAGGCGTGGCCAGGACCTGTATGGGGTGTTGTAGAGGCGTTGCAGTACAGTGAGGAACTGCTCAACGAGCGCGTCGACACATTGCGCGACGCACTCGCTGATGCTGAGGTCTAGCCCTGATATTTTTGGAAAACCAACGATGCGTTGGTGCCACCAAAGCCAAAGCTGTTTGACATGACCGTGGTGAGGTTGGCGTTATCGACGCGTTCGCGCACGATCGGCATGCCTTCCGCCTCTGGGTCGAGGGTTTCGATGTTGGCCGATGCGGCGACGAAGTTGTTTTGCTGCATCAACAGCGTATAAATCGCTTCGTGAACACCGGCCGCGCCCAAGGAGTGGCCAGACAGAGACTTGGTTGAGCCAACCATGGGTATGTCATTGCCAAAGGTTTGTTTCACGGCTTGCAGTTCCTTCATATCACCGGCCGGTGTGCTCGTGCCATGGGCATTGATGTAGTCAATTTTTCCATTGACGGTGGACATGGCCATTTGCATGCAGCGCATCGCGCCTTCGCCCGACGGGGCAACCATATCGTAGCCGTCAGATGTGGCGCCGTAGCCGACAACTTCTGCGTAGATTTTTGCACCGCGCGCCAGCGCATGCTCCAGTTCTTCGAGTACCAGCATGCCGCCGCCACCCGCGATGACAAAGCCATCACGATCTGCATCGTAGGCGCGAGAGGCTGTACTTGGGGCGTCGTTGCGCTTGCTTGAAAGCGCGCCCATGGCGTCAAACAACGAGGTAAGGGTCCAGTGCTCGTCTTCACCACCACCGGCGAAAACAATGTCCTGTTTGCCCATTTGGATCATCTCGTAGGCGTTGCCAATGCAGTGTGCACTCGTCGAGCATGCTGATGAGATAGAGTAATTCACACCCTTAATCTTGAAAGGTGTTGCTAGACACGCTGACACGGTTGAACCCATGGTTTGGGTCACGCGGTAGGGGCCGACACGCTTGTTGCCTTTTTCACGCAGGATGTCGACAGCTTCCACTTGGGCAGCAGAGCCGGCGCCACCGGAACCAGCAATAATACCTGTGCGGATGTTGGATACTTGATCTTCGCTGAGGCCTGAATCATCGATGGCTTGTTGCATGGCGATGTAAGCGTACGCAGCGGTGTTGCCCATGAAGCGAAGCATTTTGCGATCGATGAGTTCGTTGATGTCGATATCGATACTACCCGCGATGTGGCTGCGGAACCCAAGGTCGGCGTAATCTTGCTTGAATTTAATACCCGATGTGCCGTTGCGAAGTGACTCGGTGACGCTTAATGCGTCGTTGCCCAGGCTTGAAACAACGCCTAGTCCTGTAATGACGACTCTTTTCATGGTGAACCCTAATTAGAAATCTGTGGTAGAGGTGAATAGCCCCACGCGAAGATCGGTGGCGGTGTAAATTTCACGGCCGTCAACGCTCAGGCTGCCGTCGGCAATACCCATGACCAACTTGCGTTCAATGACGCGCTTCAGATCGATTTTGTAGGTGACTTTTTTGGCGGTTGGCAGCACTTGGCCAAAGAATTTTACTTCGCCTGAGCCCAGCGCTCGGCCGCGACCGGGATTGCCTTTCCAGCCGAGGAAGAAACCAACCAACTGCCACATGGCGTCAAGGCCTAAGCACCCTGGCATCACGGGATCGGTAGGGAAGTGGCACTCAAAGAACCAAAGATCGGGGTTGATATCCAATTCGGCGATGATTTGGCCTTTGCCGTATTCGCCGCCGTCGGTGGTGATGCTTGTGATGCGGTCCAGCATCAGCATGTTGTCGACAGGCAGGCGAGCGTTGCCTTCACCGAACAATTCCCCATGGCCGCAGGCGACCAATTCTTCTTTGGTAAAGCTATTTTGTAGTGACATGAAATAAAACTCGTTTAGTTAATCTTTGGTGTGCTCGATGCTTTGGTTATTATAGGCAAGCCACCTTGGAAGAAGGCAATTTTATATGTTTGACCACGTATGTCTAGCAAAGACGTCAATCTGCGACACTAGGAGTGTGCATTGAATCCCTTGATTTTGCCCGAAATAAAGCTACCTGAGGGCTTTAAAGCCTATGATGTGCGGGCCTTGGTGCCGCAGCAACTCAATGAAGATATTGCCTATCGCATTGGTTTGGCCTTCGCTAATTGGGGCAAATATCGGCGCGTCGTGGTGGGGCGAGATATTCGCCCGTCGTCTTTGGCCTTAGTTGAGGCGCTTTCGCGAGGCTTGTCGGAGGCGGGCGCGGAAGTCTATGACCTAGGGGAATGCGGTAGCGAACAGGTCTATTTTGCCACCGCTCATTTTGGGTACGACGGGGGTATCATGGTGACCGCGAGCCACAACCCCCTGCGCTATAACGGCATGAAATTTGTGGCCGCTAGCGGTGCCCCAATAGGCCTAGATAGCGGCTTGGCTGAAATACGCGATAGGGTAGCGAGAGGGCACTTTAAGGTGGCTGAACGCCCCGCTGCCATCGTCGGGTTGGATTGTGTAGACGCTTATATTGAACATCTTTTATCCCTTGTCGATGTTCGCCAGATGAAGCCCTTGCGGCTATGGGCGGATGCTGGCCATGGCGGTGCGGGTCCTATCCTGCAGCGTGTATTTGAGCGATTGCCAGTGACCCTGCTTGGGTCCAGTTTGGCGCCTGATCCAAGTTATCCCCGCGGTGTACCTAACCCCATGCTGGCGGAGCAAAGGCTGCGCACTGAACGAGAAATCTCTGCTGCTGAAGTGGATGTTGGCATGTCGTGGGACGGCGATTTTGACCGATGTTTTTTCTTTGATGAGACGGGGCGATATATTGACCCTTATTACATCGTTGGGCTGTTGAGTGAGACATTTTTAACGGCCCATCCGGCGGAGCGTATTGTGCATGACACCAGATTGGTGTGGCACACAGAGGAGGCGATTGCCGCGTTTGGTGGTTGCTCGGTTCCGAGTGCTTCCGGGCACGCCTTTATGAAGCGCACCATGCGGCAAAGCGGTGCGATCTATGGCGGCGAGACAACCGGCCACCACTACTTCAGAGACTTTTTCTGCTGCGATAGTGGTATCTTGCCGTGCTTGCTAATACTGGTGTTATTGTCGCAGCGCGATGTGCCGCTATCTGCGCTGGTTGAGCGGCGTCAAGCCGCCTTCCCCTGCAGTGGGGAAATCAACCTTCCGGTACGAATGGACAGTGCGGCACTGCTTGGCGCCATCGAAGAGCACTTCGCCAGCTCGGCGAGGAGCATCGACTACATCGATGGCCTGAGTGTGGCCTTTGATGAATGGCGGTTTAATCTGCGTTCATCCAATACCGAGCCTTTGATTAGGCTCAATGTTGAGTCGCGAGGGAATCGTGGCTTGGTGCAAGAAAAAAGCGATGAGCTTATGCAGCTCATCGCTCATATTGAGGGTGGGTACTAACTTACCAACCGCACTGACGCCCTTTGTTTTGCTCGTCTAGCCATGCTTTTAAGGGGGCAAAGTAGTTGGCAATCGCGGTGCCATCCATCTGGCGCGTGCCGGCAATAGCTTCCAG
Organism: Pseudomonadota bacterium; assembly: GCA_041163785.1. Classification (GTDB taxonomy): domain Bacteria; phylum Pseudomonadota; class Gammaproteobacteria; order Pseudomonadales; family JAHEIH01; genus JAHEIH01. The sequence goes on from JBEAQQ010000256.1 coordinate 5,052, forward strand.
CGCATCGGGCCACGGCTTACTCATACCCATTTCCAGCATGTCGTTGAGGGCTTTTCCTGCGGCTTTATTGCCATAGATGGTGCAGCGGTTGATGGGGCCTTTATCGCCAGCGATTTCACACAGTGCTTCATGCAATTGGAACTGCAGAATGTGGGCCAAGAAATAGCGTGTGTAAGGCGTATTGCCAGGGATGTGGTATTTGGCGCCTGGGTCAAAGGCATCGGCGGGCCGCTCGATAGGTGCGCGAACACCTTGGTATTTTTCGCGCAGCTCCCACCAGACTTTATTGTAGTCTTCGGGTGCCACTTCGCCGGAAAATACCTTCCAACGCCACTGATCTACCATGACACTGAAGGGCAGGAAGGCGATTTTTTCCAATGCCAATTGCATCAGCATGCCGATGTCGTTGCTGGCATCGGGGATGTCGTCAATCAAGCCGATTTCTTTCAAGTATTTAGGCGTGATTGATAGGCCAATGGTGTCGCCAACCGCCTCGTGGAAGCCGTCGTGCGCCGAGCCACGATACAGCAGTGGTTGGTTCTTGTAGGCGCGCTGATAATAGTTGTGACCGAGCTCGTGGTGGACGGTTTGGAAGTCCTCACCGGTTTGTTGGGTGCACATTTTGATACGAATGTCGTCTTTGTCATCGATGTCCCAAGCCGATGCGTGGCAGACCACGTCGCGATCGGCGGGTTTGGTAATCAATGAGCGCTCCCAGAAGGTGTCCGGCAGAGGATCAAAGCCTAGCGAGCTGAAGAAGGCCTCGCCTGTTTTTACCATGTCGAGTGGTTCTACATTATTGTCTTTAAGCGCCTGAGTGACGTCGACAACCTGCATGTCCTGCTTGGGTTTAACGATGTCGTAGATATTGCCCCAGCTTTGTGCCCACATATTGCCCAGTAAGTGCGCAGGAATGGCCTGATCTTGTGGCACGATGTCTTCGCCGTAGTAGTTGCCTAATTCGGCGCGCACATGGCAGTGCAGGGCATCGTAGAAGGGTTTTACTTGTCCCCAAAGGCGATCCACTTCACCGCCGAACTCCGCGCTTGGCATATCGTATTTGACGCGCCACAGGTCACTGAGGTCGGTGAAGCCAAGTTCTTTGGCGCCTTCGTTGGCGATTTCTGTTTGGCGAATATAGAGATCTTTCATGGGGGGTGAGACTTGGCGCCAGCCGGCCCACAATTCTAACTGCTCGGCGGGGTCGCGAGAGTTAGCGAGCATCAATGTCATGTCTGGCAAGCTGAAGCACTCGCCATTGTCGCGACAGTACTTACCCTTGCCGTAAAGGCCGTCGAGTTCGGCGCCAATGTTGGCCAGTTCAGCCGACTTAGCCGGATCGGCAGGCGCTGGTAGCGTGAGTGATTGCTTGAGCAGTTCTAGTTGTCGACGGGTGTCGGGGTCGACCACTACGTCGTTGAATTTAGCCGCTTCAACCGCATAGCGAACGGCGGCTGAGCTAAGTTTCTCGCCGAGCGAGGCGCTCAATGCTGCGGTATCCTCGGTGATGAAGTTTTGATACACCCAGGCTGCCTGAACAGCGGGGAGTTGCAGTTGCTCAAGATCGGCTTGCGCCGATGCTAAAAAAGCCTTGGCATCTTCGGCGGTTAAGGTGGATGCACTGGTGGCGTTGTCGTTACCGCAGGCGGCGAGTGCGACAATGGCTAGCGCGCCACAGCCGCGCTTAAAGAATTTAAACGACTGCATGGTGGTCCCTCTTTATTGTTGGTTTACAGTGTGGCGATGGCGAACAGCGTCACGCCCAATACTAGACGATATATCACAAAGGGCGTCATGCCAATCCGGTCGATAAAAGCGAGGAAAGTGCGAATGCATAAATAGGCAGTGATGCCGGACATCGACGCTCCGAGCAACAGGTCTCCCCAGTGGACTGCAATGTCTGAGGTGGCAAGCTCAAAGGTTTTCAGGGCGCCCGCCGCCAGAATGAGTGGTACGGAGAGTAAAAATGAAAACTGAGCCGCAGCGTGGCGTTGCATGCCGAGCAGCAAGGCAGCTGTCATGGTGATGCCTGAGCGTGATGTGCCGGGTATGAGAGCCAGTGCCTGAGCGATACCGATCATAATGGCGGCGGCCATGGTAAGTTCCACGAGCTCTAGTTTGCGCTTGCCGAATTTATCCGCCCAACCGAGGCATATGCCGAATACAATGGTGGTGGTGGCGATAACGGTAATGCTGCGTAGGTGTGCCTCGATAAAGTTGCTAGCAGCCAGTCCGATAAAGGCGGCTGGAATCGTGGCGTAGATGACCTGCCAAGCGAGTTTGCTGTCGTCACTCTTTTGCCCTTTGAAAACACGTTTCAGCCAGGCGATGATTAGGCGCCATAGGTCGTGACGGAAGTACCATACGACAGCGGCCAATGAGCCGACGTGGACGGCGACGTCAAAAGCCAGGCCTTGATCGGTCCAGCCAAAAAGTTGGGCAGGTAAAATAAGGTGGGCTGAACTGGAAATGGGTAAAAATTCAGTCAATCCTTGGACGATCGCTAGGATCAGTGCCTGAGTCCATTCCATGTTGTGTCCTTATTTTTAGGCGTTGCGTTGAACCGCTAGCTTAGCCAGGCGGGCAAGCTGTTCTGTATAGCTGTTATTTGTCATGTTGGCAAGGTTGGCCAGGGCTTTGTCGCTGTATTCAACGGCCATGGCCTGGGTGTAGTCCAACGCCCCGCAGCTTTTTACGTCGTCCGCAATAACGTCTAACAGTCCCGCATCTTTATTAAGGATGGCTTGCCGAACGCGCTCGGCTTGTTCGGCTGTTCCCACCTGCATGGTGCGAATGAGGGGCAGTGTAGGTTTGCCCTCGGCGAGGTCGTCACCTAGATTCTTGCCCATTTCTGTAGGGTCGCCACTGTAGTCCAAGACGTCGTCGATCAACTGAAAGGCAATGCCGAGATTGACACCGTACTGATACAGCTGCTCGGCGGTCGCTGCATCGCCGCCACTTAATAGCGCGGCTCCCTTGGTAGCGGCACCAAATAGCACGGCGGTTTTGGTGGTGATGACCTGAAGGTAGGCGTCGAGATCGGTATCGGGGTCGCCGGCTTTTGTTAGCTGTAGCACTTCCCCTTCGGCAATGGTGTTGGTGGTGTCGGAGAGCAACTGCATGATAGACATGTCGCCCAGCTCTACCAACATCTGGAAGGCGCGAGAGTAGATGAAGTCGCCCACCAAGACGCTGGGCGCGTTGCCAAACTCGGCGTTGGCCGTGGGGCGGCCTCGGCGCAGGCTGGACACGTCAACCACGTCATCGTGCAAAAGGGTGGCCGTGTGCAAAAATTCAATGATGGCGGCTAATTGAATGTGCGCATCACCGCTGTAGCCCAGCGCGCCGCTGGTTAAAAGCACCAACATGGGCCGCAGACGCTTGCCGCCGGCGTCGATTATGTAGTGGCCTATATTTTCCACCATGGGGACGCGAGAGTGCATTCTGTCGATGATGCATTGATTGACGCGTTCAAAATCGGTGGCGACGAGTGCGCGGGCTTGTTGCATGATGTATTGATCCCGTTACGTTCTAGGTCATGTCTTAAAGACGTGGGAGTTTATCATTGATTTTAGGGATTTCCCCATTAACTGAGAGGGCAAATGCAATAATTTTTGTGTTCAGGGGGTAATTCTTAAGATTAAGTGCTTGAAAGGCTTGCTATGGTGTATGGGATCGCATACAATTCGCGACCCTGAAATTCGTCAAAAACCTATCCCGGACACGGGTTAGTGCCTGATTTGCCCACAGTGAATGACGTAAGGCGGCATTCCCAAATCGCGAATCACAGGATGCAAACAGGCCATTATCGGAGTAAAACATGTACGCGATTATTAAAGCCGGTGGTAAACAACACCGCGTAGTTGAAGGTGAAACCCTGAAGCTAGAAAAAATTGAAGCCGAAACTGGCGCAGCAATTAACTTCGAAGAAGTATTGTTGGTTGGTGCAGGCGCTGACGTTAAAATTGGCCAGCCCGTTGTTGCTGGTGCAAAAGTGAGTGCTGAAGTTGTTTCTCACGGCCGTCACGACAAAGTGACTATCGTGAAATTCAAGCGTCGTAAGCACCACCGTAAACAAGCCGGTCACCGTCAGTGGTACACCGAAGTTAAAATCACTGGTATCAGTGCTTAAGCATTAAGGTAGGAGAAATACAATGGCTCACAAGAAAGCTGGTGGTAGTACTCGTAACGGTCGCGATTCCGAAAGTAAACGCCTTGGTGTGAAACGTTTCGGTGGTCAGCAGGTATCTGCTGGTAGCATCATCGTTCGTCAACGTGGCACTAAGTTCCACGCAGGTAGCAACGTAGGTATGGGCAAAGATCACACTTTGTTCGCTACGGCTGATGGTGCTGTTGAGTTCGTGGTTAAAGGCCCGCAGAACCGCAAATACGTGAACATCGTTAGCGCCTAATTTACGGCTAATGATCTTCACGAAAGCCTCGTCATTGACGGGGCTTTCTTGTTTTGGGCAAAAAGAAATATGCCCGAGGATGAAAGAGTATGAAATTCGTAGATGAAGCGAGTATCACAGTAGAAGCTGGACGCGGTGGTAATGGCTGCTTGAGCTTTCGCCGTGAGAAATTTATTGCCAAAGGTGGTCCTGATGGCGGCGATGGCGGGGATGGCGGCAGTGTCTATCTCGAGGCCGACATCAACCTGAATACCATGGTGGATTATCGCTTCACGCGTCGCTTCCGTGCCGAGAGTGGCAAGAGTGGCGGCAGCAAGCAGTGCACGGGTGCCAGTGGCGACGACTTGATTTTGAAGATGCCGGTCGGGACGACGGTGATCGACGAGGATACCCGAGAGATTTTGGGTGACTTGACCGAGAATGGCCAGCGACTTTTGGTGGCGCAGGGCGGATTCCATGGGTTGGGAAATACTCGATTTAAGTCGAGTACTAACCGCACGCCTCGACAGACCACCAAGGGTTCCGAGGGTGAAAAGCGCAACCTGAAGTTAGAAATGAAAGTCTTGGCGGATGTTGGCTTATTGGGTATGCCCAATGCCGGCAAGTCTACCTTGATTCGCGCGGTATCTGCTGCGCGGCCTAAAGTGGCCAACTATCCCTTTACCACCTTGGTGCCCAATTTGGGTGTGGTAAGTATTCAAAAATACCGCAGTTTTGTGATGGCGGACGTGCCTGGCGTTATTGAGGGGGCTTCTGGTGGTGCTGGTTTGGGAATTCGTTTCCTTCGTCACCTCACGCGCACTCGCTTGGTTTTACACTTGGTGGATGTCGCGCCGTTTGATTTGTCTGATCCAGTCGAGGCTGCTGTCTCCATTGCAAACGAAATCGAGTACTTTAGCCCAACGCTGGCACAGCGCGATCGCTGGCTGGTGCTAAATAAAACGGATCTGCTGGAGCCCGAGGCGCTAGCCGAGGTGCGTGAGAAAATCATTGAAGCTTTGGCGTGGGAAGGCCCCGTGTTTGAAATTGCTGCGATTAGTGCCACGGGCACCCAGTCGCTGTGCGAAGACATTATGAATTACATTGAGCAGTGCCGCGAAGCTGAATTGGAAAACCCTGAGCTTGCTGTTCAAGAGCACGAGCAGCAGTTAGCTATGCAGCGTGAGGCGCGTGAGCAAATTGAAAATTTACGTCGACTGAAGCGCGCTGAAGCGCGCGGTGAATTCAATGACGATGATGATTTTGACGACTGGGATGACGACGATTACGACGTCGAAGTTGAGTACGTTCACTAGGGGCTGCTAAGCATGAGTGATCAGGGAAGGGAGGCATTGTTGAGAGGTCGCCGCTGGGTGATCAAGATTGGCAGTGCATTACTCACTGATAATGGCAAGGGTTTGCACCGTGAAGCAATGCAGGCCTGGGTCGAGCAGATGGCGGAGCTAGCCCAGTCGGGTTATGAGATTGTGCTTGTGTCATCGGGTGCCGTAGCTGCAGGCATGGGAACGCTGGGTTGGACCAAACGACCGACAGCGATCAATGAATTGCAAGCGGCGGCGGCGGTGGGTCAGATGGGCCTGATCCACAGCTATGAGCAGATGTTTAAATCGTTTGCTATTAACACTGCTCAAGTACTGCTAATCAATGATGATCTCGCTAATCGGGGTCGCTATCTCAATGCGCGCAGCGCACTCACCACCCTGTTGGACCACAAGGTTATTCCCATCGTTAATGAAAACGATACGGTGGCGACCGATGAAATTC
>JBEAQQ010000257.1:0-6680 GCA_041163785.1 Pseudomonadota bacterium
AGCGCTCTAAAGTGAAGCTGAAAAAAGAAATTGTCACCTTGGGTGTAGAAGGCATCGACCCCAACCGTGTGGTGGGTACCTACGTGGAGCCCAAGGACTGGAATGCGTTAATTTCTGATCCAGACGTGGTGTTAATCGATACACGCAACCAGTATGAGGTTGACGTGGGTACATTCAAAGGGGCCGTTAGCCCAGTTACCGAGACATTCCGTCAATTCCCTGACTATGTCAAAGAGCATTTAGACCCACAGAAGAACAAGAAAGTGGCCATGTTTTGTACTGGCGGGATTCGCTGTGAGAAGTCGACGGCCTTCCTTAAAGAGCAGGGTTTTGAGGAGGTGTATCACCTCAAAGGTGGCATTCTCAAATATTTGGAAGAAGTCCCCGAAGAAGAAACGCTTTGGCAGGGTGAGTGCTTCGTTTTCGACGATCGTGTGACGGTCAACCACCAACTTCAAAAGGGTCACTACGAGTTGTGTAATGCTTGTCGTCTACCCATTACCGAGGAGGATAAACAACACCCGCACTATGAACAGGGCGTGAGTTGTCCACATTGTTTCGGTACCCATAGCGACGAGCAAATTGCGCGTTTCCGTGAGCGTGAGCACCAGATGCGTTTAGCCGAAGAGCGGGGTTTGGCGCATATAGGTAAAGAGGCTATTGCTAGCACCCAGGCGCGTCGCGAGCAGAAACGCGAATTGCGGGCGCAGCAAAAGGCACAACAAGACTAGTCGTACCTTGGGGATACTGCATCGGCGCAAGTAGTGGCGCTATGCTCGCATTTTGATGGCGATCATGCCGCCTGCGACTATCGCTGCAATAGCCAGGATCGAGCCCATAGAAAGTGTGGCAACGCCCGTCAGACCATGTCCTACAGAACAGCCCATAGCAAGCACTGAGCCAAAGGCGGCGAGCAAGGCGCCAAGGCTAGAAATGCCCACATCGCGCCAAGAATCGAACCCGGTGACTCTAAATTGTTTACGACTTATTGCGCTGATTAGCGCGCCTATCCAAACCCCCAAAATGGCGAGCACACCAAAGGTCAATTGAGGTAGAGCGCGTTGATCGAGAAAATATACGACATCGCCAAGCGGGGCGCTTACGGTAAAAGACTGACTGCCTAAGCCATTGGGAGGCGTGTCCATGAAAGCGGCCTCATCGGCGAGGAAGAGCGCATAATCGCCACCCGTGAGTATGAAACCAAACGTGATAAGCGCCGCAACGGCTACCGCCGTAAGCCATGTGCCTTGACTGGCGTTATGTTTGATTAATTGCCAAGCCATCAGCGTACTGGCGACAGCTCCAAAAACGACCCGCAATGAGGCGGCGTAGTCACTATTGGTGATGCTGCCAAGATCTTGCTGGCCAGATAAAGAAACGCTCAATGGCTGAAAGAGCGGCATCACATAGAGCCCAAAAAAAGTTGTTCGCGTTAGCGCATAGATCGCGATGGCCATAATGCTCACAAGCCAAAGGGCTTTCACGCTACCTTCACCGCTTTTAATCAATTGCCTGAAACCACATCCCGCGGCAAGCACCATGCCAAAGCCAAAGATGAAGCCGCCAACAAGGTAGCGTCCCCAGGCAAATTCACTGCTGCGATAGCCGGGTTTAGTATTGCTTAGATCTGTAAGCGCCAACCCTTCGACGACGTTGCACGCCAGGATGGCAAATGCCATGGCGGCGATATAGGTCATCAAACGACGATGGTTGCCGAGATTGTGCCAGTCGCGAAGGCCACCTTGCAGACAAAAACGGCTGCGTTGAGCGATAGCGCCAAAACTGATCGCCAAGGCAAGAGCAATGGAGTAGTAGGGCCAGAATAGCGGCAAAATGTCTTCCATGGGAAAATCTCATCACAATAATGGCGGCACTTTACTATGAAAGTGATTCTTTTTTATAACAAAAGCTTATATCAATTGTGACTATCGACTTTCCAAAAACGTATAAATAACCTAACCTGCAGCTTTTTAATTGGGAGATAAAGCATGGGCAACGAATTGTTAGGCGGAATTGCATTATTTGTGTTGTTGCATTCAATCAGAATTTTGGCGCCAACTTTCAGACAAACCATCATTGATACTATCGGGGAATTGGCCTGGAAGGGTGTTTATTCGTTGCTAGCGCTAGGTGGATTGTATCTTATGGTGGTTGGCTACGCCGATGCGCGAATGAACCCTACCTGGATATGGCATCCCCCCGTGTGGACACGTCACGCAGCCTCGCTGCTGACGCTGTTAGCCTTTATCTTCATGGCTGCAGCCTATGTGCCCGCTAACAAACTTAAGGCGGCGGTTGGGCATCCCATGTACTTAGCGGTAAAACTCTGGGCGACTGCGCACTTACTTGCCAATGGCGGCTTACACGATATTGGTATGTTTGGCGCGCTCTTGGTGTGGAGTATTGCGGGGTTTGCGGTATCGCGTCGTCGTGATCGTGCGGCGGGTGTCACACGTGAAAGCCTCGGTGCAAGCCGAACTGTCGCCACAGTGATACTAGGTGTCGTCACGTGGGTTGCCTTTGCCATGTGGCTGCATGTTGCCTTGATCGGCGTAGCCCCTTTTGCGGCGAGTTAAGCGAGCGCGAACTCGACAGCGGCCGCCGCGTGAATAGGGGTCGTATCAAACAAGGGCACTTCGGTGTCCTTTTGCTTAATTAGCATGCCAATTTCTGTACATCCCAAGATTACACCTTCAGCGCCCTGGGCGGCTAAGCTATCGATGATGCGTAGGTATTCATCCCGTGATGACGCGTTGACTTGGCCTAGGCAAAGTTCACCGTAGATAATCTGGTGAACCACGTCGCGGTCCGCTGCATTGGGTATCACCACCTCAATCCCAAAATTGTCTTGGATATGTCCGCGGTAAAAGTCTTGTTCCATGGTAAACGCCGTGCCTAATAAACCCACTTTTTTGAGGCCTTGACTGGCGATGGCTGCTGCGGTGGTATCGGCGATATGAAGTAGTGGCACAGAGAGGCGGGCAGCAATCTCTGGCGCCATCTTGTGCATGGTGTTGGTGCATATCATGACGACATCAGCGCCACTTTTTTCCAAACGCTCCGCAGCCTCGCCAAGCATTTGTGCCATGGCGTCCCAGTCCCCGTCTTTTTGCAATTGGGCAATGCCTGCGAAATCGAGACTCTGCAGGGCGATTTTGGCGCTGTGTAAACCACCTAGTTGCGCCTTAATGCCTTGATTGATGAGTTGGTAATAGGTTTGTGTGCTTTCCCAGCTCATGCCGCCAATGAGGCCAAGTGTTTTCATCGGGTTTCCTTGTTGCTTTATGGTGATGGCTTGCTTTATGTAGGCTACCATAAAGGGAATAAAGCTAAAAAAATAGGTCTCGCCATGTCTGAATGCCCATTTTGTGAGATAGATCATAATCGCCATCCCGGCGTCGTCGCGTGCAATCCTTACGCCTTCGCTCTGCGTGACATTAACCCAGTGAGTGAGGGGCACACTTTAGTGGTTCCTCGTCGTCATACCGGCTCCTTCTTTGAGCTGACCGGAGAAGAGCAGCGCGCGGTTATGGCCCTAGTGAACCAACAGCATGCAGTGCTGCAGGAGGAGACTGGCATGGTGGATTGCAATGTGGGTGTGAATGATGGCCCCCTAGCCGGGCAGACAGTGCCACATTGCCATGTCCATATCATTCCCCGCTTTGCGGGCGATGTCGCTGATCCGCGCGGAGGAATACGTTGGGTGATACCAGAAAAGGCGGATTACTGGGGCTTTAAGTTAGAGTCTTAAAAACTATTTCTAGTGCGCAACATCAGACCTATGGCCGTACTGTAACCAAGGGTGCGATCTGAGACGGCAAATTGCTTGTCGAGGACGAAATAGCTTGGGTAGGCGCGAATTTGGAATAGCGCCTTTAATTGCTCGTGCCCGAGGTGCACAGGTAGCGCCAGGCCAACCTCGTCGACAAAGGCTTGCACCTCGTTAGTGTTTTTATAGTCGAGGGCGATGATGTAGACATTGGCATCTTGCGCATCGACATAGCTCAAGTTGTTGATGCTCATGCGGCATACGCTGCACCAGGGCGCAAAGAAATAGAGCAGGGTGGGCTTAGTGGGGTCAGCGGCTAGGGTGTCTGTGCCGCTTCCATCCAGCCTAGGCAGCGTTATCTCAGGAATGATCACATCGCCTGCATCGCTGAGCATATCTTTGGTTTGCCAGGCATTGATGGCCCAAACCATGGTGGCAAAAACAAGCAGATCTCTCGCCCATCCCAACCAGCGCTTTCCACGTGTCATTATCGCCATTTTTTAATGTTTACCTTTGTTGTTACAGCGATTCGTAGATCAGCTTAACCCACGTATCAGCCTTGAGAAAACCGTCATTATAAACCGCGTCAAAGGCGGCGGTGGGTTTTGCCTCTAGCACTTCTTGTAATGTTTTATCTGCCTGTTTCATCGCCGTGAGATCACGCTGCACACTACTAAGCATATGACGGTAGTCCATGAGGTCTTGTTTTGTGGCGGTGGCACCGCCGTGACCAGGGATCACGATGGTGCTTTCGTCGATACGGGATAAGACCTTGTCGACCGCAGCAATAACACCGCTGATAGAACCGCCGCTGCTAGCATCGATAAAAGGATAAATGCTGTGGAAATAGATATCACCCATCACTACCAGTCGGTTGTCGTCGGTGAAGACGATGGAATCGCCATCGGTGTGCCCAGCAGGGAAGTGCTGCACGTTGAGCCCGAGTCCGCCCCAGTGCAAATTTATGCCGTCTTGATAGGTGATGACCGGCAGTTCTTTGTCGGCAGCAGGGGGTATTTCTGCGCCAAAAGCGGCAATGGTTCCACCCACCATCATGCGATCGCGCACATTGCGATGTGCCATGACGACCGCGCCCTGATCAACCAGGCCACTGTTGCCACCGACATGGTCATAGTGCCAATGCGTATTGATGAGCTGAGCGATCGCTATGTCAGACATCTCTGCAATCGTCATTAAGAGTTCTTCTTGCTTGCTTCTGAGGCCTGCATCAATCAAGAGTAAGCCCTTGTCGTCTTTGATGACGGTGACGTTACCGCCGTCGCCACAAATCACATGAACGGTGTCAGAGAGGCTATGTATGTCTAGGGTATGATCCTGTGATTGAGCTAGTGGGCTCATGATACAAGCGGATAAGGCGGCAATACTCAATACTGTTTTAAGCGCCATGGTGAAGTCCTCGGTGTCGTTTATCATTCTACGTTGGATAACTATAGCCGTTCCCTGCGAGAGAGTTAATTTTTAAGCAGAGGGAGGGAAAAGTACCACCCGCGGAGGGCACGGGTGGTGAAAGAAGATTAAGCGCTGCGCAATTCGCGACGCAAAATTTTACCCACAGACGATTTGGGTAACTCGTCGAGTTGAACGATTTTCTTGGGTATCTTGTAGTTGGTGAGTTGCTCACGACAGAACGCTTCAATCGCCGCGGGATCCAGTGTTTTTTGACTGGTGAGGTAGGCGCAAACCTTCTCGCCAGTGCGCTCGTCGGGCTCTCCAATGACGGCCGCTTCCATAACGTCGGGGTGGGTCATTAAGACGCCTTCGATTTCGTTCGGGAAAACATTAAAGCCAGAAACGATGATCATGTCTTTCAGGCGGTCGACGATTTTGATGTGGCCGCTAGGTAGGCGTACGGCGATGTCACCGGTCTTAAAGAAACCGTCTTTCATCACCTTGGCGGTTTCATCGGGACGATTCCAGTAGCCCAGCATCACCTGTGGGCCGCGGCAAACGAGTTCGCCTTCTTCACCGTCGGCGACGGGCTCATCCTTGTCATTCCATAACTGAACTTCAGTGTCTACCAAAGGTTTGCCTACCGTGCCGATCATAGGCGCAGTGGGATCATTAAGGGTAATAACGGGAGAAGTTTCTGACAGACCGTAGCCTTCTGACACCGGGCAGCCGGTGGTTTGATGCCACATATGGGCCGTGGCATCCATTAAGGCTGAACCACCGGAAAGGGTGATTTTTAGCGCAGAGAAATCGAGTTGTTTAAAGCCTTCGTGCATACAAAGGCCCACAAACAAGGTGTTTAACCCGGCAAAGATTGTGAATTTATAGGGTTTAATGGCTGCCACAGTAGCGTCTAAATCTCGGGGGTTCGGAATGAGCACGGTGTGATTGCCGTGCGCGCAAGTAAAGAACATGGCCATAGCGAAGGCGTAGATGTGGTAAAGCGGCAGTGGGCAAATCAGAATTTCTTGGCAGTCCTTGTAGGTGGGCTGGGCGCGTTCCGCGGTTTGCATAAAATTAGCCATCGCATTGCGGTGTGACAGCGCTGCTCCTTTAGACACACCCGTCGTACCACCGGTGTATTGCAAAATAGCGACATCCGTTTGCTCGGCGTCATTGGCAACATAGTCGGTGCTTTGGTGGTGGGCCAAAATATTAGCCAGCGAATAATTGCCCTCTTGGTCAAGGCTGACGTCACCCGAGGCGAGTTCTGGAATCCCTGCGACAAAGTCCGCCGCTCCGGTAACAATGACATGTTTCAATGGCACATCGGCGCGTATGGGGTCGAGCGAAGGTTTGATCTGGTCCAAGATGATCAGCGCCTGGGCATCTGAATCGGTAAATTGATGCTGCATTTCACGCGGCGTGTACATAGGATTGGTATTCACAATCACTAAGCCGGCACGAAGGGCAGCAAAGGTGGCAATCGGGTATTGCACCA
>JBEAQQ010000258.1:0-5399 GCA_041163785.1 Pseudomonadota bacterium
TCTTGCCGCGCTTGCTCTAATTCCTGCTGGGCTTTTTTGTGCTTGTTGCGGCTGCGCTGCAAAAACACCGCTAACACCAGCAAACTGACGATGGCCACGACCAAAACATCAGTCATCAACAGTATGCCACTGGCAGTGCTGGATGTATCCGCCGCCATGCAGCGGGAGGCCGCCAGCAACGCGCATGCAATAAAGACGAATACTATGGCCATACTCCCTCGCACAATGCTTCCATATCAGCAGCATAGCAAAGATTTCCAAGCCTAGACCACGCTTAAATTTACCCCGCGTTGATCAAATAAAAACCAGTGTGGTGAATATTCGAGCAAGCGCAAAAAAAATTACAGAATTTTTAAAAAAAGAGCCATTTTACGTTTGACACATTCAATGATTACTGTAGAATGCGCGCCATCTGAACGACTCGAAGGGTGGTTAGCTCAGCTGGGAGAGCATCTGCCTTACAAGCAGAGGGTCGGCGGTTCGATCCCGTCACCACCCACCAAATCGATCAGATAAATACGAAGCTGGACTGGTAGTTCAGTTGGTTAGAATACCGGCCTGTCACGCCGGGGGTCGCGGGTTCGAGTCCCGTCCAGTCCGCCACTTCGTATAAGGAAACCGCCACTTGGCGGTTTTTTTTTGCTTGTTTACTATGTGGAATGAATCCCTATTCCCTCAGGAGGTTGCCATGGAACTGTACAAAGAATTCACCTTTGAAGCAGCCCACCATTTACCCAATGTTCCCGATGGACACAAATGTCGCCGTCTGCACGGTCATTCGTTTGGGGTTAAAATACAAGTCGAAGGCCCGGTAGGTGAAACGACCGGATGGGTAATGGATTTTTCGGACATTAAAGCGGCCTTTAAACCCATTTACGATCGTTTAGACCACTACTACCTGAATGAGATCGAGGGGCTCGAAAACCCCACGAGTGAAAACTTGGCGCGCTGGATATGGCGTGAGCTCAAACCCAGTTTGCCGCAATTACAAATGATCGAAATTCGTGAAACGTGTACCAGCGGCTGCCGCTACCACGGCGACCAAGATTAAGCCGATCGCCGTAACTTGCACATCAATTCGGCCTCACCGCGAGACATGCCGCAGCGTTTAACCAACAGATCGGGATCAACCCCCTGCTCTACTAAGCGTGCGGCATCACCATAGCTGAGCATACTCATCTCTTTTAACGACTGTTTTTCCACCTTATTGAGGCCGCTGAGCAAGCGCTTCTCTAGTGCGGAAAGGTGCTGACCTACGCCCACAGTCCCGCGGTTAACAGTAAGCAGTTTCCTTTTAAACTCCGTCAGTTCTGATGTGTGCGCATCCAGCTGCCGCTGCAAGTGCTTGGTTTGTACCAAGGCCATTATTGCAATACCGGCTAATAGCAACATTGCTGAAGCACTTCCAACCCACATGGCTACATCTAATTCCAGCATGGTATGACCTCAAATTTCGTCCATCTCTGCCCACTCTTCTTCCGTCAACATCTTGTCGATGTCGATCAAAATGAGCAATTTATCGTCTTTATTGCAAACACCGCGAATGAATTTGGCATTCTCGTCGCTACCTACATTTGGTGCGGTTTCAATCTCGGATTGTTTTAAATAAACCACCTCGGCAACAGCGTCCACAAGGATTCCCACGACGTGGTCATTGCTCTCGATAATCACAATACGCGTATTCTCCGTGACTTCAGCGACGGGCAATCCAAACCTATCGCGGGTATCGATTACAGTCACCACATTGCCGCGCAAATTAATAATGCCAAGCACATAACTTGGTGCACCTGGGACCGGTGCAATTTCTGAGTAGCGCAGAACCTCTTGAACCTGCATCACGTTGATGCCGTAAACTTCACCTTCTAGCAGGAAGGTTACCCACTGCAAAACGGGGTCTTCGACGACTTTTTCAGCTGAATTGGCCATGCTGTTTCCTCGTAAGGGATGGTGTCAAAAAACCATACCTGTGATTACTCATTGATATTAATTGCACACAACGTGCCATCGTTACTGGCCGCCACCTATACATCCAACAAACGCAAACGGGTCGAGTATTGCCGTCATTTGAGATGTCATGGTTCCCGCTAGCCATGGCCGCTGGGTTTGGCCGCTGCGCCAATGAACATCCTCTTTAGCCAAACGCACCGCGCCTATCACATGGGATACCACAAGGGCCCATGGGACATAGCGCAAAGCCACCAAATGGCGGTATTGTTTTCGCGCGGCAGGATTAGCTTTTCCGGGCATCACAATGTCAGCGGTATCTACAGCAATAAACGTTTGGCCGAGAATACCGACCTCACCCATCACTCCATGCTCTGCGTTCAGTGGGGGTATAAGGTCGTCTATCTCGACTGCCTTGACAATGCCTAAGAAGGCGACCGGCACCGCCAGTTTCAACCCCTGTACATCTAAAACCAGGCACACTAACTCCGCTTCATTCCAAACCTGTTTCGCGGCATCAATGCAGCTATCGGCGCCCGTCAAATATTCTTGAATGGCGCCTTGTGCAACACCACATTGTCATCCTTGGAGAATGTTCTGGCCCCGATATTGTTCGCCACGTTTCGTAGCGCAGTCACATACTCTTTGTCATCGTGCGGAAGCAAAATGACAGGGCTCGTCACGTCGATTTCTTCGGGGCCAGCAGGCATGAGGAGCTGATCGAAGTAATCCTCTAGTACGTGTTGGTTGTCAGCGTTGATCGCCATTAGGCTGCGCTCTTTTTCGCCTGCGACAGAAATTTGAGCAACGAGCGATAGGCTTCTGTACCTCGAGTATTGGAATCAAAAAGCGAAATAGGCAAGCCCGCCTGACTGGCATCTCTGAATCGGGTATCGATAGGAATCATCGAAGGCCAAATAGTGTCTTGGTAGGTATTGCGCAGCTCGCGCAGACTCGCTGTGGAGGCGTGTGTTCGGCGGTCAAACATGGTGGGAATAATAAGATAGTCAAAACTCTTTTGCTGTGATTTCACGACCATCTCACAGGTGCGGAGCATGCGCTCTAAACCCTTGATCGCCAAGAATTCTGTCTGCACAGGCACCAACAATAAATGGCAGGCAGCCAGTGCGTTGATCATCAGCACACCCAACACTGGCGGACTATCGATGATCACATAATCAAAATCCTGACTCACTAAACCCAGCGCCTGGTTTACTTTGAGCCCCATGCCACTTTTTCCAACCATTTGTCGCTCTAGGGTAGCCAGCGCTGTCGACGCTGGAATAAAGGATAACTCTGGCACCCCTGTGCTTTTAACACACGTTAAAACGTCCGATTTTGTTGCTGTCGAAGTCATTTCAAAAAAATGATAAGTCGTCGTCAGCCCCGTGTCCTCTGGATCGTAGCCAAAGTAACTCGTCATGGAGCCATGTGGATCGAGATCCAGCAGCAAAACCTTAAACCCTTGCTCTGCAAGCAACCCACCCAAACTCACCGCTGTGGTTGTCTTACCGACGCCACCCTTTTGATTTGAGACCGCCCATACTTTCACGACAAAACCTCGTCACTTCGTTTCCTGTGATGAATACAAAGCAAGTTTCGAACCAGTTAAGAAATTTATGAACAAGCCCCTAGGGATTTTCGCGCGTTATGCGAATACCACCCTCTTCTGTTGGTATCACCTCAAGGCCATCGATGCTAGTGGTAGGTCCATTAGCCTGATCAGTTTCGCGAATACGGCTCAGTGCATCACTCACTTCATCTATCCAGGTACGGTATGGCTGACCGGAGGATGGGCCGCCGTGTTTCGCACCCTCATCTACACCTGGCGTTAACCCTGCCCGCCCCGGTCGAGGGTTATCGTCCGCCGAAACCGCAATGACAATGCGCCTATTCACGAGTTTACCCAGCACACTGTCACTGCTTGTTAAGGGCTGATACTCCCCAAAGCCAATCGCCGCTAAGCGATGGGGTTCCACCCCCATGGATTGCATCATTTGAACAACATTGGCAGCGCGAGCTGCTGACAGCGCCCAAGAATTCACGAAGGGCGATGCCGGCAACACCTCGTTATCGGTAAAACCTTCAACGCGGATCGCATTTGACATATCTTTCAGCCGCAGAGCCATCAGTTGAATTAGTCTGCGCCCCTCCTTAGACAGCACCGCATCGCCTGGGGTAAATAGCACATCAGCTCCCATATTGATCTCCAGCCACTGTTCGTTCCCCAGTATACCGACACGCCCCTCTTCTAAGGTCGCCTGTAAGTCTCTCTGCAATTCATCTCGCAGAGACTGCAAGCTCAATGGCATACCGTTCACTGAAATAGGACTGGGGTTTAATTCAGAGGGGGTCAACTCAACATCGCCCTCTTCGGCGGCAAAATCATCACCACGCAATGTCGATGTCACCGCCGTGGGTCCGATATCGTTAGGCGACTGATCATTACTAATAGTGGCATTAGCGAATTGCCGTTGCAGCTGATTAGCGACACTATCAAACTCCGCATCACTCAATTGCGTCAACGCATACATCACGACAAAAAAGGCAAACAATAGTGTGATGAAATCGCTGTAGGACACCAACCAGCGTTCGTGGTTGATGGGCTCCTTCTCGACGGGGTGTCGCATGGCAGATCCTACCCTAGCGTCCGCTGATAGGCGTTCAATTTTGAAGAGAGGGTTCGCGCGCTATCACCCTCGAAGATTGAGCAGGCGCCATCAATAATCATTTGTCTCAATAAAGCGTGTCGACGTGCGCGAAAACGGAGTTTACTCGCCACCGGCAACAAAAACAGATTGGCCAGAGCGACCCCGTAGATGGTCGCCACAAACGCCAGTGCAATACCACTACCCAACAAAGAAGGGTCGCGCAAATTACCCATCACCTGTATCAAGCCCATCACCGCACCAATGATCCCGATAGTCGGCGCATACCCCCCCATACTCTCATACACCTTAGCTGCATCAATCTCATCCTGCTCTAGTAACATCGACTCCAATTCAAGTTGCTGACGGATATATTGCATACTGGTGCCATCGATAATCAGCTCTAATGCACGGGCCAAAAAGGGTTCGCTTTCTTCGTCGGTGAGGTTCTCTAAACCCAGCAGCCCCTCGCGACGCGCGACCTTAGCCCAGCCTACCAGTTTGTCGTGCATAAGCTGTAGCGGCAGGGTTTGCACGACAAATACGCCCGTCAGTTGGGTCATCGCCCGTCTAAACACCTCTCCCGAGGTTTGTAAGGCACCCGCCGCAAACGTGCCACCGACCACAATAAACGCGGCGGGAAAATTTACCAGTGCGCTGAGGGTTCCACCTTCGAGGAAATTACCCCCGAGCAGCGTCACAAACGCAAGAATGACCCCAACAATACTTAGGATATCCACTAGCGCACCTGAGCTTTAAGGTTCTCGGCGAAGGCGTCTAGGGGCAGCACCGCATCTGTCAGGCGCG
>JBEAQQ010000259.1:0-6772 GCA_041163785.1 Pseudomonadota bacterium
AGTTCTTTGACCGTCCCACCTTCACGTATAGCTACGTAGTTCACTGCCCTGACACCAAGCGTTGTGCCATTATCGATTCGGTGCTTGATTTTGATTACGCCTCGGGCAAGACCTCGACCGAAATGGCTGATCGTGTGTTGGCCTATATCGATGAGCACAAGCTCAGTGTCGATCTGATTCTAGAAACCCATGTCCACGCTGATCACCTGTCAGCGGCGCCTTATTTGAAAGAAAAAACGGGCGGTGCGCTAGCGATCGGAGACCAGATTACTCTTGTGCAAGAGGTGTTTGGCAAGGCCTTCAATGCGGGTACCGAGTTCGAGCGCGATGGCAGCCAGTTTGACCTGCTGCTGCAAGACGAGCAGACATTCAGTATTGGCAACATTGCTTGCCGGGCTCTGCATACACCAGGTCACACCCCGGCTTGCATGAGCTACGTGATGGGCGATGCGGTGTTTGTGGGTGACACCTTATTTATGCCAGATTTTGGTACGGCGCGTTGCGACTTCCCGGGCGGCGATGCTCGTATCTTGTTCCAATCTATCCATCGCCTCTATCAATTGCCCGACGATACGCGTATGTTTATGTGTCACGACTACGGTGCGCCGGGTCGTGAAGAGTTCAAATTTGAAACCACAGTGGGCGAAGAGAAGCGCAACAATATCCATGTGAACGAAGGGACGTCGGTAGATACCTTTGTCGACATGCGCTCTACGCGCGATGCAACCTTGGATATGCCGCGTCTTATTTTACCTTCTGTGCAGGTTAACATGCGTGCTGGACATTTTCCCCCCGCCGAGGACAATGGTCAGGTGTACTTAAAAGTCCCCGTCAATTTGTTCTAACAATAATAGTAGGAGCCTAGGTTATGGAAATTAAGTCAATTACTCCGGCGTTGAGTGTCTCAGGCCAGTTGCAAATTCAAGATTTAGGCGTTGCCGCTTCGCAGGGGTTTAAATCTATTATCTATCTTCGTCCCGACGGCGAGTCGGATGACCAGCCTGCACGCGATGACCTACAAGCGGCCGCTGAGGCGAACGGTATGGCGTGGGCGTGGATCCCCGTCGTGGCGGGTAAAATCACTGACGACAACGTGGCTGAATTCGCCAAGCAATTAGACTGTCTACCTGGCCCCGTATTGTCTTTCTGCCGCACCGGCACGCGCGCAGCGACGCTGTGGGCACTGGGTCAAGCGGGCGTGATGAGCGCGCAAGATATTCTGGCGGCGACAGCCGCAGGTGGCTATGACCTGTCGGCGCTTGCTGAGCGTTTGGCCTGCGATACCTGTGCACAAGAAAACGCTGCCCCTAAAGCGGCGGGGCGTAGCCACGACGTATTGATCGTAGGTGGTGGTGCAGGCGGCTTGGCCTGTGCCGCCAGCCTGCTCAAACGCCAACCCGATTTGAACATCGGTATCGTTGAGCCGCGTTCAGAACACTACTACCAACCCGGATGGACGCTGGTGGGTGGCGGTGTGTTTAAGCGCGAGCAGACGGTTCGTCCTATGGCAGACTATATGCCTAAAGAGGCCCATTGGTATCAAACTACCGTTGCAACCTTCCAGCCAGACATGCAGGCCGTTACTCTAGAGGATGGGGAAGTGATTGGCTATCGCGCCTTGGTTGTGGCGCCAGGTTTGCAGTTGAACTGGGACGCGGTTAAAGGCTTGAAGGAAACCTTGGGCGCGAATGGCGTCACCTCCAATTACCACTACGATATGGCGCCCTACACCTGGGAGCTGGTACAAGGGATGCGCAAGGGCAGGGCCATTTTTACCCAGCCTCCGATGCCTATTAAATGTGCCGGTGCGCCGCAAAAAGCCATGTATTTGTCGTGTGATGAGTGGACTCGCCAGGGCCGCTTAAACGATATCGACGTCGAGTTTTGTACGGCAACTCCCGGTTTGTTTGGTGTCGGAGATTATGTCCCTGCCTTGATGGAATACGTTGAAAAATACGGCATCGATTTGAATTTTCAGACTAACTTGGTCGAGGTCGATGGTGCGAATAAAATCGCCCACTTCAAACGCACCGATGCTGATGGCAATGTAACCGATATCGAGAAACCCTTCGATATGTTGCATGTGTGCCCTCCGCAAAAGTCGCCTGATTTCATCGCCGCGAGTCCCTTGGCTGACGCAGCGGGTTGGGTGGATATCAGTCCTGAAACCATGCAGCACGTGCGCTATGGCAATGTCTTTGCCCTGGGTGATGCGGGTAATTCACCAAATGCCAAAACGGCAGCGGCGGTGCGTAAGCAGGCGCCGGTGGTCGCTGAAAACGTCATCATGGTGCTCAATGGGCAAGCCCCGCGCGCCGTTTATGATGGCTACGGTTCGTGCCCCTTAACCGTAGAACGCGGTAAAATCGTGCTAGCCGAGTTTGGCTACGGCGGGAAGTTGCTGCCTTCTTTCCCCGCGTGGTTGTTGGACGGTCGCAAGGCGACGCGCAGTGCATGGTTATTGAAAGAGAAGTTCATGCCTTGGCTGTACTTCGACGCGATGATCCGCGGTGTGGAGTGGTTAGCGGCGCCGAAGATTTTACCGATGACGCCTGTCGCGCATGAAGCGGGCGAAGCACTCGATTGCAAACGCGATCAAAAATAATCGAGCCTCCCTATGTTGAAACGCTTTTTCCCATGCTCGGAGTGGTTGGCAAGCTATAACAAGCACGTACTAACCAATGACGTGGTGGCGGCTATCATTGTCACCATCATGTTGATTCCACAATCCTTGGCGTATGCGCTGTTGGCCGGTTTGCCGGCCGAGGTGGGTTTGTACGCCAGTATTCTGCCTCTGGTGGCCTACGCCGTATTTGGCACTAGCCGAACGCTAGCGGTCGGCCCCGTGGCGGTGGTGTCCCTAATGACGGCCGCAGCGGTGGGTAATTTATCCTTCGCGAGCAGCAGCGAATATCTCGCCGCGGCAATTGTACTGGCGTTCCTGTCGGGCCTCATTTTGATTGCGATGGGTGTGTTTCGACTGGGTGTTTTCGCTAACTTCCTGAGTCACCCGGTGATCTCGGGTTTTATTACAGCCTCTGGCTTGATCATCGCCGCTAGCCAGCTGAAGCATATCCTGGGGGTGTCGGCCAGCGGTCACAACCTCTATGAGTTGTTGGTGGCGTTGTCGCAGCAACTTAGTCACGTGAATTACCCCACGGTAATTATTGGTCTGAGTGCCTTGGCCTTCTTGGTGTGGGTACGAAAATATCTTAAGCCCTTGCTGATCGCCCTTGGCATGAAGCCGCGCCCAGCCGATTTGGTAGCTAAGGCAGGCCCCGTGTTAGCGGTCGTGGCGACAACCTTGGCGACTTATGCTCTGGGGCTTGACCAGCAGGGTGTCAAAATTGTCGGGCAAGTACCTTCCGGGCTTCCTAGCTTGGTGTTTCCCGCATTCGATATGCCATTGTGGAAGGAGTTATTTGTCTCAGCGCTGTTGATCTCAATTGTCGGTTTTGTCGAGTCGGTGTCGGTGGCACAGACCTTGGCAGCGAAACGTCGCCAACGTATCTCACCCAATCAAGAGCTCATTGGCTTAGGCGCCTCCAATGTCGCCTCGGCCGTGTCGGGCGGTTTCCCTGTGACCGGTGGATTTTCGCGCTCGGTGGTCAACTTTGATGCTGGCGCTGAAACCCCGGCTGCTGGTGTCTTTACCGCTGTGGGCATCGCCTTGGCGACCATGTTCTTAACGCCATTGATTCACTTTTTACCCAAGGCCACACTGGCGGCGACCATCATCGTGGCGGTGCTGTCGTTAGTGGACCTGAAATCGATTAAAGAGACCTGGGCCTATTCGCCAAGTGACTTTATGTCGATGGCGGCGACCATTGTTATCACACTGATGTTTGGTGTCGAACTGGGTATTGTCGCGGGCGTTGGGCTTTCTATTCTATTGTTCTTATACCGAACCAGTTCACCACACAGTGCCATCGTTGGGCGTGTGCCGGGCAAAGAACACTTTCGCAATATCGATCGATTCGATGTGGAAATCGACCGAAGCATTCTCACCTTGCGCGTCGATGAGAGCCTTTATTTTGCCAACGCGCGCTACCTAGAAGACCGTGTGCACGATTTGATTTCAGAGCATAAACAAGTAAAGCATTTTGTGATGATGTGTCCGGCGGTTAATTTGATTGATGCCTCGGCGTTAGAAAGCCTTGAGGCGATTAATTTGCGCTTGAAGGACAGCGGTGTGTCCTTCCATTTTTCTGAGATCAAAGGTCCGGTGATGGATCGCTTAAAAAATACCCACCTTATGAAAAATCTCACGGGTGAGGTATTTTTGAGCCAGTACGACGCTTGGAAAGCTCTGCACGGTGAGGGCCCCGGTGAATTGAGTACGCTAGAAAAGTTGGAAAGTTGAATATGATTTCGATACGACGTGCCCAACCTTCAGATGTGGCCACCATCCTTGGCTTCATTCGACAACTCGCCATTTATGAAAAGGCCGAGCACGAGGTGGTGGCCAGCGCAGAGCAAACCCACGCCGCGTTGTTTGGTGAACACGCCCACTGTGAAGCGATGATCGCTGAAAACATGGGGACCCCGATTGGTTTTGCTCTGTACTTCTTTAATTACTCGACATGGCTGGGTCGCCCGGGTCTTTACTTGGAAGACTTATTTGTGACGCCCGACTCGCGCGGCTTAGGGGCCGGTAAGGCATTATTAAAGTCCTTGGCTAAGGTGGCAGTTGAGCGCGGTTGTGGGCGTTTCGAATGGAGCGTGCTCGACTGGAATACCCCCGCTATCGACTTTTACGAGTCGCTTGGCGCAGAACCTCAATCGGAGTGGACCATTTACCGTGTGACCGGTGACGCACTGCAGGCGTTAGCTAAATAGTCGCTAACCCCGTTGGTAAAATTGTTCTATATTTCAGGTATGGATACCTTATTGCACAATGTACGTTTCGCCCTAGTTTCTCTACTTGTATTCGGTCTTGCCGTGACGAATACCTATGCCAACACGCCTATTACCTTGGTAACCAGCCACAGTGAGTCGCGCCTGTTGGGGTTGATTCGCGAAGAAGCTGAACAGCAAGGCCTGCAACTCCACGCTGCGTTTGTTGATCAAGATCAGCTTAAAAGCGAGTTGATGCGCACCCATCAAGAGGATGAATTACCGGATGTGGTGATTGTGCCGCCCGATGTGTCTGCGCTGGCCGAATTGCACGTCGACCCCCTTCCCGAGGACTGGTTTTTACAAAGTATTTCGCCACAAATTACCCAGCAGTTGCCCTCCGTGTCAGAACACCGCGCCATCCCCTTCCTTGTGGGCAATCAGTTACTGCAGTTTTACAATAAATCCTTAGTTAACGAACCGATCGGCGACTGGGAGAGTGTGGCCGCTTCTTACCCCGAGCCATTGTTCTCGTGGAGTTATAACGAAATGTATTGGTTTGTGCCCTTTGTGCTCAGCCACGGCATTCGGTTTTTGGAGGGCGGCGAGGCCAATTTAGACACGCCTGAAATGGCTGCGGCCCTAGAGCAATATCGTGGTTTGGCGTCACGGGGTGTGGTGGATCCCAACTGCAATTACTCCTGTAGTATCTCTCGTTTTATAAATGGCAAAGTACCCTACCACATCAATGGCACTTGGGCGGTTGAGCAGCTAAAAGAGGCATTGGGTGACCAATTGGGCGTTGCGGTTTTGCCGAATTTATCAGGTTTGCCAATGCGCTCTTACTACAGTGCCTATGTCATTATTTTTCCCGCGATTCATCGCCACAGCGACAAGAAATTGGCCGCGCTGAAATCCTTCTCCCGTCATCTTCAAAGCGAGGATGTTCAATCTAAATTGGTGGACTACGGTTACCAAATGCCAATCAATGTTGCGTCGCGTCTTGAATTCGTGGCTAGCCAAAACGTTATTCATCGCGTTTTTATGCAGCAGTTAGAGCGCTCGGTCTGCATGCCGGATAGCGTTGAAATGCTGGTGTTATGGGACGCGATGTCGCGCGGCTTTGTGCGTTACAACAGTGGTGTGCTCACTGCGCCAGCGGCCTCACGCTACATGGGACGCACCTTCGTTCGCTTCAATCGTTAAACATCTTTGTTACACCTTCTTTTTCTCACAATCTCAGATCTTAACTATACTTTTTAATAGTTATTAAGGGAGTGGATTGTGAGAGCATTGCCATTAGTTGCCGATAAGATTTTTAGTGTTCTAGTCGTGTCACTAGTGCTCTCACTAATGGGCTGCGCAGACCAAGTGTCTCCAATTAAAGTCGGTGTGTTGCACTCCTTAAGCGGTACCATGGCAGACTCAGAACGTCCCGTGGCCATGGCTACACAGATGGCTATTGAGGAGATAAACGCCAAGGGTGGTGTTCTTGGCCGGCCAATTGAACCAATGCTGTTCGATGGGCAAAGCAGCGACACGCAATTTTACCGGCTCGCCGAAACTTTGCTTGTTAACGAGGGGGTGACGACTGTATTTGGCTGTTGGACTTCCTCCTGCCGCAAGACGGTGGCGCCACTTTTTGAGCAGTATGGGGCATTGCTGGTGTATCCAGTGCAATTCGAAGGCTTGGAAAACTCTCCTAATATTCTCTACACCGGCTCGAGCGCCTCCCAACAAATCTTACCATCAGTAGCTTGGGGGATGGCCAATTTGGGTAAACGAGTCATGTTGGTTGGTTCTGACTACATCTACCCAAGGGTCGCCAATAGCTTGGCTAAGTATCAGGTGCAAATGCTGCAGGGTGAGGTGGTCGATGAAGTTTATTTTAACTTGGGCGATAACGCGCTTTCAGGATTGGGGGAAAGCATTGAGG
>JBEAQQ010000260.1:0-4896 GCA_041163785.1 Pseudomonadota bacterium
GCTTGCACAATCGACGTATGGCACACGTTAGCCATCTGCTCAACGACATTCAGCTCGCACATTCTATCGATGCGCAAGTCGTCGTCCTCGATGTCCTCAAGGTCATCCTGATGCCTATAAAACACATCACGAATATGCCGTAACCAATTGTCTATTAAGCCATATTGTTCATTTTGCATGGCTGCTCTAACCCCGCCGCAGCCATAGTGCCCCGTCACCATAATATGCTCTACTTTGAGCACCTCTACCGCGTATTGCAGGACAGAAAGAAAATTGAGATCAGAGTGGACGACGACATTTGCCACATTGCGATGGACAAATAATTCACCAGGCAAAAGACCGACGATCTCATTGGCAGGCACCCTAGAATCGGCACAACCTATCCATAAATAACGCGGTGATTGCTGGTCCGCCAGATCGCTAAAAAATGCCGGATCCTCACGCGTCATTTCCTCTGCCCAGGCAGCGTTATTTGTAAACAGGTCTCTTAACGGCATCAATTTCTCCTAATTTGACCGCATTCTATCACAAGCCAAGCGCCTGACTATTGTTGTACAATCGCACTTTCTAACACGGGTGCAAAATATGCCGAGCTACCAAGAAAAAAAAGCCTTCTACGATCGCGTCATCACTATTTACGGCCGCAAACCCGTGCTTGAAGCGCTACAAGATAAGAGCCTTCCCATTCACCGCTTGCACCTGGCGGATAGCAACAATCCTACCGGCATCGTCGCCGACATGCTACAACTGGCCAACAAGCGCCACATTGACGTGGTGTATCACAGCAAACAGGCCCTTTCGCGTATTTCACGCAACGGCAAGCAAGATCAAGGGGTGGCAGCTGATATTGCCAGCGAGGGGTACAACGATTTTAGCGCCCTCGAAGACGCGCCAGTGAATGCCGAGATACTCGCGCTAGATGGCATCACTAACCCACAAAATCTAGGCATGATTATTCGCTCCGTTTGCGCTTCTGGCATGTACGGCATTCTGCTGCCGGAGAAAGGTTGTTGCGATATTAACCCACTGGTTATCAAAGCGAGTGTCGGGACGCTGTTCCGCACGCGTATTTTTCGCTGCAAAGAACTTCCTCATGCACTGCAATGGCTGCAGGACAGAGGCTGGAAAAGCTGCGTGCTCTCCTCCCACGCCAGCACGCCGATTGCCAACTATCCGGGTGAAGGCAATACCGTGTACGTACTTGGCAATGAAACAGAGGGGGTGCGAGCTAGCATCATGGCCAGTGCCGACGACCGCCTGATGATTCCAATGGCGAATGACGTCGAGTCCTTGAATGTGGCCGTCACAGCCTCACTGATAGCCTTTAGACGACAACTAACGAGATAAGTAGGCCATAGCCTCATCGAGCCCCGACAGGGTCAAGGGATGCATACGGTCTTCCATGAGATGCTTGGTAATGGCCGTTGACTGGGTGTATGACCAATACTCCTGCTTACTTGGATTCAGCCAAACCGCCTTTGAGTAATTATTGAGAATACGCTTTAACCACACCTGCCCTGCTTCTTCATTCCAATGTTCTATGGAACCGCCCGGATGGGTGATTTCATAGGGCGCCATACTAGCATCGCCCACAAAAATAACGCGGTAGTCCGCGGGGTACTTATGCAGCAGATCTAGGGTTGAGAGGCGCTCGGTGTGACGTCGGGCGTTGTTGCGCCAAACACTCTCGTAGACAAAATTGTGGAAATAAAAATACTCCAGGTGCTTGAACTCGCTGCGCGCTGCAGAGAAGAGCTCTTCGCAGACCTTGATATAGGGGTCCATCGAACCACCCACATCAAAAAACAACAAAACTTTGATGGTATTGTGACGCTCGGGCACCATTTTCAAATCTAGCAAACCGGCGTTGCGAGCCGTCGATCGAATGGTGTCGGTGATATCCAACTCTTCCTGCGCACCCGTCCGAGCAAATTTGCGCAAGCGACGAAGCGCCAATTTAATATTGCGCGTGCCCAACTCCAAACTGTCGTCAAGGTTTCGAAAATCGCGTTTCTCCCACACCTTCACCGCGCGACCCTGGCCACCCTCACCGCCAACGCGAATACCCTCGGGGTTATAGCCGCCGTGCCCAAAGGGTGACGTGCCACCCGTGCCAATCCACTTATTTCCCCCTTGGTGGCGCTCTTTCTGCTCCTCAAGGCGCTTTTTAAAAGCTTCGATCAACTGCTCCAGACCGCCAAGTGAAGATATCTTGGCCTTATCCTCCTCACTTAGTTGGCGCTCAAACTCTTTGCGTAGCCACTCCTCAGGAATTAACGCCTCGAGCAAATCATCTAGGCTCTGTAAGTCTTTAAAGTAGGCCCCAAAGGCTCGGTCGAAACGGTCGTAGTACTTTTCGTCCTTGACCATTACAATCCGCGCTAAACGATAAAACTCATCCACACTGCCAAACACAAGGTTGTGATTGAGCGCACCCAACAGATCGAGCAGTTCCTTTACACTGACGGGAACGCCGGCACTGCGCAGGCTGTTAAAAAAACCAATCAGCATAGTTAACGTTGTTCACCGCGGTGCATAAAGGCCAAACGCTCTAGTAAATGCACATCTTGCTCGTTCTTCAGCAAGGCACCATACAGCGGAGGGATGGCCTTACGCGGATCGTGATCCTTGAGAATCTGCTCGGGAATATCATC
The DNA here is from genome assembly GCA_041163785.1 of Pseudomonadota bacterium. Lineage (GTDB taxonomy): Bacteria > Pseudomonadota > Gammaproteobacteria > Pseudomonadales > JAHEIH01 > JAHEIH01. Next base: position 2,655 of record JBEAQQ010000260.1, read on the forward strand.
GGCCATCAACAATTTAAGCCAGTCGATCAGTTCCGAGGTAGAAGGCTTTTTCTTTAACCCGGGAATATTGCGAAGTTCAAAGAAAATATCCAACGCGTCAGACACCAAATGCTGTTTAATCGATGGGTAGTGCACATCGATGATCGCTTGCATGGTTTCACGGTCTGGGAACTTGATAAAGTGAAAAAAGCAGCGACGCAAAAACGCATCCGGCAGTTCTTTTTCGTTGTTACTGGTGATAATGATGATCGGGCGATGTACAGCCTTTACCGTTTCACCCGTTTCATAAACGTGGAACTCCATCTTATCGAGCTCTACCAGTAGGTCGTTGGGAAATTCAATATCTGCCTTGTCGATCTCATCGATAAGAAGAACGACGCGCTCTTCTGCAGCGAATGCCTCCCAGAGTTTACCGCGCTTAATGTAGTTAGCTACATCGTGCACACGATCATCACCCAGCTGTGAATCGCGTAAGCGCGAAACAGCATCGTATTCATAAAGACCCTGCTGCGCCTTTGTGGTCGATTTAATATGCCATTGAATCAGCGGCACGCCCAAGGATTCTGCCACCTGCTCGGCCAGCATGGTTTTGCCGGTTCCAGGCTCTCCTTTGATTAACAGGGGTCGTGACAGTGCAATAGAGGCGTTGACGGCCAAGCTGAGGTCGTCTGTAGAAATATAATGATCAGTACTTTCGAAACGCATATGATAGCTCCCAACATAATGGGGCTATAGTAAACAGTAAAGGACCCCAGACCCAAGTCATTGGGAGCCTTAAGATGGACTATGACTATTTTTTGTCATCTTTTGATTCATCAAGGGCGTCAAGATCGTTGAGTAGTTCGTCGAGATCCCCCAGTTCTAGATCGCCCTCATCGTCCAACGATAGCAAGGCCTCCCCTGATGACGCATCCAGATCGCTCGACATCAAATCTTCAAGTGCCTCTTCGGGGGCAACAACGGCTACATCGTCAGTGTCTTCAATGGGCTTGAGATCCTCTAAATCGTCCTCAATGCCACCCACTGAATTGAGAATATCGTCCAACGCAGCATCGAGCTCTGCATCATCCAAGGCTGAAAAATCGGTCACTTTGACTTTTTCTTCGGCCGGCTTAAAGGGGCTGTCCGTCAGCGACAAGTCATCAAGATCATCACCTAAGGCATCGAACACACTGCGCTCAGCCTTAGTTTCTAGCGCATCCTCCGCGACGATGTCATCTAACTCCGGGATATCATCAACGTCCTCGTCCGGCACCAGCGCGTCCTCAGTGGCGGCCTCCTCTATCGCTTCGGCCTCCCACAGCGCATCAGCCTCATCTTCAGACACAGCGTCGTCAAAGACCTCAGGTACAACGACTTCAGACGCATCTTCATCCGCGTCCTCAACAACGTCTTGATCTTCGACATCTACTTCGATGTCAACATCAGCATCGGCTGCTGCCTCATCCTCTAGGTCGGCGTGGGCCTCAGACAGCAATTCATCGACCCGCTCTCCCTCTAACGGCTCATACAGTTCGTCGTCATCCAACAGTTCATCGATGGCATCGCGTTCTTCGGTAGACGGAACATCTTCTTGAATATCCACCGCCTGAATATCATCAAGACTGACAACGTCCTCTACAACCTCTTCTTCCTCTGCAGGCGCCTGAACAACCGCCGCCTCCACCGCAACATCGGCCACATCATCTTGGCTCGCCGAAACATCAGGGGCTGCGTCATCCTTTTTGCTAATGAACTTTCTATACGCCCATATCGCTAGTGCCAGCAACAGTAAATTCGCCAAAGCCACCGCCGCATAAATGGTGTGCTTTTTAGAAAGCCCCAATAAGCCATCTTCTTTCTTGGGCGCCTTAACAACAGGCTTCACAACCGCCACGGGCAGCCCAGGACTGGTTTGCTGAATGCTGGGCAAAGCGGCCGAAAACGCCTGACCATCGACAAAGCTACCAGAAACACGGGCATCAACTTGGTAATCCGCCGCTTTTGCCAACACCCCGCGCCAGGTCATGACGCCATCTACCAAATCAAGATGGCCAGAGGCTTCCAAGCTAGGCGACACGGCAACATCGATACCAATGGACGATAGATCAAGCTCAGCCGACACCGGCACAATGGTGACAAGTAGCTCGGCACTCTTTTCGTCAAACTGACTATCCACAGAAACTACAGGAGACACCTCGACACCGGCGGCTTGACGGCGGTCGAATGTCTGCGCTGAAACATCGAGTTGCAGCTCAATGCT
>JBEAQQ010000261.1:0-3295 GCA_041163785.1 Pseudomonadota bacterium
GTGTGATGGAAGCTCAGGGCAGCCGTTTGACTAACAAGTACGCCGAAGGTTACCCCGGTAAGCGTTACTACGGTGGTTGTGAATACGTCGACAAAGCCGAAGAGTTGGCCATTGAGCGTGCCAAACAACTGTTTGGTGCCGATTACGCTAACGTACAGCCACACTCAGGTTCACAGGCTAACTCGGCTGTTTACTTGGCGTTGCTGAATGCGGGTGACACTGTACTGGGCATGAGCTTGGATGCAGGTGGTCACTTGACCCACGGCGCTAAACCTAACTTTTCTGGCAAAGTGTACAACTCAGTGCAATACGGCCTGAACAACGAAACCGGCATGATCGACTACGACCAGGCCGAAGCACTGGCGCTTGAGCACAAGCCCAAAATGATCGTGGCGGGTTTCTCTGCCTACTCAGGCATTGTCGACTGGGCACGTTTCCGTCAGATTGCCGACAAAGTGGGTGCCTATTTGTTGGTGGATATGGCGCACGTAGCCGGCTTGGTCGCGGCGGGTGTGTACCCCAACCCCGTTCCTTTTGCTGACGTGGTAACCTCAACTACGCACAAAACGTTGCGCGGCCCACGCGGCGGTATCATTCTGGCGAAAGCCAATGCCGACATCGAGAAAAAACTTAATTCAGCGGTATTCCCCGGTGGTCAAGGTGGTCCTTTGATGCACGTGATCGCTGCCAAAGCGGTAAGCTTCAAAGAGGCGATGGCGCCTGAGTTCGTCGACTACCAAAAGAAAGTCGTCAGCAACGCTAAAGTGATGGCCAAGACCTTCATGGAGCGCGGCATTAACATCGTGTCTGGCGGTACTGAAAACCACCTGATGCTGGTTGACCTGATCAACAAGCCTTACTCGGGTAAAGACGCCGACGCGGCCTTGGGTGACGCTTTCATCACCGTCAACAAAAACGCCGTCCCTAACGACCCACGCTCACCGTTTGTGACCTCGGGTATTCGCGTGGGTACACCAGCGATTACTACACGTGGTTTCGGTGAAGAAGAGTGTGTGCAACTTACAAACTGGATGTGCGACGTGTTGGATTCATTGGAAAATGGCACCAGTGACACGGTTGTACCTCAGGTCCGTGAGCAAGTGAAGGCGCTGTGTAAGCGTTTCCCTGTTTACGCCTAAACGATAGTGTTAAGGAGTCGAGCGAGTGCATTGTCCTTTTTGTTCTGAAACAGACACCAAGGTGATCGACTCGCGTCTCGTGGCAGACGGCGGGCAAGTGCGTCGTCGTCGCGAGTGTTTGACGTGTAAGGAGCGCTTCACCACCTTTGAAACGGCCGAGCTATTGCTGCCCAAGGTCATCAAGAGTAATGGCGTACGCGAACCCTTCAATGAGGACAAGTTGCGTGCGGGTATCTTGCGCGCGGTTGAAAAGCGCCCAGTCAGCGTTGAGCGCATTGAGGCGGCTATCAGTACCATCAAACGCAAACTCCAAGCGACGGGCGAGCGCGAGATTCGTTCCCTGTTGATCGGTGAAGAAGTGATGCTGCAACTTCGCGACATGGACCACGTGGCGTTCGTGCGTTTCGCCTCGGTATACCGTGATTTCAAAGACCTGGATGAATTCCGTCAAGAAATCGACCGCCTCAGTGCGGATCGCCAAGGTAGTGATGTCGACTGATCGTCACTTCATGGCCCGCGCCATACAGCTTGCAGATCGCGGCCGCTATTCTACTTCCCCCAATCCCCGTGTGGGTTGCGTCATCGTGCGCAACGGCGAGATTGTTGGCGAGGGCTGGCATCAATACGCCGGCGAAGCGCACGCTGAGGTTAATGCCTTGGCTGTTGCTGGGCAAGCTGCTCAGGGGGCGACGGCCTATGTCACCTTAGAGCCCTGCAGTCACACCGGTAAAACGGGTCCCTGTAGTCAGGCGCTAGTAGCCGCTGGGGTGGCGCGAGTCGTATCGGCGATGGAGGATCCCAATCCACAGGTGTCAGGCCGTGGCCATACGCTGCTGCGAAGCGCGGGCATAGAGGTGGAAGTGGGGGTGATGGCTGAGCAAGCGGCGGCGTTGAACCTTGGATTTATTAAACGCATGCGCACGGGGTTGCCCCGCGTGCGTTGCAAATTGGCGATGAGCCTCGACGGGCGCACCGCCATGGCCAACGGTGAGAGCCAGTGGATTACTGGCTCCGCTGCGAGGGCAGAAGTCCACCGGTTGCGTGCATCATCCTGCGCCGTGATGACCGGTATTGGCTCTGTATTGTTGGATGATTCGCGCCTCGATGTGCGCGAGTTACAGGTTGATGAGGCGTTTACCTCGTCTCGTCAAGCACCGCTGCGGGTGGTGATGGATTCACGCCTTTGTACACCCTTGGCTGCGCGCGTGATCGGAGACGATCAGCGGTGTTTGATCCTTTACAGCAATTCGGACGTTGCCAATGCCGAAGAATTGCGTCAATGTGGTGCAAGAGTGGTGCGCATACTAGGCCAGTCCGAGGCGGTAGATCTCGAGTCTGCGTTGCGTTACTTGGCAGAGAAAGAACAGTGTAATGAGGTCTTGCTCGAGGCGGGAGCGACCCTGTCGGGGGCCATGCTGACAGCCGGTCTGGTCGACGAACTGCACCTGTTTGTGGCGCCAGTGTTGCTCGGTAGCGATGCGCGCCCGATGGTTGATATGCCCCTGCAGCACATGGCGGACAAGTGGGCCTTAACTATTGTGGATCGTCGTCAGTTTGGTGACGACACACGGATCATTGCGATCCCGCAGGAGAGATAATGTTTACTGGTATTATCCAAGCAAAAGGCCATGTGGCCGAGCAGCAGCCGAGTGGCGGTGACCTTCGTATGCGCTTAAACACTGGCAAGCTAGATTTGACCGATGTTCAGATTGGTGACAGTATCGCGGTCAATGGCACCTGCTTAACCGTGATTACGCTATTAAAAGACGGTTTTTGGGCAGATGTGTCCGGCGAAACCCTGCAATACACCTCGCTAGGTGATTTGAGCGTGGGTAGCGATGTCAATTTAGAAAAGGCGATGACGCCAACGGCCCGTTTCGGTGGTCACATTGTGAGTGGTCATGTCGACGGCCTGGGCGTGGTAAGAAGTATTTCGCAAGACGCGCGCTCATGGCGCTTTTGGATAGAGGCTCCGCGCGAGTTGGCCAAGTATATTGCCCACAAAGGCTCGATCACCGTCGATGGCGTCAGCCTGACAGTGAACAAGGTCGACGGGGCAAAATTTGAATTGAATATCATCCCCCATACTATGGAGGAGACCATCATGGGCCGCTACCGTGTCGGCAGTGAGGTCAACCTTGAAGTAGATGTGGTAG
>JBEAQQ010000262.1:0-2966 GCA_041163785.1 Pseudomonadota bacterium
CTGATCTGAGACAATCCAGCCCCTACACTAGCTAACAGTGTGGCCGTCGCCACAGGAATGGCATACCAGGGCGAGAAGAAACTGGCGATCACCAAGAAGGCGATATTACCAAACAGCAACTCAATATGGTCACCCACCCCAAACGGAAACAGGTTGGCCAATGCACCCACCGCCGCAAACACCAAAGCAATCGACACTTTTTTGTAAATCGCGATGTTATTGCTGTGCGGCGGCGTAATATTCATCAGGCTGAGGCGACCTCGGTAAGGGCCTTACAGAGAAAATCCCAAAAGCGTGCCACTGAATCAATTTCGACATACTCATCAGGCGAGTGAGCGCAGCGAATCGTGGGACCAAAGGAAATCATGTCGAGATGAGGGTAAATACCCCCCAAAATACCGCACTCCAATCCAGCATGTATCACCTTTATCTCCGGTTTAATACCCACATCGCGGGCATAGAGTTCTGCCATTTGCGCAAGAACAGGCGAGTCCATATTGGGTCGCCATCCCGAATAGGCACCGTCAACGCGAACAGCGGGTGATAATTCATCGTATACCGCAGCGATGTCTCGACCCGCGCGATACTTGGCGGCATTTTCCGCCGACCGCACCAAGCACTGGACTTGAATCATACCTGGGAGGCTTTTAACTATCGCAAGATTGCTTGACGTTTGAATAATATCAGCATGCTCGGGGTGGCGTTCCAACACACCATTAGGCGTCGCTAACAACGCGCGCAGCAGGCTATCAATCTGGCTTGGATCATAGTAGCGCTCAGCGACATCAGCCTCTTCCACACTCAGGCTCAAGGCGCTTTCGGTATCGGCGAAGCGTTTTTCTTGTTCTTCTCTATAGGCACTTATGCATTGCGCAACCGCCTCAGCATGGCGTGTAGGCACCAAGATCGAAGCTCGTGCATCGCGAGGAATTGCATTCCTTAACGTCCCGCCCTGGATATCAACCACACTGATATCAAACTGCGCACGCAGGCGCAGCAATAGTTCCGCCAGCATGAGATTGGCATTACCGCGGCCAAGATGAATATCAATCCCCGAATGGCCGCCACGCAAGCCGGACACATGGAGTTTAAACGCACGCAATTCACCATAGGTCGGAAGGGTCGTCATGGGGCAGTCGAGTGTCACATCGACACCACCTGCACAGCCAACGTAGAGTTCGCCCTCATCTTCAGAATCCAAGTTAAAAAGAATGTTGGCGTCCAGAATCTGGCTATCGAGCCCCTTAGCACCAGACATACCCGCTTCTTCATCGATGGTAAACAACGCTTCCAATGGGCCGTGTGAAAGATCCTGCGACTCCAACACCGCCAGCATCGCCGCCACACCAATACCGTTATCTGCCCCCAATGTCGTCCCCGTAGCACGCACAATATTGCCATCGACAACGGGGCGAATGGGATCTTTAAAAAAGTCGTGATCTATGTCGTTGCGTTTCTGCGGCACCATATCAATATGGCACTGCATGGCAATCGCACGCGCTTTTTCCATCCCCGCTGAGGCCGGTTTTTTAAGCACGACGTTGCCCACTTCATCTTGCAGAAACGCGAGACCATGACGCGCAGCGAAATCACGTAAGTAATCGATCACCAACCTCTCATGCTTTGAAGGGCGCGGCCTGTCACATAGTTCTTGAAAATGATTCCACAGGGGTTGCGGGGCGAGCTGAGCGAGCGACATCGAAATTTATTTCTCCATTTGATCCAAGTGGCACACAATCTCTGCGCCAAAGAGTAGTACAAACCAACCTATATATAACCACAACAAAAACAAGGGGATCGACACAAACGTGCCATACACCAATTGGTAGCTAGTATAGGCCATAATAACGGCAAACAATTTAACGCCGGCTAATAACAATAGCGACACAAACAAACCGCCCAACAAGGCATTTTTAAATCGCACCTTAGTATTGGGCAATGCCCAATAGGCAAGCGCGGTCAGCAAGGCCGAAATGATCAACGGCGCCATCTTCAATGCTACACTGCGCAGATCGACTAAACCCAAGGGCTCAAAAATCATCTTGAAGGACAAAATGTACGTCGCAGCAACACTTAACGCCGCCAAGGTCATCGGACCAAACAAAATAATGCCCCAGTAAATTAAAACACTCCACCACGTTCTGCGCGCCGCATCTTGCCGCCAAATGTGGTTAAACGCTTGCTCGACATTTTTGATCAGCAAATAACCCGTCACGAGCAAGGCCACCAAACCTGGAATAGTCAGGCTTTGAGCCTGGGAGCTAAAAGCACTCAGATAGGTGCGTATTTCCTGACCCGACTCAGGCACAAAATGCGAGAAAATGAAGTTTTCCAACTGCTGTTCAGTCCCCGCCAACTGCGGCACCAAACTCAACACGGTGTAGGCGAGGGTCATCACCGGCACAATCGCAAACAAGCTAGTAAACGCCAAACCTGCCGCTCGGACACGGATTTCGTGCTGCGAAGAAGCCTTTGCAATAGTACGAAGATGTGACAGCACAGCCATTCCTTAAAGCAAAAAAAAGCGGACCTTCATGTCCGCCTTGTATTATAGATGAAGAACCTGCTCTATTTCGTATTCGACATCGCCGCCTGGGGTTTTAACCACCACAACTTCGCCCTCTTCTTTACCGATTAAGGCGCGCGCGATTGGCGAACTGACTGAAATTTTGTTCTGCTTGATGTCAGCCTCGTCGTCACCCACGATTTTGTAGGTTTTACCCTCGTCAGTATCGAGATTGAGCAAGGTGACAGTGACACCAAAAATCACTTTGCCCGTTGCTGGCAGCGCAGTGACATCAATCACGCGAGCGTCAGACAACTTGCCTTCGATCTCCTGGATACGACCTTCGCAGAAACCCTGTTGCTCACGGGCTGCATGGTATTCGGCGTTTTCTTTGAGGTCGCCATGCTCACGCGCCTCGGCAATCGCGGTAATGATGCGCGGGCGATCAACCGTTTTAAGG
>JBEAQQ010000263.1:0-2596 GCA_041163785.1 Pseudomonadota bacterium
AAGCTTTGCGCATGCTAACCCCTTCAGGGGTGTAGTAGCCGATATTACCGTTCTGGTCGGTGTAGCGATAGGCGGTGTACTCGCCATCGTCGCCGTTATATTGTGCGGCAATAATGTCGCCGTCACCGATTTTTTCACCCTCTAAAAAAAGTTCTTCATAAAGCACGCTGAACGTATCGCCCTTGCGCGGATCGAGCACGAAGTCGATCACGCCGCTGAATACACCGGCAACTTCCATGATTTGGTTTTGGCTCAAGCCGGCTTTTTGGCCTGCGAGAAAAAGTGAGCTATCGATAGTCGCTGTCTTGTATTGAACATAGATGTCCGGCGTTAGAACAATCTTCTCTGCGTTGATCCCCTCTTCATTTAGGACGAAATGTGTGGTCTCTAGTTTGGAGAGATGGTGGCGAAGATCGGTGAGTTGGCCGCGGGCGTCTCGAGCAAAGCTGATGCTCTGGCCGGGATAGATGCGTGTCAGGCTCTTGCCTAATGGGCCACTATTGACGATATTCATCATGTCGGTTGCGGAGAGGCCGGCGCGATTGAAAATATCAGACAAGGTATCGCCATTGCCCACCTTGAATTCGTGCCATTCTATGGCTGGCAACGAGGGGGGAGTGGGCTCGGTTTCTGTGGCTTTGGTATCTGTATTAAAGCTTATGGCCACAGACTGGTTAATGCGCTCGGCTTCAACGTCGTCGCTGGGAAGGAGAAGTGTGCCCAGTGCAACGGTCACTAAAATGACGCCCACAGCAAGCATGTGCTTGCGAGGAAAAGATTCCGCGGGTGTCGTGGTGATGCGTGTTGCCTGTGGTTTGTGCATGCTTATATAGGTATCAATGAATAACTGTGCTGGAGTATACCGTTTAAGCTGTTGTTTTTTCTAGTGCACTGTTCACAAAATAGCCAAGATGGGATTTGAAGAAAGCTTCTAAGGGGCGCTTAGCTTCTTGCAATTTAATCGTTTTGTTGTATGGTGCGCCAACCTTTTTATGTAATGCGGGATGGACAAATGATTGATGGGCAGAGTTTTCTAGCCGATTTAGAAGCGCGTGGCTTGGTTGCACAGACAACAGGTGGTGACGAATTTGGAGCTTTTTTATCTGAATCACGCACGCTTTATTGTGGGTTTGATCCCACAGCGGATAGTTTGCACATCGGAAGTTTGGTTCCGTTGCTGATGCTAAAACGTTTTCAGTTGGCAGGTCACAAACCCATCGCGCTCGTGGGGGGGGCGACGGGCTTGATTGGCGACCCCTCTTTTAAAGCACAAGAGCGTAAGCTAAATACACCAGACGTGGTGGCGGGGTGGGTCGATAAACTCAAGGCCCAGGTGTCTGCTTTTATCGATTTTGATTGTGGCGCGAATTCAGCCATGGTGGTTAACAACCTGGATTGGACCAAAGATGTTAACGTGTTGGATTTCTTGCGCGATATTGGTAAGCACTTTTCTGTCAACCAGATGATCGCGAAAGAGTCGGTAAAGCAGCGCATCGACCGCGAAGGTGAGGGTATTTCATTTACCGAATTCACCTATATGATTCTACAGAGCTATGATTTTGCCGAGCTTTATCATCGTTACCAGTGTGAACTTCAGATTGGTGGTTCTGATCAGTGGGGTAACATTACTGGCGGTATCGATTTGTCTCGCCGTATGTATGGTGGCAGTGTTTTTGGTCTGACGATGCCGCTGGTAACTAAGGCGGATGGCACCAAATTTGGTAAAACAGAAAGTGGCACGATCTGGTTGGATGCTAACAAAACCTCACCGTATGCCTTTTATCAGTTCTGGTTAAACACCGCGGATGCCGACGTATATAAATTCCTGAGATACTTCACCTTCCTTTCGGTTGAAGACATTGCCGCTATAGAGGCAGAAGATGCCGCGGCTGAGGGGCGTCCGCAAGCGCAAGGTGTGTTGGCTAGAGAAATGACGGCCATGATTCACGGAGAAGATGGATTGGCGGCAGCCCAGCGTATCACCGATGCATTGTTTAGCGGCGAGTTGAATGACCTGTCGGCGAGTGACTTGGCGCAAATCAAATTAGATGGTTTGCCCTCGTCCGATATCGTGCCTGCCGATTTGTCAGACGTGCCGTTGACAACGTTACTGGCCGAGCACGGTATGGCGTCATCGGGTAAGCAGGTTAAAGATGCACTGCAGCGCAATTCGGTGTTCGTAAACGGTGTGGCTTACGGTATGGAAGCTAACATGCAGGTGGCAGAAATTTTCTCGGCGGCAAATGCAATGCACGATAAGTTTTTCGTGGTGCGTTTGGGCAAAAAGAAATACCACCTGTTCGAAATTTAATCTATATGGCGATGTTTTGAACGATTTGTACAACGCATCGCCAGTCTAGCAAAATATTTCACTTTTTTTTCAAAAAGCGCTTGCGTCATAAAGGGCAAATCAATATAGTGCGCGTCCCTTGTCGAGCAGCGCTGTAAAGCGAGTTCGTAGCGGGATTTGGTGGCGCGATAGCGACACCAAATAGAGCGAAAAAAGTTAACAAAAAGTGTTGACGAAAAAGATCGCTAGCGTATAATGCGCGTCCTCGGTTCGGGAGAGCATCCTGGCTGAGCAAACTTGATCTAG
>JBEAQQ010000264.1:0-5652 GCA_041163785.1 Pseudomonadota bacterium
TCGGTGTGTTGGTCGCCGGTACGGGGGCTAAGGGCGCCCAACGTTGGTTGGAGATTGGGGGTTTTAGGTTTCAGCCGTCTGAAATTATGAAGCTTATTATGCCCTTGGCCACGGCGTGGTACTTGGCTGATCGAGTACTCCCACCAAGAATCAAGGTGGTGGGTTTGTCGATGCTGATTGCCTTGATTCCCGCCGTATTAATTTTTAGGCAACCTGATTTAGGCACTGCCATACTGGTGGCGGCGTCGGGTTTGTTCTGTTTGTTTTTTGCCGGATTGAGTTGGCGCTATATCGCGGCAGCCGGTGCGCTCGGTGCGGTCGCCGCCCCGGTGATGTGGTTTTTTGTCATGCACGAGTACCAAAAGCGTCGTGTCTTGACCATGCTAGACCCCGAGGCGGATCGCCTCGGTGCAGGTTGGAATATAATTCAGTCGATGACGGCAATTGGCTCAGGGGGTATTGAGGGCAAGGGTTATTTGCAGGGTTCGCAATCGGCGCTTAACTTCCTACCCGAAAGTCATACTGACTTCATTATTGCTGTGCTTGCCGAGGAATTTGGCCTGATAGGCGTCGTCGGTTTATTGCTGTTGTATATGTTAATTTTGGTGCGTGGCATGGTGATTGGTATGTCTGCGCAAACGACCTTTGCGCGTTTGGTGGCAGGAGCAATCACCATGACCTTCTTCGTTTACGTTGTGGTCAATATGGGGATGGTGTCGGGTATTTTGCCGGTGGTGGGCGTGCCTTTGCCGCTGGTGAGTCAAGGGGGTACATCACTAGTGACCTTGATGATGGGTTTTGGTATTTTGATGGCCATTAGTACTGAACAGCGCCGCTTGGCGAATTAAGGAAAAGTTATGTTGAAAAAGTGTTTGGTGGCATTCGTCGCGATGGGGTTGTCTGGCATGGCCTTGGCAAAGGATTATCGCGAGCAGTCAGAGGTGCAGTCTTTTATTGATGAAATGGTCGCCAAGCATGGTATGGATCGCGATTATCTGTCATCAATGATGGGTGAGGCCCGCTACCAACAGTCGATTATTGACGCTATTTCACGCCCTGCCGAGAAGCGCTTGGCTTGGTACGAATACCGCCGTATCTTTCTCGATAGTAAGCGCATTAATAACGGTCGCGAGTTTTTGAAAAAATACCAAACCACCTTCGATCGTGCCGAACAAGAGTACGGTGTGTCGCGCTTTGTTGTCGCAGCGATTATCGGTGTTGAAACACGCTACGGTACCTACACGGGTAACTACCGTGTGCTCGATGCACTGGCGACCCTAGGCTTCGATTACGAGCCTCGCGCCAAATTCTTCCGCGGTCAGCTAGAAGAGATGTTTCTGTTGGCCAAAGAGCAAAACTTTGATGTTACTGACATGACAGGTTCCTATGCTGGCGCCATGGGCTACGGGCAGTTTATCCCCAGCAGCTATCGCCACTACGCGGTGGATTTCGATGGCGACCACATCGTAGATATTTTGCACAACCCCGTAGATGCCATCGGCTCGGTGGCGAATTATTTAGCCAAGCACGGCTGGCAACGCGATCAAGCGGTGGTCGTTCCCGCTGTTGTTACGGCTGATCTCGACGAATCAATTTTGAACGACTCCTTGAACCCCTCTCGGACGGTGGCTGAATTGGCCGCACTTGGCTTTGGTCACGAAGCAGAGGGCGTCAGCGATGATATAAAAGCGTTGGCGGTGCGCCTGCGCGTGAAAAACGGCGAAGAGTATTGGTTGGGTCTGAAAAACTTCTACGCTATTACGCGCTATAACCGCAGCAGTTTATACGCCATGGCGGTTTACCAATTGAGTCAAGAACTGGGCGGTAAATAGTGCTGTCCTCCTTCAGGTGGCTTGGGCTGCTAGGGCTGCTGACGGTATCGGCGTGCAGTACATTTGAGCAACGCGACAGTGCGCCGCCTATTCGCCTAGACCCCGACGCCATTCCCGATGCGGTGCCGCGGTTTGAAGTGATTGGCCGGGCCGGCAATCGAACACCCTATGAGGTTTTAGGAAAGACCTATCACCTACTACCTAGCCCAGTGGGATACGTCGAAGAGGGCGAGGCCTCTTGGTACGGCACCAAATTTCACGGGCGCCGCACGTCCAATGGGGAAGTGTTTGATATGTATGCCATGACGGCGGCTCATAAAACCTTGCCCATTCCTTGCTATGCCAAAATCACCAACCTAGAGAACGGTCGCACAGCCGTTGTACGTATCAACGATCGCGGTCCTTTTCACAGCGATCGTTTGATCGACCTATCATTTGCGGCGGCCACCAAACTCGGTTACATGAATAAGGGAACCGCGCGGGTGCGTATTGAGGTGCTCGACCCCAAAGCCTTAATTGAATTGCCGAAGGCGGGGGGATACTACCTGCAGTTGGGTGCCTTTAGTGATCGCAGTCGAGCCGAGGCGTTGCTAACAAAAGCCTTGGGCGCGATCACCGCAGAGGGTGAGGTGCAGCGTGAGAAGGCCGTTTATCGGGTGCGCCTAGGGCCCTTGGCGACCTTTGCGGAGGCAGATGCCCTCATGCAACGTTTGGTGTTGGCTGGATTTGCGCGTCCGGTATTGATTCGTCCACCCGAAGCGTCGCGCCAAGACTGAGTTTTTGATACACTGCTGCGCACCTAAAGGAGGAGTTGTCTGAACTATGTCTATTCGTTTCTTGCCCGTTGTTGCTAGCGTCGTTTTCTCCACTGTGTTGAGCCTGTCGGCGGCGGCTCAGTCGACTCCTAAATTGATTCCAGCGCCCCCTGAAGTGGCGGCTACAGCCCACCTGCTGCTCGATGCCAAAAGCGGCATGATTTTGGCGGAAAACAACGCCGATCAGCAGCTGCCTCCGGCCAGTCTGACCAAAATGATGACCAGTTACATCATGTCCTACGAGATGGCGCGAGGTAATGTCAAACCTACCGATATGGTTAAAATCAGCAAAAATGCTTGGGCGCAAAACCCCATTTTCCGTGGCTCGTCGCTGATGTGGATCGAAGTAGGTAGTGAAGTCGCTGTTGAAGACCTGCACCGCGGTGTCATCATTAGTTCGGGTAATGACGCAACAGTAGCGGTGGCAGAACACCTGGCGGGCAGCGAGGCGGCGTTTGCCGATGTGATGAATCAGCATGCCCAAGTGATGGGCATGACCAATACTCACTACGTCAATTCGCACGGCTTGCCGGCTGATGGACACTTGACCACCGCGCGCGACTTGTCGATTCTTGCCAAACATATCATTAACGACTTCCCTGAAGACTATAAGCTCTACAGCGAGCGCAGCTTTACTTACAACGGTATTCGCACGCCTAACCGAAACACCTTATTGGGTGGCCAGTTGGGTGTTGATGGCCTAAAAACCGGGCACACCTCAGAGGCGGGCTACTGCTTGGTGACGTCGGCTGAGAAAAACGGTATGCGTCTTATCTCTGTGGTCATGGGTACCGACAGCACTCGCGCTCGCCAAGTTGAATCTAGTAAATTATTAAACTATGGCTTCCGTTTTTACGAAACGCCCCAATTGTATAAGTCGGGCGAGCAATTGACCGAAGCCACGCTGTGGGGAGCGGCGCGCAACAGCGTCAGGTTGGGTATCAATCAAGACGTTTTTGCCACCATTCCACGCGGATCTCGCAGTGACCTACAGGCTAATATGACCCTTGATAAAGTCATTAAAGGTGCGGTTGTAGAAGGGCAGGCCTACGGCGAGTTGGTGGTAACGCTCGGCGATGAAACCGTGGTTAAGCTCCCCGTGGTAGCCCTTGAAAGTATTGATGAGGCGGGCTTCTTTGGCCGTCTATTTGATGCGATTAAGCTGTTCTTTATGCAATTGTTTGGTGCGATTTAATGAGCGAAGACGTTCAAGAACCTAAGATTGAATTTCCCTGTGACTACCCCATAAAAATCATGGGGCGCAGCTGTGATCACTTTAAAGGTACGGTGCTGGAGATCGTAGAGGAACATTCGCCCGATTACGACCGTACCAGTGTGGTGATGAAAGACAGCAGTAAGGGAACATGGGTCTCAATGACCGTGACCATTATCGCCACAGGCGAACCACAACTTGAGGCCCTGCACAGCGACCTGAAAAATTCAGGTATCGTGAAAATGGTGTTGTAGTGCGCCTCCGTCATTTTCAAGCACTTCCCTACGACGACGTTTACCAGTCGATGCAGCGATATACCGCCGCGCGTGACGCAGAATCAGCGGATGAGTTGTGGCTGCTACAACACCCACCCGTTTTTACCCAGGGTCAGGCAGGCAAGCCTGAGCACTTGTTGTTTACCGGTGATATCCCCGTTATCCAGTCCGATCGCGGCGGGCAGGTTACCTACCACGGCCCCGGCCAGATTGTGGGGTACGTGTTATTCGACATTAAGCGCGCTGACTATGGCGTTCGCGATTTAGTCACCGCGATAGAGAAAGCTATTATCACCGTGCTGGCGGAGTATGGCATTGAATCTCGGGCGCGCCCTGATGCCCCAGGTGTTTATGTGGGCGACGCAAAAATTGCCCAGCTTGGATTGCGAATCAAGCGCGGTTGTTCATACCACGGCCTAAGTTTGAACGTAGATATGGATACCGAGCCCTTTCAGCGCATTAATCCCTGTGGGTACCAAGGCATGCAAGTCATTTGCATGCGCGATATTTTGCAGCAAACCACCCCGTCGATTGACGAGGTAGAAGCCAAACTCGCCGCCGCTATTGCGGCAGAATTGGCAACAGACATTAGCGATAGCGTGGCGACCTGTTCGACACTGCCTTACTGAGAAAATGTATGACCATTGAAAAACCCAAAAAAGTGGTGCCTGGTGAAAAATTACGCGGTTACGACAAGGTATCGCGTATCCCAGTAAAAATTATTCCTACGGAAGAAATTCCCCGTAAGCCAGATTGGCTGAGAATCAAAATGTCACCCTCCACTAAGGTGGCTGAGGTGAAAGAACGCCTGCGTAAACATAAGCTCGCGTCGGTGTGCGAAGAAGCCAATTGCCCCAACTTGAGCGAGTGTTTTAGTGGCGGTACCGCCACTTTTATGATCATGGGTGAAATTTGCACGCGCCGTTGTCCTTTCTGTGACGTGGCACACGGTCGCCCATTGGCCCTAGACCCCAATGAGCCGGTTGAGCTCGCCGAAGCGATCCAAGATATGGGGCTCAAATATGTCGTGATCACTTCGGTGGATCGCGATGACCTTCGCGATGGCGGAGCCCAACATTTTGCTGACTGCATTCGTGAAACGCGTGCTCGCACACCGGGTATTCGTGTCGAGGTTTTGGTGCCCGACTTCCGGGGACGTATGGATATTGCACTGGATATTTTAAGCGCTGAGCCCCCCGATGTGTTCAACCACAACCTCGAGTCGGTGCCGCGCCTTTATAAAGAGATGCGTCCAGGCTCTGACTACCAGTGGTCGCTTGATCTCTTGAAAAAGTACAAAGAGCGCAACCCTGAGGTGTTGACTAAAACTGGTCTTATGTTGGGTATGGGTGAAACCCGCGACGAGCTGATTAAAGTGTTCGAAGATATGCGGGCGCACGATATCGACATGCTCACTTTGGGACAGTACTTGATGCCGAGTAAAAATCACTACCCAATGGACCGCTATGTGCATCCCGATGAGTTTGCCGAACTGGGTAAATTGGCCGAGGACATGG
>JBEAQQ010000265.1:0-6393 GCA_041163785.1 Pseudomonadota bacterium
GCTGTCACTAGCCTTCTTGCAGAACAGGACTGCTACATCCTTGCGCTTGAACAATTCGACGATGAATCGACGGACAAGTTTTTTATGCGCGCGGTGTTCCGCCTTCAGCAAAATTCTCCCAGTATCGACACCATCAAGACCCTGTTTGAACCCGTTGCTGCGCGTCTCGACATGGGGTGGACCTTCCACCATTCGATGGAACCACTGCGAACACTTATCATGGTGTCAAAGTACGACCACTGTTTTGATGAACTGCTGTATCGCCATCGCCACGGCGAATTGAACCTCGATATCACCGCCGTTGTATCCAACCATCTCGAGCTTCGCCCTATGGCCGAGCGCGAGGGGCTGCGCTTTATCTATTTACCCGTCGACAAGCAGAACAAAGCCCAGCAAGAAGCGGCACTGCTCGACATTATCAACGACACCGATACTGAGCTTGTGGTACTTGCGCGTTACATGCAGATTTTGTCAGACGACCTGTGCCAACAACTCAGCGGCCGCTGCATCAATATCCACCACTCATTTCTGCCCGGCTTCAAGGGGGCTCGCCCCTACCATCAGGCGTTTGACCGGGGGGTTAAGGTGATTGGTGCCACGGCTCACTATGTGACAGCCGACCTCGACGAAGGCCCGATCATCGAACAAATCATCAGCCGTGTTGACCACAACTACAAGCCGGAAGACCTATCGCGCGTAGGCAAGGTCAACGAATCTATCGCGCTGGCTAACGCGGTTAAATATCATGCGGAGCGCCGCGTTTTCCTCGACGGCAACAAGACCGTCGTATTTTTGGGAGGTTAATCTATGGCTCATATCATCGACGGCAAAGCCTTTGCCAACAAACTCTGTGAAGATCTGAAAGGCGAGATTGCACAACTTAAAGCCGCACACCAGTTAGTGCCTTGTATTGCCGTGGTACTTGTGGGTGATGACCCCGCCAGCCATGTTTACGTTAGTAACAAAGTGAAACGCTGCCAAGAGCTCGACATCGAATCTCGCGAGCACCGCCTTGATGCTTCGACTAGCCAAGAGACACTCCTAGCTCTGATCGATGAACTGAATAACGATGCAGCGGTTAATGGCATTTTGGTTCAGCTTCCGCTTCCCAAGCAGATTGACAGCAAAGCAGTGATCAACGCTATCGACCCACGCAAAGATGTCGACGGTTTCCACGTTGAAAATGCCGGCGCTCTGGCCATTGGCGACAACCAGATCGTCCCCTGTACCCCGCTTGGCTCGATTATGATGCTCCGCGATCATCTCGGTAACATGTCAGGACTCAACGCTGTCGTTGTGGGCCGCTCAAATATTGTAGGTAAACCCATGGCTCACCTGCTCTTGCAAGAAAACTGCACAGTGACCATCGCGCACTCACGCACCAAGGATATCGAAGCGGTGTGTCGCCAAGCGGATATTTTGGTCGCCGCTGTTGGCATTCCACACTTTGTTAAAGCCGACTGGATCAAGCCCGGCGCCACGGTGATCGATGTAGGTATTAACCGCATTCAAGATGGCGAACGCAGTCGTTTGGTAGGTGATGTTGATACTGATGCGGCTAAGGCTGTAGCGGGTGCTATAACCCCCGTGCCCGGTGGTGTCGGCCCCATGACCATCGCCTGCCTAATGTACAACACCGTTGCCGCCGCCAAGTTGCAGGCGGGCATTGCCTAAAAAAAACCCGACTGAAAAGTCGGGTAATTAGGGAGATACACTCAAAAGTCACAAATTCATCAGGGGAAATGAAATTTGCAGTGAAGCGAGTCATCGCCTCACATCTATTCTGACCCCCTCGATGATGAGTAGTTCAAAAAAAAATTATTTTTTTGAAAAAACTTTAGGTCATTGATTCGAGCCCTATGATTAATCGACGCTTTTGCACCGCCCCACTGATGGATTGGAGTGATCGCCACTGCCGACAATTCTGGCGAACCATCAGCCCCAACGCCCATCTCTACACCGAAATGGTGACCAGTGGCGCGATCTTGCACGGAGATAAAGAACGCTTCCTGCGCTTCGACCCCGCCGAGCACACGGTGGCACTGCAATTGGGCGGAAGCAGCCCAGGCGAATTGGCACAGTGCGCCCAGATTGGCCAAAGCTTTGGTTACGATGAAATCAATCTTAACGTAGGCTGCCCAAGCGACCGAGTGCAAAACGGCATGATTGGTGCCATTTTGATGCGCCACGCCCCGCTAGTTAGGGACTGTGTCGCCGCCATGCAAGACGCTTGCGATATAGACGTCACCGTTAAGCACCGCATTGGTGTCGATGACATGGAAGACTACAGCGGCCTGCGCGACTTTGTTGGCACCGTGGCAGAGAGCGGCTGTAAAACCTTTATCATCCACGCCCGCAAAGCTTGGCTGAAAGGCCTCAGCCCTAAAGAAAACCGCGACATTCCGCCATTAGACTACCCGCTGGTGTACCGCATTAAGCGCGATTTCCCAGCGCTTGAAATCATTATCAATGGCGGCATTACCACCATTGACGACTGCAGCGAACACTTGACCCACGTCGACGGTGTCATGCTGGGACGCGAAGCCTATCAAAACCCGATGATTCTCGTCACAGCGGAGCAACGTTTGTTTGGCAACATACACTACCAACCCAGCCGTCGTGACATTCTTGAGCGTTTCCTACTCTATGTAGAGACGCAACTTGCCGAAGGCGTGGCACTGAACCATATCACCCGCCACATACTGGGTTTGTACCACGCCATTCCCGGCGGCAAAGTATTTCGACGCACCCTATCACAGCGCGCCCATCTACCGGAAAGCAATGCCTCACTGATAACGGACGCGATGGCACTCGCTGAAATAGCTGCGACAAGCCCGCGTGTAAAATCAACGCAATCTTGATCTAAATACTGGCACAAGCGGACGCCTAGCGATATGCTGAAGAAGCTAAGCGGAGGCCGCATGCTATTAACAAGACAAAATCTAGCCGCTATTCTCATCGGGTGTTGCAGCGTCGTTTCGACCCTGCAAGCGCAACCCATCAAACCCGAGCTGGATTTTAAAAATGACTACTTAGAGGATCAACGCACACTTTTTAGTACAGCGTGGAATGCCGCGCGCCAAGATCAAATAACCTACTCACAACGCCTCGCTAAAAAACTGACACACTACCCGCTTTACCCTGACCTCGAAGCCGAATGGTTAGCCTACCGTCCCAGGGAGGCACGCTTTCAGGAAGCGCTGGCCTTTGTGAACACTCACGCAGGAACGACCGCGGCGAATACAGTGAAGCAGGCCTACCTTAAAAAATCACTGCAATATCGTCGCTGGCACTGGTACGAACAATTTGGTGACACCCAACAAATGCCGGCGGAGGCGCGCTGCCGCTACGCAATGACTCTGCTCAATAGCAAGGGGCGTTTTGCCGAAGGCGTGGATCACGCCCGTAAACTTTGGGCCTTCGGACGATCGCAACCCAGTCAGTGCGACCCACTCTTCAAGCGACTTCTCGCCAGCGGCGACTTGGGGGAAGAGCACATCTTGGTGCGGCTCAATCTCGCCCTGTCGGCAGGACAAAAACGTTTGTCAAAATATTTGCTAGGCAAACTCCCGGAGGCGACGCAAACCACGGCGAAAGAGGTGTGGCAATTTCGTTTCGCACATGAAACACCCCTCGCAGACGACACGCTGTCCTCCCCACTGACTTCGCGCCTACTTCCAAGCATGCTTGAGCACCTCGCACGGCGCGACAGCCACGCGACAGCCAGTCGTTATTTAAAGTTGGTACAGCAGGGCAAATTACCTGACAGCGAAGCATTGAGACGCCTCATCGCGCGCTATGTCTTCCTGAGTGATCGAGCTGACAGTTACCACCTTTTGCGCCAACTCAACCCACCCCATCTCGATGCAGACATCAGCGACTGGTTACTCAGGGTCGCGGTGCGCGAACAGGAATGGCAGGTTATCGCCGACCTAAGCCAAGCCTTGATCGAGCAACACGGCATCGAATCCCTGTCGGATAAACAGCGCTATTGGCGTGGCCACGCATTGCAGGAACTCGGCGATCCTGTCGCCGCGCACCAACAGTGGCTAGCACTCGCGCAAGAACGCAGCTTCTATGGTTTTATGAGCGCCGACCTGACCGGCCTAGAGTACCATTTAAATCATCAAGCCATAGACGTCGATGATATTGAACTGCAGGAACTCGCCAGCCTCAAAGGTATAAAGCGGCTGCGCGAATGGCTGCTATTGGGTGAACCGCACAAGGCCAACCTTGAATGGATATTGGTTAAGGACACCCTAAGCCAGCGGCAACGGCTAACCGCGGCGCGCCTCGCGGAAGTGTGGCATGAACCCAACCTAGCCATTCAAGCCACTATTGCAGCGCGCTATTGGAACGACATTGCCTTGCGATTCCCACTACACTACCGCCATGAAATTGGTGACGTTACCACCGACCTGAGCGTAGACGACAGCCTTGTCATGAGCCTTGCAAGACAGGAGAGCGCCTTTAACGAAAAAGCGCGCTCACCCGTCGGCGCACTCGGCCTGATGCAACTCATGCCGAGCACCGCACGCTCTATTGCCAAGACGCTAGGCATGAAGATCTCAAGCGCCACTTTGCTCGATGGCGACACTAATATAACTCTGGGTAGCCACTATCTCGACACACTGGTCACACGTTATGCAGGCAATACCGTGCTCGCCGCCGCGGCGTATAATGCCGGCCCTTATCGGGTTGATCAGTGGTTGGAAGAGGCACAAAACTGCCAGCGCATTGACACCTGGATTGAATCCATTCCCTATAATGAGACCCGCCAGTACGTTCAAAATGTGCTGACCTACCGGGTTATCTACAACAAGTTAATGGGTCGCCCCGCGCGACTGATGCAAGCCAGTGAGATCATGTTAGGCGCCGCACCAGTACTCGCGAGCATGGCGGAACAACCTAGCGAGAAAACAAATCTTTAAGGCGCTGCTTTTTGTCTTCGTCTACGGCATTTTTGTCCAAGAGTTTGTTTAATTCCTGTTCAATTTTTTGCTTGCCACTTTGCTTGATCTCCTCGACCTTTGCCTTAGCTTTTTCCTCGGCGGCTTTATTCAAATTAGGGGAGATTTTCACATCCGCCCAGGGGCCTTTCACGGCCACAGGAATCGCCACGCCAGATTCATCGCCTACGGCTCCCTGACCTTGCGCGCTAGCGACAAGACGGCCAGTGAGCAGCATATCCAAGGTTTGCTGGGGCAAATCGATAGCACCCAGCCCAGACACCCGTAGCAATGGGCTTTGCGCCGCCAATTCGCGCGCGGTCATCACGCCATTCGCCACATCAAACATGGCCACCATAGAAGAGAAATCGGTTTTCTCGGCACTGGCAAAATTTTTGTCCAAATTCACCCCGGCAAAATTACCCTGCAAGGCCTGTTGCGCGCTCTTCAAAATAGCCGCTAAATTAAACCCTATCACCGCACCGTCTTGCAGTGACGCGCCCATCTTACCGGACAGTGACTGCACAAGGGCTTTCACCGATGTCAGTCGGCCGGCGATATCGACGCTGACACGGCCTTGGCCAGACAATTTATCCACGCCTGCGGCATCGCTGAGCAAAGGCTGAATCATAATATCCTGCATAGTCACCGCCGCTTTTAGCGCCGCATTGTGCGCATTTAATCCTAGGGTACCGGTGCCACTTCCGCTGTAGGCTGCCAGCTCGTGTAAGGTGAGTTGCAATTGCCCATCGTTTAAATCTAGCTGCGCCCGCATCGCGCCCGTTGCGATCCAAGGCGTTCGCAGCGCCTCCATACTAATGGCCACATCTAGTTGAGGCCCAAGCAGCGACTGCAAGTCAATCGCTTCATCGCTCCAATGGCTGCTGGCGGAAGCATCACCACCACCATCAGCGGCAGGCAGTAGTGACACCAGATCAACCTGCCCAAGTGTCAGTTCGCCCTGCAGTCGAGGCAAACGCGTCTCAACGACGCCTTTAAAGGCGATGCGATTATCGTAGCCCTCAAACGACAATGACAGTGGCGCCTTGTCGCCCGCTAAAAATTGCCGCATACCCTGTATTTCCAGTACGCCCGCCATATTCTCACCCAAAAGACTCAGGCGGCCTTCCACGCGGGCAGTCTTATCCAGCGACGGCATATCGAGCGAGACATCGATGCCCTCTATTTGCATCACCGAGTTATCGCTACCGGCCAACACTATCTTGCCGCGATTCATGGAAATATCGACCAGCGCGATATCGAATGCCGCTGGGATAGGGATACCTGTGTTAACGCCCTCGCCAGGTGCAGTAGCATCTGTCGCTGCCGGTGTCGCCATGGGAGAACGTAGGTCCAACACCCAATCGGACAAGGAAAAGCGCTCTACAGCGATTTCGCCGCGCCACACACTCGACCAAGCGATATTGAGGTCCGCTTGACCTAT
>JBEAQQ010000266.1:0-7937 GCA_041163785.1 Pseudomonadota bacterium
GCGTGATTATCATCGTAGGAAGAATCGCAAATTTGATTGCTCTTTGAGTGGGTTAGCGTGATGTAGCGCACCCCGCGCTGGTAGAAATGCGCTAAATTCTCCAGCTTGTACTCGATCGCACTACCGTTTTCTATTCCCATGGCCAAGCCAATTTTGCCGCTGGCAAGCAAGCCTTCGGCCTCGGCCACACTGCTCACCAAAGTGAACTGTTCTGGCGCGCGCCCCACCAAGGCTTCAACCTGATCGATCAATTGGTTTGCCAAAAGCGCTGCACCGCCCTCCGCTTCTTTAGCGGCGGGAATATAGATCGACATAAAGGGTAAATTTAAGCCGCCAGCGCGCGCACGAGGGGCATCAAAGTCACCCCGTTCTGTAGCGCCGGAAACATCTTCCCAGTGCTCGTTAATACGATATGGCACATCGATGTGGGTATCGATAATTAAATGCTCTTGAGCTATGGCTTGAGCATCGTTGTGCCCCCCGTGGGCAAAAACGGCTGCCGAAACGAACAAGAGACTCATTGATAATACACGTGCTGACATAGCGGCCTCCAACAAAGCCATCTCGAATTATTTCTTTGAACCACCCATACATTTAGGGCTAGCCGGCGCTTCGCCTTTCAGCGCCCACTCCTCGGGAGAATACAAGTGCAGTGCTAGCGCGTGCACACCACCCTCTAATTCCGCGGACAAACACGCATAAACCCGCTGATGACGCATCACCTTTTTTAACTCGTTGAAGGCCTCACTCACTAACACCACTTTGAAATGAGTTTCGGCATTTTTGCCCACGCTGTGACCGTGGCTCTCGTTTTCAACAACGCAATGAATGGGCGCGAATGCCGTCTGCAACTTGCTCTCGATGACGGTTTTTACGGACATGATAACTCCTGTTTGAACGCAGTTGACATCATGCGCCAAATGGCCATCCATGCCAAGCGTGAAAAGCTAAATTGAGGCATCATTCAGGCAAAAAAAACGCCGCCCTTCGGCAGCGTTGGTTCAGCTAATGAGTACTTATGACAAGGCAGCCAGGACCTTATCGGTGATCTCGCTGACGGCGCCAACGCCCATGATTTTATGGTAAGCAGGCCCTTCTAACTGCTGGTAGAAATCGACCAAAGGTGCTGTTTGCTCGTGGTACACCGACAGGCGTTTACGCACGGTCTCTTCCTTGTCATCTTCACGTTGAATCAGAGCCTCACCAGAGACATCATCAACGCCTTCGACCTTGGGCGGATTATAGATCACGTGGTAAGTACGACCGGAATCCGGGTGAACACGGCGACCCGACATGCGTTTTACAATCTCTTCGTCGTCGACAGAAATTTCCAGCACATGGTCAATTTGGACACCCGCATCACGCAGCGCTTCAGCCTGGGGAATGGTGCGAGGAAAACCGTCAAACATGAAGCCATTGGCGCAGTCTTCCGCTTGAATACGATCTTTCACCAAGCCGATGATCAACTCGTCAGAGACCAAGCCACCCGCATCCATAATTTCTTTGGCCGCCACACCCAATGGAGTGCCCGCCTTTACCGCCGCACGCAACATGTCGCCGGTTGAAATTTGGGGAACGCTAAACCGTTCCATAATCGCTTGTGCCTGTGTACCTTTACCGGCACCCGGGGGGCCCAATAAAATTAAACGCATGAACTGCTCCTTAATCTTTCGACTTTTAAAAGCCGTATAATTTTTGACTGGCGACACAATACACAGTGCACTCAACCCTGACAAGTAGCAGACCAAGGTTTATTAACAATATGCGATATACATGTCATTAATGGTTCATTAACCCGCTATAAACTAAATACTTACCTAATATGACTTAAACACCCCTTATCTTGTCCTCTCCTTCTAGGGCTAATTCATATATAATGCGGCCAACTTAACAATGGTAAGCATCATGGCACTGAACAGCATCAAAGAGATCATAGACGATATTCGCCAGGGCAAAATGGTTATTCTTATGGATGACGAAGACCGCGAAAATGAGGGTGACCTTATTATTGCCGCCGAAGCCGTCACACCAGAAGTCGTGACCTTCTTCGCTCGAGAGGCGTGCGGTTTAATTTGCCTACCGATTACCGAAGAGCGCGCCATTCAGCTCAACCTGCCGTTAATGGTCGACAAAAACAAATCGACCCACACCACTAATTTCACGGTGTCCATCGAAGCCGCAACAGGCACAACGACGGGCATTTCTGCCGCTGACCGTGCGCGCACCGTACAAGCGGCGATCGCGCCTAACGCCAAACCGGAAGACATCATCCAACCCGGACACATCTTCCCTCTTATCGCCAAGCAAGGTGGCGTCTTAAGCCGCGCCGGTCATACCGAAGCGGGCGTCGACCTAGCGCGTCTCGGTGGTTTTCAGCCCGCTGCATTGATCGTCGAAATTATGAACGAAGACGGCACCATGGCGCAGCGCCCTGAACTTGAAGCGTTTGCGGCCAAGCACAATCTGAAAATTGGCACCATCGCCGATTTGATTGAATACCGCGCTATGAATGACAAAACCGTCGAGCGCATAGAACAAAAATCTATCACAACGGCCTTTGGTGAGTTCGACCTGCACGTGTTCCACGACCGCGAGGACAATACCCGCCACTACGCCCTAAGCAAGGGTGAAATCCAAGCCGATAAGCCCACTCTGGTTCGCGTTCAGACTTTGAGCACACTGCGCGACATCTTTCAAACGGTGCTTCCAAACGAAGCCCCAGGTTGGTCACTGCCCCGCGCGATGCAACGCATTGCAGAAGAGGGAGAAGGCGTCTTGGTACTGGTGGGCCAGAAAGAAAGCGACGACAGCGTCCTCGACCAAATCAAACTGTTCCCCGAACTTCCAAAACCCGCCCAACGCAGCGTCAGCGAAGAGGGTCAAATTGTCTTCCGCGTGATTGGGGCTGGCTCACAAATGCTCAACCAACTGGGTGTTGGCAAAATGCGCATTATGGGCCCACCGATTCGGTACAACGGTATTTCTGGGTTCCACTTAGAAGTTGTAGAGTTCGTTTAAACGGGACGCCAGCTGCCGCCCTGTGCGCAGCTGGCTAACTCTATAATCCGCGCTGCTTGGCCTCACCCCAGAGCGCATCCATCGCCTCGAGATCGCTCTCAGCCAAGCTTCCACACGTGTGCTCTTCAATATAGGCAAAGCGCCGCTCAAACTTCGCGTTGCCGTCGCGCAAGCATTGCTCGGCATCGGTATTGAGGTGTCGCGCAAGATTCGCGCAACAAAACAGCAAGTCGCCCAATTCTTCCGCACTGTGGGACTGATCTCCTTTGGCTATAGCCTCTTCCAACTCGACAACTTCGCTCTTTAGCTGAGCCAACACCTGCGAGATATCCGGCCAGTCGAAGCCGACGGTTGCTGCCCGCTTGGTAATCTTTTGCGCCCGAGTGAGCGCGGGTAACGCTTGGGGAATATCATCCAACACGCGGTGTTTTTTCTTCCCACGACGCTCTTCCTGTTTAATTTCTTCCCAACGTTGCTTTACGTCCGCATCAGTAAGTGAGGTATCAGAAGGTTCAAATACGTGGGGATGGCGACGAATGAGTTTCTCAGTCAGCGTATGCACAACCTTGGCAAAATCGAAGCGCCCCTCCTCTCGCCCCAGCTGAGCGTAAAAGACCACTTGAAAAAGCACGTCGCCCAACTCTTCGGCAACGTGGGGCCAGTCCTCACGCTCGATGGCATCCACCAATTCATACACCTCTTCAACAGTAGAGGGCACAATGCTTCTAAACGACTGTTTGATATCCCAGGGACAGCCAGACACAGGGTCTCTCAGTGACGACATCACTTGCAGTAGGTCATCAACGCCATACTTTACTGTCATCACCCTCGCTCCCGTTCAACCGAAATAATATTGGGCAGGCCGCTAATTCTGTCGAACAATCTAGATAACTCTGACATCTCGCGGATCTCTACTGTTATCGTCATATTGGCGGTATTGTTTTTCACATCGCTGCGGGTATTCATCCCCAAGACATTGATTTTACTGACCGATAGCAGACCGGTAATATCACGCAGCAAACCTTGACGATCGTAAGCCTCGATGTGTATATCGACAGGGTAGACATGGCTCTCGCCACCACCCCAAGACACCGCGATCATTCGACGCGGATCCTTACTCTTGAGATTCAATACCTGGGCGCAATCGCTGCGGTGAATCGACACACCCCTGCCCTGAGTAATATAGCCAACAATATCATCCCCAGGCAGGGGTTTGCAGCAGCGGGCAAATTGAGTGAGTAGCTTGCCCACACCTTCGATGTGCACGTTGTCCGCCTTGCCAGAATCGTGTGACGGCGCCCGTGCTTTCACCGCGGGTTCGCCGTCGCCATCAGGCGCCACAAATTGCTGCGCGACCTGCATCACGTGACCTAAGCTAGTATCGCCCGCACCTACCGCCGCGTACATGTCATCGACTTTTTGGAAGTGCATGCGCTGTGAAATAGCTTTGTAATCGAGACTGGTCAGCGCCAGGCGCTTGAACTCGCGCTCGATCAATGAGCGACCTGCGGCGATATTTTCATCGCGGTTTTGTAGCCTGAACCAATATTGAATTTTGGAGCGCGTGCGCGGCGATTGATAAAACCCTAGGTTCTCTCTGAGCCAATCCCGCGAGGGGCCACCCTCTTTCGCCGTCAGAATCTCAACTTGATCGCCGGTTTGTAAGGTATGCGTCAACGGTACAATGCGGCCATTCACCTTTGCACCGCGACAGCGATGCCCGACCTCTGTGTGAATATGGTAGGCAAAATCGAGGGGGGTCGCCTCATGCACCAAATCGACGACATGGCCATCAGGGGTGAATACGTAGATACGATCCTGCACGATATCGACCACAGCCGACTCAATATCGCCACTGCCGCCCATATCTTCGTGCCACTCCAACACCTGACGCAACCAGGCGATCTTTTCTTCGTAGCTATCGCCTTTACCCGCGGCGTTGTCCGCCCCCTTGTACTGCCAATGGGCACATACCCCGAATTCGGCATCGTCGTGCATCGCGTTGGTGCGAATTTGTACTTCTAACACTTTACCGTGAGGGCCAATAACGGCCGTGTGAAGCGAGCGATAACCATTGTGTTTAGGGTTGGCAATGTAGTCATCGAATTCGTTGGGAATATTGCGCCACAGGGTATGAACCACGCCCAGAATGGCGTAACAGTCCTGGACCGTTGGCACCAAAATCCTCACAGCACGGATATCATACACCTGCGAGAAACTGATGTTCTTGCGCTGCATTTTGCGCCAAATAGAATAGATGTGCTTGGCGCGACCCGCGACATCACCTTCGATGCCAAGATTGGCTATCTCGCGCTCTAATATTGCCACGACTTCTTTGATGAAGCTATCCCGCTCAATCCGCTTTTCGTCCAACAAGCGAGCAATACGGGTGTAATCGTCCGGCTCCAGATAGCGGAACGAGAGGTCCTCTAGCTCCCACTTAATATGGCCAATACCCAAGCGGTGGGCCAAGGGGGCATAAATATTGGCGATCTCGCGCGCCACACGCTCGCGTTTGCCAGGAAAGTTTTTCACCGCACGGATGGCACAGGTTCGCTCGGCCAACTTAATCAGTGCCACACGCACATCGTTGACCAAGGAGATAAGCATTTTACGCGTTTTATCTGCTTGGCCACTGGCTTGGCCAAACACTTCCGCCTCTTCGGTACGCACCGAGGAGATCGCCGCCATACGCAGCACGCCAGTGATCAACTGGGCCACAGTGGTGCCAAAACTTTCCTCGACCTTGGCACTGTCTAGGGCACCCTCGCGCACCGCGCGGTATAAAATAGCCGCTACTAGGGTGTCTTGATCGAGCCGTAAATCGGAAAGAATTTCGGCCATTTCTAAGCCGGTAAGAAAGGACGAGGTGTCTTTGCTCCAAATATTTTGGGCGCGATCCGCCTCCTGTTCAGCGTGCTCCGCCATAGCGCAGGCGGCGACGATACCCGCAGCATCAATATCGTCACGGTCTGCCAGGATACGCTGTGCCCACGACGCTACATCAATACGCCCGTCTTCAAGTTGCGGGTAATCTGCTCTGACCTTAACCATCGATCATCCTAACTTACATCTCAAGATCCATTGATTGACAGTGATTGGACGTCAAAAGGCGTAAAAAGTGCCCTTCGGCGCTACGCGAAGACACCCGTCGACAAGTAGCGATCACCACGATCGCAAATAATAGCCACGATGACAGCATTTTCCACCTCTTGCGACAAGCGCAACGCGGCGGCCACCGCGCCACCCGACGAAACACCGCAAAAAATACCTTCCTTGGCAGCCATGTCGCGCATAGTCCGCTCGGATTCTTGTTGGGAAATATCCATAATGCGATCCACACGGGCGCGATCAAATATCTTGGGCAAGTAAGCCTCCGGCCAACGGCGAATACCGGGAATAGAGGAACCGTCCATAGGCTGCAAGCCAATGATCTGGATATCAGGGTTTTGTTCTTTGAGGTAGGCAGACACTCCCATAATGGTGCCCGTGGTCCCCATGGAGGAGACAAAATGGGTAATCTTGCCTTCAGTTTGCCGCCAAATCTCTGGGCCAGTCGTCTCAACATGCGCCATGGGATTATCGAAATTGGCGAATTGATCCAGTACGACACCCTCTCCCCTCGCCTGCATCGCCATAGCGAGATCGCGAGCGCCCTCCATGCCCTGCTCTGGCGTCACTTCAATCAGCTGTGCGCCGTAGGCATACATCGATTGCTTGCGTTCCTCACTTAAATTCGAGGGCATGATCAACACCATGCGATAGCCCTTGATAGCCGCTGCCATGGCCAACGCAATCCCAGTATTACCACTAGTCGCCTCGATCAGCGTATCCCCAGGTTTAATATCACCGCGCAATTCTGCCCGAGCAATCATGCTCAAGGCGGGGCGATCTTTGACTGAACCCGCAGGGTTATTACCCTCTAATTTCCCCAGAATGGTATTGCTTGTCTCACCAGGCAAACGCTGCAGGCGAACCAAGGGTGTGTTACCGACAAAGGCTTCAATCGTAGGAAATGCCATGAAATAGTATCCTTACATAGATAATTCGGCGCACATCATAGCAAGCGGCGTGGCCTAATTCGATAACACCACAAAGGCGACCACACTGTCTTGCTCGTCGGCCAGACTGACGTGCTGTTGGGTGACAGACTTCTGCTGGGCGTGCACCGCCGCCTCACCACTCATGCACAAAATGGGCGCACCGAGCTCGGTGTGCTCAACTTTAAAATCGCGCCAAGAGACCCCTTGACCGATACCCGTACCCAAAGCCTTTGACGCGGCCTCTTTAACGGCAAATCGTTTACTGAGAAAACGTGCGGGCTGGGCATGAGCCAAAAACTCAAGCAGCTCATCGGGGTGGAGAATTCGCTCGGCAAAACGGTTTCCCTGCCTCTGGAGCACCGCCTCGATTCGGGCTATCGCTACGATATCGGTACCTATGCCAACAATCATCTAACCACCGTGAATAAATAGGCCGCGACTGCGCAGGGGCTTTTCCCCGAGCAGTGGCTGTAGGGCCAAACGCATCAAACGCTTGGCGGCTCGTCGAACATCGTCATTTTGCCACTGCTCAGCATCGATCGCCAGTAGCTCTGCCCCTACAAAAGCACCCTCTTCCATCGCGGCACAGCCAACAAAACCCATCTGATGACTGTAGCGATAGTACTCATCTAATTGAATTGGCTGTCCTAGATGGTCATTGGCAAAATCAATTTCATAACCTAGCTCATCCAACAACACCCGCTCAAAACGACGTAAACTGGGCTCAAGCGGCTCGCCGCTGGCCAAGGCATCTAGGCATAGACAATAGTGGTCAAAGAGCGCGGGGTAAGGATGGTTGGCCGGTAGTAGTCGAATCAACAACTCATTCATATAAAGGCCGGCGAATAATGGGGTGGCGGTAATAGCGTGGGGCAC
>JBEAQQ010000267.1:0-4059 GCA_041163785.1 Pseudomonadota bacterium
ACTACCGGCTCTACATTCGATGCCATCGCCGACAATTTTAAGCAACGCCGCTGGCTACCTGACTTCCGCTTTGTCAGTCACTACCACGACAACACCGGTTATATTGACGCCATTGCTGCCAGCATTAGCGCACATTGGGCGGAGCACGGCCGTGCCGAAAAACTCATTTTGTCTTACCACGGCATGCCGCAACGCTACTTGGAACAGGGAGACCCCTACCACTGCGAATGCCACAAAACTACTCGCTTGGTCGCTGAAAAACTGGGGTTAACGGCGGGCGAATACATGACGAGTTTCCAGTCGCGCTTCGGACGCGAACCCTGGTTGCAACCCTATACCGATGACACCCTTAAGGGGCTTCCTAGCCAGGGCGTCAAATCGGTGCAGGTTATATGCCCGGGTTTTTCTTCGGATTGTTTGGAAACGATTGAGGAAATTGGCGGGGAAAACCGTGAGTACTTTATGGAAGCTGGCGGGGAGCGCTATGAATACATCCCCTGCTTGAATGCTGAAGAGACACACATCAAATTGATGGCGGATATTGTGACAGCGCAAGCGAGCGATTGGTTGGCTCCAGCCAGCGACAACCCCGCCGCTACCGCACAACGCGCGGTAGCCATGGGGGCAAAAGCTTAGGGCAAGGTAAACAACTTAACGGGGAGCTGGCCTTCGTAACGCGCGAACAGCTCTCCTTCGAACACTTCTACCCGTCTAACATCACCAATCTGCTTGTATTCTCTGCGCTCAGAGAGTCGAGGTAGCACTTCTTCCGGGCCATCGGCCGCGACATGAAAATAATAAATCGACGTGTCGGTGACCGCTTGTGCGGTATAAATTTCAGACCGAAAAGGCCGCTGAACGTCATCGAGCGCGTGGTGGTTGTAGACAAGCATGTCAGCTCCAAAATCTTAGCTAAGGTATAAACTCAAAAGTAGGAAAGGATTTCCTATCTGTCAAAAAGTTACACGCCTTTTGTGACCCGCTGATGACAAGGCTTATCTCAATGCCCAGGTAGCATATAAATTACAATATCCACCGCAATCAGCACAATAATGATCCACTCTAAAAACGCGCTGTGTTTGTGTCGCTGTTCTTCCGCCAGCATATCTAACATCTCGTGAATCGTCGCCAATTTGGTATTAAGAATGGTCAACCTAGCACCGATATCGAGGTACTTACTGAGGGTGTTGTACAAACCCTCTAGCTCGGGGTAGGACCAAAAAAACTCGGGCGTATCGAGCAGGTTAAATTGCCATGTGATATCGGTACTGGTGTCGAACAGCACGCCGCGCAAGCGCGACAGCTCGCGTCGACTTAAGGGCACCTTGCCCGTGCGCGCTAATTCTTTTGAGACAAACATATTGTTTTGAATGACGTCTCGCGCGACGTTTTCAAAAAACTCGAGTTTGGTCTCCTGTGCAAAGGCGTGGCTCAAGGCTAAGCGCGTCAATGGCTCATCGTCAGGAAGGGTTAACACGTCATCACGCACAGCGAACCCCGACGCCGAGTCAATTTGGTATTGATAGGTTTCAACCACCATCTCAACCGGGTCCACGACAATCGGCGCCACGGCTTCAAGCAGGGCCATACGTTGGTCGTAATTCACGCGCCACGTCACCAAAACACCGTAATCGAACAGCCATCCTTCGCCATCACCCGATGCTATGTAGTAGGCATCGCGATATCGTACCGCCCCAAGTTGCTCAATAAGCACCTTCTCTATCATGTCTGGATCGATGGATCGACCCAGCAAGCTTATTTGGATCTCATTCATACAGCCTTCCTTATGGCAACGGCGGTGCGCAGACGATTGGCACCAAAACTGGTCATCTTGTCAAAATCATCGCGTGCGATCGGCACGTGCTGAGCATCAATCGCCAACTGATCTTCATCTAAGTCGGGGTCGTGCAAATAAAAACAGTGCTTGTCTGAGCCAGACACCGCCACCCAGTGCGGCGCTTTGCGGCCATCCAAACGGTAAGTACTGATCAATACCATCACCGCGAAGCCCTTGGCCAGGGCTTGTTCTATGTCCTGTTGGGTCATCACTGACCAGTGCACCAACAATCCCTTTTCGGTCGCCTGTTGCATGAATTGTTCATGCACCACGGTCATCAACTGCTTTTTATCCTCGCTGCGTACGCCCTCAACGAAGAGAACGTCTTCACTATTTAGCCATACTTGGGTGTCAAAACCGCGACGCTGCGCAGCCAGCGCCAAACCCACAGGGTGTGTGCCGCCAAGACCCGTGGTCATATAAATCGTCGTGGCCTCGCGCCAAATCGCGAGTTCGTCAACTTGTGAAGGCGTAAACGTGTCGTCTTGGCTCGCCATAGCCATCAGCAGCGCCGCGGGACCGCAGGTAAATTTAGTGGTTTGTTGATACCAGGGCATTTGTGGTGCGGATTCATTGCGCGTGGGCGCGGCGATGCGCTTTTGCATGCGCAAGGCATCACTGTGGTCCTCGTAGTAATCGATGTATTCGCCAAACACGCGGTAGCCCAGTGACTCATACAGTGAAATCGCCACGCTGTTGGCCTTGGCCACCTCTAAGCGCATATACAGACGGCCCTTATCTGCCGCCTGCTGTTCGGCCTCTTCTAATAACGCCCTACCCAAACCCGAGCCGCGGGTTGAGGGAGCCACCGCGAGAGAATACAAACGAGATAAGCGTGTGCCGCGGTGGCACCACACCAAGGCGTAGCCGCACAAGGCGTCACTAGCATCCACCGCCACCAGTAAAATACCGGTATCAGAGGTAATCCAATGCTTGAAGCGGCGACGGCTAAGTCGGTCACTGGCGAAACAGGTTTGCTCGAGCTGCCACAGTGCATCCACATCGGCGGAGACTGCAGCGCGAAAACGAAAAGGGAAAGGAGACAAGCACGTGCTCTCACACAAGTAGGAATTGTGCTAAGTGTGCGCCATATTTTACATTTAGCAAGTAAATATTTTTGCGCACGCGCTCATTTTAATCTCGCTTAAGCAGGCTTGTGCTCAGCGAGGGTTTGCAGGGCCGCTTTGCTGAGTCTGGGGCCGTATTGACCCACCACTTTGGCGGCACATCGGTTACCAAAAGACGCCGCGGCCGCCGCGTCTGCACCCGCCACATACGCCGCTAGAAACGCGCCGGCAAACATATCACCCGCGCCATTGGTATCCACGGCATTAGCTGCGAAACCCGCCACCGGCGTTAAACCAGACGCATCCGCCACCAGGGCACCATTGGCACCGTCGGTAATGGCCACCACTCGGCTGTGCTCAAGCATTAGCTGCGCCGCCTGCGCGAGGTCGTCGCAATGGGCAAAGGCTTTGGCTTCGTCAGCGTTACAGAACAACAAATCGATACCGCCTTCGATCACTTGGCGAATCGACGCTTCAAACACCGCCACCACAAAGGGGTCTGACAAACTCAGGGCGATTTTAACACCGTTGTCACGGGCGAACTTCACTACCTCTAGCACCATGTCGGTACGGGGTTGATCGGTCAGCAAGTAGCCCTCAAGGTAAAGCCACTTTGAAGCAGCAAAAGCGTCAAAGTCGACCTCTTTGAGGGTGTGGACTAGGCTGGCGCCCAAGAAGGTATTCATTGTGCGGTCGGCATCAGGGGTGACCATGACCAAGCACTTCCCGGTAATAGCGCCGGGGGCGCGCACGTCGTGAAATTGTATGCCCGCCGCCTTGAGGTCAGAGGCGAACAACTCACCGTCGGCATCGTCGCCCACGCGACCACTGAAGGCCACTGTCGCACCAAATTCAGCCGCCGCCACAGCACTGTTACAGCCAGAGCCACCGCAGGCGCGATCAATGTGCGAATGGTGCTTAACGATGGCTTCCATGAGGGTGTGCTGACGGGCCTCGTCGACCAAAGTCATGACGCCCTTATCGATACCATTTTCCGTTAAAAATTCAGGGGTGACGCGTACTTCCGTATCTACAATGGCGGATCCTACGGCATAAATATCAATGGTTCGGGACATGGAATTCTCCTTGCTGGCACTTAAGTGACCGGGCTAAAGCGCGTAAAAAGCGCGTATTCTATATCAACAGCGCGCCATA
>JBEAQQ010000268.1:0-7018 GCA_041163785.1 Pseudomonadota bacterium
ATCGATGAATGGGTCGTGGTGACGCGCTTGTGTGCCTTTGATGGGACGGGTTTCAACATGCCTGCCGTGCAGTTTGATAAAGCGTTCCGGAGACACTGACATGATGGTGCCGGCAGCGGTATTGAAATAGGCACTGAAAGGAGCCTTCGCGGTGTGGCGTAACACTTGGTAGGCCGGCCAAGGGTCGTTGTAAAAGGGCGCTGAAAAATGTTGGGTATAGTTGACTTGATAGCAGTCGCCAGCCGTTAGATAGGCCTGAATACGTTCAAAATCATGGCGATAACGGTCGGCGGAAATAGTCGCCTTAAAAGGCGCGCCAAGTGTCGGCGTCGCGTGTTGTTGTAGCGTGATGTTCGATGTGAAACGCTGTTTAACCTGTTCGCGCGCTTGTTGGGTCAAGCTAGGAGAGCATACGAGTAGGCAACGTCTGCGGCGATGATCTTGTACGACTGTCCAAGGGTAAATGCCGACACAGCTCGTGTGGAAATTAATAGCCTGTTTTTCCTGAGCCTCTACTGACAAGGCATTGTTGGCAATATCGTAGCTGAGGTAGCCTATGGCGCCACCGATAAAGGGAAGGTCGGGGTCTGGTCGAGTGGCTGCCGGGAAGTGTTTTTTTATGGCCTCGCGAACTCGGTTGAGTACGCTGAGATCCTCGCCCTCGATGACCTCAATGGGTTCTGCCGCCATGATATCGAAACGCCCCTTAAAGCCATCGGGGAAGCACGAGTCTAACCACACGGCATGCTCCAGATGTTTTATTTTTGCAAACAGATCACTGGAATGTTTGTGGTAGGGAATTTCGATCAGAATAGCTGAGCTCAAAATGCGACTCTCCAGAGACCCTGCAATAGCGGGATTAACGTCCAAACGCACTATTTATGCGACTGTTCATGGTTTGACTTGACGGTACACTAGCTCATATCTT
This sequence comes from Pseudomonadota bacterium, assembly GCA_041163785.1. Classification (GTDB taxonomy): domain Bacteria; phylum Pseudomonadota; class Gammaproteobacteria; order Pseudomonadales; family JAHEIH01; genus JAHEIH01. The sequence continues at coordinate 929 of JBEAQQ010000268.1, forward strand.
GTGGCCAGTTACGGCGCGCATTTTAGGTGATGTAACACTAGAATGTAAGGTGTTCATACAATCATTCAACACGCGCCAGTGAAACAAACAAATGGAAGACACTATGAGCGATAAGCAAATTAAGCCGAGTTTACATAACCCCTTTGCGGTTAAGAAGGATGTTGAATTTAGCGTACCAGGGCAGATCAGTTACGAGCCTGGGCTTTATGAGCACACCTTGAAACAAGGTCATGACCTTATTGAACGTCCGCGTAAAGCGGCCGGCGTCACCAATATTGAACGCCAGCACCAAAAGAATCGCATGACGATTTGGGAGCGTATCGAGGTGTTGGTCGATCCTGGCACCAAACCGACTATTTTGTTTCAAAACTGGGGTCCAAACTTGGATGGTGCCTCGCTTGTGACAGCGGTCGGTCGCATCAGTGGCCGCGATGTCGCTATTTATGGCCACGATTTTACTGTTCGCGCCGGTTCTATGGACGCGACCAATGGCACTAAATTGGCCCGTTTATTTGAGCTGGCAGGCAAGCGCAAGATTCCTCTGGTGGGGTTAAATGATTCTGCTGGGGCTTATGTGCCAGCGGGTGTGGGCGGCCTTGATGGGTACGCAGAAGCCTTTACCGCGCTGCGTAAATTGTCGGGTGTGGTGCCGAGTATTATGTGTATGTTTGGCTTTAATGCCGGTGGTGGTTCTTACTTGCCACGCCAGGGCACCTTTGTTATCCAGCCGCAGAATACTTTCTTTGGACTCACAGGCCCTGGAGTTGTGAAGAGTGTTTTGGGTGAGAGCGTGACCCCGGATGAACTCGGTGGGCCAGGCGTCCACTCACAGACGGGAGTGACCGACTTTGTGGTGCCCGACGAAGTGAGTGCGTTGCGTAAAGTGCGCCAAATACTTGCGTATTTGCCGGCCTATAATGGCGAAATGGCGCCTTTCGAACCCACCTCTGATCCAGTGGATCGCAAGACGTGGGATATCGACATCCTCCTCAAGAAAGCAATCAACTCGCGTACGGGTTTTAATACCCCTTTTGATATCAGTATTTTGATTCAGCAGCTGTGTGATCACGGCGACTATATGGAAATCCAACCAGAGCGCGCCCGCAATACCATCTGTGCTCTCGGTCGTATGGGCGGCAATGTGATTGGATTTGTGGCGAATAATTCGGCGGTGGCCTCCGGACAAATTGATATTGACGCGGCCTTAAAGAACGCCCGTTTCATTCGCTTCTGTAACCTGTACAACATCCCCATTATCTTCATGGAGGACACCACCGGTTTCTTGCCGGGCCGCGAGCAGGAGTCTAATGGTATTGTTCACGCTGGTCGCGCCATGCTGGATGCGATTATCGATCTTCGCACACCGCGCTTCTTGGTTATTGTGCGCAACGCATTTGGCGGTGCTTACGCCTCGTACAACAACTATCCAACGGGGGCCGATCTAGTCGTCGCGCTTCCGACCACTCGCGCGGCCGTGATGGGACCTGCGGGTATTGAATTCGTGTTCAAAAACGAGCTGCGTCAGATTCGCAGTGAAATTCCAAAACGTGCCGCGGATATCGTCGCTGAACTCGTGGCGGGTGGTAAGAGCCAGGTCGAGGCCCAACAAGAGGCAGATAAACTGGCGATGGCATGGGCGAAGAGCGAAGAGCAGGTGTTATCGCAGCGTTATGAGCAGCAATTGATGAACCCCAACGAGGCGTTGAGTCTGGGTTCTATTTCGCAAATTGTGATGCCATCTGATTTGCGCGAAGTACTTTGCGAAAACATGGCCTTCCATCTGCGCCACTACAACGCTGAGCCCATGCAGGGTGTGCAGCGTGAATTCCACTAAGCTAGCGATGAATCAAACGAGGATATAACTGTGTCTAACAATTATTTGAACAACCCGAAGATTCACGCTGAGCGCCGCTTGAGCCAAAGTACTAGCGAATGGGTGAGAAGCTTTGCCTGCGAAGATATGCGCCCGCTGATCATTTGCCGCGGCCCCATTCGTAAAGAGGCGATGGACGTCTTCGATGAAATGGGTATCGATTCATACGGCATCCTGCTCTCTGAAAAGGACTCGATTACCTATACTAGTGCACTCGCTCCTGAGCTTCGCCAATTGACTGACCCCAACCGTGTGCACCGTGTACCAGATTACACCGGGGCATCTAAAGAAGAGCGTACTCAACGTATTCGGCAGATCATTCAAATCGCCCATGAGAATGGTTATAACTCGATTTTTGCGGGTTATGGTTTCATGGCCGAAGACGAAGAAATGGTCCGCTCTATGGAAGACGCCGGCCTCAACTTTATTGGCCCGTGTTCGCAAACAGTGCGAGGAGCGGGGTTGAAGGATGAAGCTAAAAGAACCGCATTATCGGTAGGCGTCTCAGTCACCCCTGGGGTGGATAACGCCACTACCTTGACCTTGTTGAAGAAATACCCCGACATTTCAGCGTTACAAGCCCTCGTCGCTGAGCAAGGCATGCAAGTCGATGAGGCCGTTTGGGCGGCTGAGTTGGAAACTGCCGCCGAGGCGGTGCTGTCAGCCTCCTATGTGAAAGGCATCGATTTATTTACCATTGATGAGCTCGGCGAGACCTTGCGCGATCAAGTCGTAGGTATGTTTGAGAAGTTTCAGGGCAACCGCATTCGTTTAAAAGCCATTTCAGGCGGCGGTGGCAAGGGCCAGCGTATTTTGAAGGCGCCAGCCAGCTATGAGGGCACCCCAGCAGAGCAGGTGGCTCAGGCAGTCGCTGTTGTGCCAGAGCTCGTGCGGGAAATTTTGGCCGAGGTGAAATGCAATGGCGTCGGTGATAACAAAAACGTTCTGGCCGAACTAAATATTGAAACTACGCGCCACAATGAAATTCAGGTTGTCGGTAACGGTGAATGGTGTATCACCATGGGCGGCCGTGATTGTTCCTTACAGATGCACGAGCAAAAGCTGCTAGAAGTCTCCGTGACAGACGAAGAACTGGCAGCGGCCATTGCTGTCGCAGAAGGTGCAGGTCGTGTCGCCGAGGCGAAAACACTGAGCAAAGACCGTGAGATTCTCCGCAATATGGAAGAGCAAGCGTCGCTTTTTGGCGCGGCGGTGGGTCTGGACTCTGTTTCGACCTTTGAGTGTATTGTTGATTATGAAAACCACTTCTTCATGGAGATGAATACGCGTATTCAGGTGGAGCACCGTGTCACGGAGCTAGTTTACGACCTCGAGTTTACGAATCCCGACAATGCTAATGAGTCGTTCGTCACCACGTCATTGGTTGAGTTAATGGTGCTGTTGGCTCGCCATGGTAAACGTGTGCCTAAACCGTCGCGACGCGTGCGCTTTGATACCTCTGTAGAGGCGCGCTTAAACGCTACTAACCAAGCATTACAGCCACATGCAGGCGGTATGATTGAGTATTGGTCAGACCCGATTGATGGGGAAATACGCGATGACCAGGGGATTTGTACCCACAACCCCGATACCAATGCCTTTATGCAATATCACTTGGCCGGGGCCTACGATTCAAACATTGCGTTGCTTTTGACCACCGGCGATGACCGCATGGCGAGCTACTGTGCTATGGCTGAGGTGCTTCGCGAAACAACCTTGCAAGGCAAGGACCTAGCGACAAATCTAGAATTCCACTACGGTCTTGTGAATTGGTTTATTGGTAACGGCATCAATGCTCGCCCATCGACACGTTTTATTGTGCCTTACTTAACGGCGGTGGGTTTGTTGAAACAGGCTTCAAACAATATTGATATTGAGTTCGCCTATAAGCGTATTCGTCAGTACCACGTTGATCGCGCCAGTGATGGCACGCGCGGTGCCGTGGCGAATGCCTTGGATCACAAAGCGGGTATGCTGCAAAGGTTGCTGCGTATACTGTGTGGTCAGCCACATGTGATGGCGGGTTGGTTGAGTGTTAACCAACACAGTTTTGCCCACATCGATGGTAAGCTGACTTGGGTTGAGAACCCCATTGTTGTGCTGGCTAATTTGTACCACTTCCTGAACATGGACTTTAACCCCGGTGAGCCCGCGGCAGACATGATTTGGGATCACGATAACGAATTGCTCAGTAACGCGTTAAGCTTCTACGATACCTTGCAAACACGTTTGGGTGTCGATAACTACCAAGCCATTTGCGAACAATTGTCCGGTTCAGTGCCCGCTGGTTTCGACGCTGATACATGGGAAGCCGCTCAAGCCGCACACGAGGGCTATCGACTGGGCACGGAAGTGTTATTGATCCTGCCTGAAATTGCTATCGAAAACGGCTTCTTTGAGCTAAAAGTGAATGATGATCTGAGTATTTCTATCCCAGACCGTCTGACCGATACCGCGTTGCAAGATAAAATGGCGAAGGTTTTGGTGCCACCACCCGTGGCTAAGTCTGATGAGATCCTGGCGGCAAGCGGCGGCATGTTCTACGCACGTGAAGCACCGGATATGGACGTTTACGTGAACGAAGGTGATCACTTTAACGCGGGGGATACGCTCTATATTGTGGAAGTCATGAAGATGTTCAATAAGGTAAAAGCGACCTTCGCTGGCACGATTGAAAAGGTACTGATCGACACCGACGGCACCATTATCAAGAAAGGGCAGCCTTTGTTTAAGGTGACGCCTGATGAAAAAATTGTCTTTGAGAGTGAAGAAGACATCGCGGCTAGAAAACAAAAAGCCACCGATAGCTTCCTCGCCAAGTTAGCGCACTAAGGAGTTTTGCATGATCACTGCTTTGGATCATATCGCCATTGCTGTACCGGATTTAAGCGCCGCTATTGAACGCTTTTTAAATGATTTTGGTTTGCCGTTTAATGGTACTGAGGACGTTGAATCGGCAAAGACGTCAACGGCGTTCTTTCCTGTGCCAGCAACGCAAATTGAATTGGTGCACCCGTTGAATGGCGAGGGACCTATTGCTAAATATCTCGAAAAGAAGCCCGGTGGGTTGCACCATTTGTGTTTTCGTACCGATGATATTGAGGCCGATGTCGCTCGGTTGAAGGCGAAGGGCTATGTTTTTCTGTCTGAGGCGCCTACTATGGGAGCCCACAACTGCAAAGTTATATTTATTCATCCGAAAAGTTGCGACGGCGTGCTGATTGAACTGAGTCAGCCCTGCGAAGACCACTAAGGGACAGTCATGACTGATAATTTCAAACCTAAGCAGCACAGCGTCGATGAATGGCGCGCGCTGGCTGATAAACAAATGCGCGGTAAATCGGTTGACGATTTGACCTGGCACACCCCTGAAGGTATCGACGTTAAAGCGCTGTACACGCGAGAAGATATCGAACAGCTCGCCTATACCAATACTATGCCCGGTATGGCGCCGTATATCCGTGGCCCGCAGGCCACCATGTACGCTGGCCGTCCCTGGACAATCCGACAGTATGCTGGGTTCTCTACGGCAGAAGAGTCTAATGCCTTCTACCGCAAAGCGCTCGCCGCGGGTGGTCAGGGCGTGTCTGTGGCATTCGATCTAGCGACACACCGCGGTTATGACTCCGATCATCCCCGTGTCACCGGCGATGTCGGCAAAGCCGGTGTGGCGGTGGATTCTGTTGAAGATATGAAGATTTTGTTCGACGGCATTCCATTGGACAGCGTATCGGTTTCTATGACCATGAACGGCGCCGTTCTTCCCGTATTGGCTGGCTACATCGTGGCCGCAGAAGAGCAGGGCGTGAGTCAGGATCAGCTGTCGGGAACGATTCAGAACGACATTCTGAAAGAGTTTATGGTGCGCAATACCTACATTTATCCGCCGGCGCCTTCGATGCGTATTATCGGGGATATTATTGCCTATGCGTCGCAGCATATGCCCAAATTCAATACGATTTCGATTTCTGGCTACCACATCCAAGAAGCTGGCGCTGATGCAGCGTTGGAGCTGGCTTACACCTTGGCCGACGGTAAGGAATACATCCGTACCGCCACTGCCGCCGGTTTGGATATTGATCAGTTTGCGCCGCGTCTGTCGTTTTTCTGGGGCATTGGCATGAATTTCTATATGGAAATTGCCAAGCTGCGCGCCGCACGTTTGTTGTGGGCTAAAATTGTCAGCGAATTTAATCCGCAAAATCCTAAGTCTTCGG
>JBEAQQ010000269.1:0-2686 GCA_041163785.1 Pseudomonadota bacterium
TGCAATAATTGGCCGCGAAGCATCGCGACCTGCATTTGAATGACCTGTTTGCCGCTGATCCAACTCGTTTTACCTCCTTCTCTGCCGAACTACCTGGCGTCTTATTTGACTACTCTAAGCAACGCGTTGACGCCGAGGTAATGGCACAGCTATTGGCCTTGGCAGAACAATGCGATGTCGCCTCGTGGCGCGACAAAATGTATGCGGGTTAAGCGATCAATATTACCGAGGATCGTGCGGTGCTGCATATCGCACTGCGTGACAGACAGCAGCGCAGCATTGTGGTTGATGGTGTTGATGTTAGTGGCGAGGTGAGTCGCGAGCTGGGGCGTATGGAGAATTTTGTCCAGTCTGTGCGAAGCGGTGATTGGAAGGGTTACACCGGTGAGATGATTACCGATGTGGTGAGTATTGGCATCGGCGGCTCACACCTAGGGCCCCAGATGGTGACCGAGGCGTTGACCGCCTACGCCGACGATACCCTTAATGTGCACTATGTTTCCAATGTCGACGGTACTCAGATCGCGGGCACATTGAACGGTTTGGACCCTGCGACAACCTTATTTGTTATTTCTTCGAAAACTTTCACAACCTCGGAAACCATGACCAACGCGCGCACTGCGCTGGCTTGGTTGGCTGAAGCGGCGGAGACGGCCGGTGTGGGTAGTCACGAAGCGGCGAGTAAACATTTTGTCGCCGTGTCGTCGAACGTTGATGCGGCCCGCGCAATGGGTATTGAAGAAGATAATATCTTTTGCATGTGGGACTGGGTTGGCGGCCGTTTCTCGCTGTGGTCGGCGATTGGTCTACCCATTGCGCTGTATTTGGGCTTTGACAAGTTTGTCGAGCTTTTAGAGGGCGCCCACGAAGTCGATGAGCACTTCAGAACCGCGGAGGCGGCCAAAAATATTCCCTTGTTGATGGCCTTGTTGAGTGTGTGGAATACCACCTTTATGGGGTTCCCCGCGCAAGCCATTTTGCCCTACGACCAAGTGATGCATCGCTTGCCCGCCTACTTGCAGCAGGCCGAGATGGAGTCAAACGGCAAGTTTGTAGTGCGCGACGGTGGCAGTGTCGACTATGAGACAGTGCCATTGATTTGGGGTGAAGTGGGCATCAATGGCCAACACGCTTTTTATCAATTCTTGCACCAGAGTCCGGCGATTATCCCGGCTGATTTTATTGGTTCGATTCACAGCAGCGTGGAGGTCGATGGCCACCACGATATTCTGATGTCGAACTATTTTGCCCAAAGCATGGCCTTGATGACGGGTGTCAGTGCTAGTGATATTCGCGCCGATTTAACCGCTAAGGGTCTTAGCCCAGAGCGTATAGAAGAAATCGTGCCGCACAAGGTCCACAAGGGCAATCGCCCCACCAGCAGTTTCCTACTATCTCGGGTCGAGCCCAGAACACTGGGCATGCTGATCGCGATGTATGAACACAAGATTTTTGCCCAGGGGGTCATCCTCGATATTTGCTCTTTTGACCAGTGGGGCGTGGAGCTAGGCAAAGTGATTGCTAAGAAAATTGAAACAGATATCGCCGCGGTGGACCGCGACGAGACTGCCTTGCAGTCTTCGTATGATGTCTCGACGGCGGGCCTCATGGCGCGCTACAAAAATACTCGACGGAGCTAGTTTTTTATGTCTTTGAATTCAGTCGTAGCAGAGGTTACCACGCGTCTTATAGAGCGCAGTAAGCCAACTCGCGATGCTTATGTCCAACGCATGCACAAGGAGCGCAGCGCCGGTCGTGTCCGTTCGGGATTGTCGTGCGGTAATTTGGCGCACGCGATTGCGGCTTGCAATAAATCCGTCAAAGGGCAGTTGGCGGGCGATGAAGTGGCCAACTTAGCCATCATTTCGGCCTATAACGACATGTTGTCTGCTCACCAGCCCTACGAGACCTACCCCGCCATTATCAAACAGGCGGCGGCGGAGCAGGGGGCGACGGCACAGTTTGCTGGCGGCGTTCCGGCGATGTGTGACGGTGTGACTCAGGGTCGCGACGGTATGGAATTGTCGCTATTTAGTCGCGATGTGATTGCGATGGCGACGGGTGTGGCGCTCTCGCATGACGTATTCGATGGCAGTCTCTGTCTGGCCGTGTGCGATAAAATTGTGCCTGGCATGATGATTGGGTCCTTGGCCTTTGGCCATTTGCCGACCGCGTTTGTCCCTGCTGGCCCCATGCCATCTGGCTTGCCCAACGACGAAAAAGCCCGTGTACGCCAGTTGTATGCGCAGGGCAAGGTGGGGCGCGATGCGCTGTTGAAAGCCGAGAGCGAGTCCTACCACAGCGCGGGTACCTGCACGTTCTATGGCACCGCCAACAGTAATCAAATGTTGATGGAAATCATGGGCTTGCATTTGCCTGGTTCGTCTTTTGTCAACCCGGGTACCGAGCTGCGTGATGCGCTGACGGAAGAAGTCACACGTCAGTTATTAAAGAATATCGATGGTGAGCAACGCATTATGCTGGCGGACATCGTCGATGAGAAAGCGATTGTAAACGGTGTGGTGGGCTTGCTGGCTACCGGTGGTTCGACCAACCACGCCATCCATCTCATTGCCATTGCTAAGGCGGCGGGTATCCAGCTGACTTGGCAGGATATGTCTGACTTGTCTGATGTCGTGCCACTGTTGTGCCGCATTTACCCGAACGGCATGGCGGATGTGAACCA
>JBEAQQ010000270.1:0-4364 GCA_041163785.1 Pseudomonadota bacterium
TCACTCGGAATACAGCGGTCAGATTCGTTTCAATGACCTCTGACCATTCATCATCTTTCATGCGCATCATCAAATTGTCGCGCGTGATACCTGCGTTATTGACCAAAATGGCTGGGGCGCCATAGTCAGTGGAGATCTGTTTAATGGCCGCATCCACAGCCTCAGCATCATTGACGTTTAACGCCATGCCGGTACCCGCGATACCTTTCTCAGTAAATCTGGCCGAAATAGCCGCTGCACCGCTCTCGCTAGTCGCCGTACCGATGACCGTGGCGCCTTGTGCGCCAAGTTGATCGGCAATGGCTGCACCGATACCACGACTTGCGCCGGTAACAAGCGCGATTTTTCCTTCAAATGACATATCTATGACTCCTTGAACAATTAGGCTTGTAGCGCTTCTATGGCGCCATCAAGCGTTGCAAAAGTATCCGTGCTATAACAATTGAGTGTTGCTGAAATGCGTTTATTCAAGCCGCTCAATACCTTACCAGCACCACATTCAACGGTGTCTGTAATACCCTGGCTTGTCATGTATTGTACACATTGCGTCCAGGGAACGGGACTGAAAATCTGTTCGACAACAAGGGCTTTGATCTTTGCAGGATCGTTTTCGGGCGCGATGGTTACGTTGTGTACCACAGGAACCACAGGTGCATTAAAAACGAGACCATCAACAACTTTGGCGAGCTCCTCACCCGCGGGGCGCATCAAGTCGGTATGGAAAGGCGCACTCACCGGCAAAGGTAAGCCACGTTTTGCACCAGCCTCTTTGCAGGCTGTTATCGCGCGATCAACTGCCGCGGCGTGGCCAGCGATTACCACCTGGCCAGGAGAATTGTAGTTAACGCCATTAACGCACTCGCCGTTTGCAACAGAGACGCAAGCCTCATCGACCAGATCGTCATCAAGACCGATAATGGCCGCCATCGCCCCTACCCCTACCGGGACGGCTGACTGCATAAATTGACCACGTTTGCGTACCAGATCTACCGCATCAGTAAATACTATAACACCCGCACAAACCAAGGCTGAAAACTCACCCAAGCTGTGACCCGCCATCAGTGAGGGCTGAGCGCCACCCCTTTCATTCCAAAGCCGCCACAGAGCCACACTCGCAGTTAACAACAAGGGCTGCGTGACTTCGGTCATGTTTAACTCTTCTTGAGGACCTTCCTGAGACAGTGCCCACAGATCGTAACCCAAGACTTGTGATGCTTCATTATAGGTATCACGAACAACCGTCACATCGCTGTATTCAGACAGCATGCCCACTTTCTGTGAACCTTGACCAGGGAAAACAAATGCTAATGACATAATTCACCTTACTTAAACACAAGCATGAAATGCTAGAAATAAAAATGGGGACAAAAGTCCCCATTTTTAACAAAAACTCAAACAGTGATTACTCGTCGTTACCAGTGTTAACGACTTTTTTACCACGGTAGAAGCCATCTGCACTCACGTGGTGGCGACGATGAGTTTCACCGCTTGTTTGATCAACCGACAACGCACCTGTGGTGAGGCTATCGTGTGAACGGCGCATGCCGCGACGTGAACGGGTTTTACGGTTTTGCTGTACAGCCATGACTAGCTCCTAACTAAATTGGCGTATCACTACGCTTTTAAAATCAATCTTTACGTTTCAACTGCTCTAGAACCGCAAAAGGGTTCTCGCGCTGAGGCGCCGTATCGGCGTCTGCAGCGGCTGTTTGCTGTTGCTGGTATTCGCCGCCCTGACACTCAGTAGTGTCGTGGTAGGGAGAAAATGGCAAGCTTAATAGCAGCTCGTCCTCAACCAACACATGCAAATCAAAGGGCTCCGCTGAAGCGACCAGTGGTTCAAGATAGGATGGCAACTGCTTTGCGCCATCATCATCCCAGACCACACCTAAATTAAAGTGAGAGCTTAGCTCGATCGGTACGGCCTGCATACAACGTTGACACGTCATATCGACAGTTGCCTTCACATTGCCTTCAATAACATAAAGGCCCTGCTCATCACGACCAAACGTGAGCTCCACATCAATTTCAGTCTCCTCACTCAATACCGCTTGCGCCACGCGAGGCAGCGATTTTAACGATATTCGAGCGGTAATCTGCGCGCCTTGAGTGGCTAATTTACGCAGGTCAGCTCGATTTGGAAGAGCACCAGTTGACATAGGCGCGCAATCATAGGGACACTCGCACCGAATGTCAAAGAAAATTGCTGTAAAACCCTATATTTAGTGCTTTGTGTTAGGCTTGCAACACTATTAATAAACCCGAGGTTTCATTTGTGTCGCTAATTCTAGCCTCTTCATCACCCTATCGCCGCCAGTTACTGGAAAAAATCAACCTGGTAGTTGATGTCATAGCCCCCAATATAGATGAACGCGTAAGACCAGGTGAAAGCCCTTCTGACTTGGCACGCAGGCTATCCGAAAGCAAAGCCCTAGCCGTCGCCAAGCAAGCTGACGGCATCATCATCGCTAGCGACCAAGTGGCCTGTGTTAACGATGTTTTGCTTGGCAAACCTAGCACGGCTAGTAAAGCCATTGAGCAATTGACACTTTGCTCTGGGCAAACCGTGACCTTCTACACCGGCTTATGTCTATACAATACCGAGACCCAGACGATGCAGGTCACGGTTGTTCCCTTTCATGTTACGTTTAGAACTTTAAGTGAACAAGAGATCAGAAACTATATCGCGCTAGAATCCCCCCTGGATTGTGCAGGTAGCTTCAAATCCGAGGGACTGGGTATTACCTTATTCGAGTGCATGCAAGGCAATGACCCCAACGCCCTCATCGGACTCCCACTCATTGAGCTTTGTCGCATGCTGCGACAAGAAGGGATTAACCCTCTCGACTAAATCACCGCGAGGATTGCCTCAAATTTGTCAACGATGGCAATAGGTGCGTGCGGCAGCAAACGCTCAACAGGATGAGCACCGTAACTCACACCAATACCGCGAACACCGGCGAGATTTGCCATTTCGAGGTCATAAGACGTATCCCCAACCATTATAGCGTCTGCGGGTGTACGCTGCAGATCTAGTAGGATCTCTTGCAGCATTAATGGATGAGGCTTAGAAGCCGTCTCATCCGCGCAGCGAGTGGTATGAAAATATTCCTGCCACCCCAACTGATCCAGCACGCGATCAAGGCCACGGCGGCTCTTGCTGGTAGCAATTGCGAGTAAATGACCCTGCGCGTGCAATGTGCTCAATGTCTCCTCAACACCAGGAAAAAACGGACACGGCCCCTCATCCAGTGCAATAAAATTGGCGCTGTAGGCCTCACACATGGATTCTTGCATGGCCGGTGATACCGAAGGATAAAGCTGCCTTACCGCCTCAATAAGCCCGAGGCCAATGATTTCTTGGTAGCGCGCGTCGTCGAGTTGCGGTAGCGCCAGGTCGCGTGCCGCGGCCTTTAAGCAAGTAACAATGCGGGCAACCGAGTTTACTAGCGTGCCATCCCAGTCGAAGATATACAGCACTAAAGACGCTCCAAGGCTTCAGATAGCGCGTCTTCCAAGGGCGCTTCAATAGTTAATCGCTGCTTTTTCCAAACAAATGACAGCGAATGCGCATGGAGAAATAGCCTAGAAACACCCAGTGACTTATAGCGCAAATTGGCTTCATCGGTGCCGTACTTGTCGTCACCTATCAGCGGATAACCGGCGTATTGGGCGTGAACACGAATTTGGTGTGTTCTTCCGGTAATAGGCTTGGCTTGAACTAAGGTGCAGTCCGTAAAGCGGCGCAGCACCTCAAACTCGGTCAGCGATTCTTTTCCCTCGGGATTGACACGCACAACGCGTTCACCGGAACGCAATTCATTCTTCTTGAGCGGCGCGTTTACCAATTTCTTACGATTTGGCCAGCGGCCATCAACAAGCGCCCAGTAACGCTTATCCATATCGCCTTCACGCAGCATGCGATGAAACTCTCGCAGCGCCGATCGCTTCTTAGCCACTAGGATACAGCCTGACGTATCACGGTCTAAACGGTGCACCAACTCTAACTGATTATTGTCAGGGAAGATCTGTCTCAGCGCCTCAATCAGACCAAAGCTCAAACCACTACCGCCGTGCACAGCCAGCCCAGAAGGTTTATTAATCACCATAAAATCGGCGCAATCATAAAGCACGCAATCCGTAAGCGATTCTAATAAGCGCTGACCAATAGGCGCCGGGGCATCTTGCTCGGGCACAGCAAAGGGTGGAATTCTAATGACATCACCCATTGCAAGCTTGTTGTCGGGCTTACAACGCCCTTTATTGATGCGCACCTCACCCTTGCGAATCATTTTATAGATAACGGATTTTGGCGGCCGCCCGAGCTCAGCCAACAAAAAATTATCTAAACGCTGTCCCGCACG
>JBEAQQ010000271.1:0-5488 GCA_041163785.1 Pseudomonadota bacterium
ATTGGTGAAGAAGTTGTCATCGGGGTCTACACCACTGATCAAGTAGCGACCGTCGCTGTCCACGCCTGAAATATCGATGGCGCGGCTAGTGTTGTAGCTCACTTCTTTAACAATGCCTGAGTCTTTGTTCAGCAGGTTGCCGAGGTTCAAGACATCCAAGTAAATAATGGCACGGTTTTCGCCAATCGCTTCCATAAAGGTGGGCAACTTAACTTCTTGCGTAATACGCAAGTCAGCGCGGGTTACCCAAGGCGATGTCAGCGCATTACGTGGTGCATAAGTGCCTTTGTAAGCGCCCAAGCCCGATGCTTCAACGTAGGCCATCACATCCGCCGCTACCGCGTCAGAGGCAAACACTACGTTGCTATCGCCAGCCCCCGTGGGGATATAAGCCAAGTCATAACCGCCGTAAGGGGCATAGCCAATACCGTAAGAACCGTTGTTCATGGTGACGCTGTAGGGCTCGCCTGAGTGATGCGACCACACCAAGCTCATACGGGTTTCGTTGTCACCGAAGAAGTTAGCACGGTAGTCCAAGGCCGCCACGAAGTTGTGTTTAACCATGAACGCTGAACGGTTCAAACCTGGGTTGGCGATATCGTAGGCAGGCTGATAACCGAAGTTAGATTCTGCTTGCGAAGAGGTCATGCCCCATACGTCTTTTGAATCAGTGTTAGTGTAAGCGGCATACAAATGCACGCTGTCACCGAAGTCACGATTCACCGTCACAGTGAAAGATTGGCCTTCGCCTTTGCCGGTGTTGGTCAGTTCGTATGAACCTTCTGTTTTGTAAACAGGGCGACCATCCGCCAGGGTGTTGGTCTGGCTCAAACCTACATCGCGGTATGCCAGCGCATTGTTCACGCGGTCTTGGTTGTATTCCAGGGTCAATTCTGTGCCGTCAACGAAGGTCATGTCTACCGCTAAGTTGCCACGGTAAGTTGAAGGCGCTTCGAAGTCTGCAGCCACGTATTGTGAGGCAGGAGATGAGCCTGCAGGTGCAATTGTGTAACTAGATGCAGGGCTGTTCAGCCAGAAGAACTCAGCGTCTGCAGGCATGGCACCAATGTCGTCTGTGTAGCTACGGTAGGTACGGTAGTCAGACAATGGGCCAGGACGTGAGTACGCGTTGCCCAACCAAACGTTAGGGAAGCGACCCATGAACAAGCCGTATCCACCGCGCAATGTCATCGACTCGATAGCGCTGTCGGCAAACATGTCGGTCATGTCGTAGTTAAACGAGAAGCGTGGCTGAGTCACGGAGTAGTCGAACGCTGTAGCGTTTGAGTAGCCATACTTAGCCACGAAAGCAGCGTTTTCAACTGGCTTGGTAGGTGTCTTCAGGCTGTCAACACGCACACCAAATTGCAGGTCGAGTTTGTCGTTCACCGCCCAAGCGTCTTGCAAGTAGTAGGTGAATTTTTCAACGTCGAAGTCAGCTGTGATTGTGTCTAGGCGATCAAGACCCGCTGTCGGTACATTGAAGCGTAGGTAAGACCAATTGCCGTTGGCAAAATCGTCAATGCTATCGAATTGAACTTCACCGTTGTAGCGCGCCAAGAATTGGTTCTGTACGTTACCTGTCTCGGTTTCGAAACCGGCGGTGATAACGTGTGCACCCATGGTGTAGTCTGCTTTCAGGTGGAAAGTGTCGCTGTTGACACCAATGTAGTTGGCGCCGCGGTATTTTTCACCACCCAAGTAAATAGTGTCACCATTGGGGCCTTTCACAGCCACTTCAGGGAACAAGCCACCGGGAGATTCAGCATCTTCTTTAAAGTCGTAAGATGTGTAAGTCGCTTTGATGTTCAAGTTTTCAGTGATTTCACCAGTGTAGTCTACAGACAGACGCTCAGTGATGGGCGGCTTGGTGTAAGACACCGACTGGAACTTGTTCAAACCAAAGTTAGACCAGTTCAACTCTTCTTTATTGGACATGTTCAACGATACGCGGTGGTAATCATTGATGTTGTAGTCCAGTTTAACAATGTACTCTTCCGCTGTTTCAGGGAAGCTCATGTTTTCGTAGGCGCCTGGATCAAAGCCATAAACCGTCTTAGCGATATCCGCAATTTGTTGGAAGGTCGCGGCGGTTTCGTCAGACTTGTTCAGCGCATTTGAGTCGGCTGGACCGTAGGTGAACGGTGACGTGCGCTCAAATTCTTCGTAACCGACAAAGAAGAACAATTTGTCTTTGATGATCGGACCAGACAACGTGAAGTTGGTGATCGTTTCAGAGAAAGGAGGAAACTTAGAGCCATTCGGCAGATCGCCAACGTTGCTTTCATCACGTGACGTGTAATAAATGCTGCCGTCGAATTCGTTGGTACCAGATTTGGTCACCACAGAAATTGTCGCGCCAGTGGCCGATGAGCGAGACACGTCGTAAGGTGTCAGATCAACGGCGATTTGGTCAACGAAATCCATAGATACAGGGTTGCGGAATGTCGCAAAACCCGAGGCATTAAGACCGAAGGGGTCGTTCATGCTCACGCCGTCGATCTGGAAGTCGTTAAAGCGGTTGTTTACGCCCATCGCTGAAATTTCAACAGCGGTTGACGCCGCGCTAATGGTGATACGTGGATCTAAACGTGCAAAATCAGCAATTGAACGGTCGACAGTCGGTGTGCCATCCATGCGATCACGGTTCAGCGTAGTGCCTGTGCCGTTGCCTTGAGCGTTAGCATCGGCGCGACCGAATACAGAGACTTCTTCCATTTGGCCTTGGCGCTGCAGCTCAATGTTGAAGCTAGAGTTTTGGTACAAGGCAAGGAAGACGTCATCCAGTTTGACTGACTCGTAACCGGGTGCAGAAACGGTGATAACGTAGGGACCGCCAACGGGCAAGAAAGAGAATGAGAAGTTGTTCTCATCGCCGAGTGCGCGTGTTTTGGTCAAGCCTGTTGGTTCGTATTGAACGGTTACTGTGGCACCGTCAACGTTTACCATACCTTTTAATTTGGCAGTGGTATCGTCAGCGGCTAGTGCAGTGGTTGAAAATGCCGCGAGTGCAACGGCTGCCGTGAGTGCTTTTTTTGAAAACATGTAAATCCCCTCGATTACATATGTAAAGAACCCGCATAACATAAATGGGTTGTATGACGATTATGTTACAGCCTCGTGAATAATGCATTAATTTTCAAAATCACACGTGACAACTTGACTTACCGTGCGTTTATCAACGATAACGTGCACACTAAATTTGGGGATGTACTTATGAGACGCGTAGTTCGCTGGCCATTAATTTCGTTAATCCTGGTGGTACTTTTGACAGCGGCAAGTTCGCTTAACGCCGAGACCCTGCGAGTGGCGACTTTCAATATTTCGCTAGAGGCAAATCGGCTACAGCCAAAGAATACGCCTCTAGTACTGGGCAGTGTTTTAGAGGCGATTAAACAAGGGCACCCTCTGGTGCGCAATGTGTCAGACATCATTCGCTACAACAACCCCGACGTGATCTTGCTTAACGAGATCGATGCCGATCGTGACACGCTAGCGGCCTTTGTTGCCCAACTGGGCGTGGACTTTCCCTATACTTTCATCCCCGAGGTAAACACGGGGGTATTGAGTCAGGTTGACGTGAATCACGATGGCCAGCTGTCCCTGCCGAGTGACGGTTACGGTTTTGGTCACTACCCGGGTCACTACGGTATGGCACTGCTGTCAAAATACCCCATTCAGCACGCCGACGTGCGGTGCCTTAATACTTTTTTATGGAAGGATATGCCCGGTGCCCTGCTGCCCATAGCAAGCGATGGCAGCGCTTGGTATTCGATGCAGGATCTCACCTCGCTACGCCTGTCTTCCAAAACCCATTGCGATGTCCCTGTACTGGTTAATAACGTGGTAATCAGCGTGATTATTTCGCACCCGACCCCGCCGGTTTTTGACGGCCCTGAAGATCGCAACGGTAAAAGAAATCATGATGAAGTGCGACTGATTAAAGACTATCTTGAACAGGCAGATTATCTGGCCAGCTACGTTGCCGGCAGGGATTTTAGCCTGCGCCGCTTTGTCATTCTCGGTGATTTAAATGCGTCGGTAGATAGCGATGCGACGGTACCTGGTACCATGCAGCAATTGCTCAACCACCCACTCATAAATGCCAATAGTCTTCCCATTAGCGAAGGGGCAGCTCAGCACACGCCGCAAAACCCTAATGCGGCCGCGCACACCGCGGCGTGGCGTAGCCGAGCTGATTATGTGCTACCTTCACACTTCGGTTTTAGGGTGCGGCACAGTGAAGTTTTCTGGCCGGCAAAAAATGCCCCGCTGGCGCACTTGATGTCGCGCGATGGCTCCGATCACCGCCTGGTACTAATGGATCTTGATATCACGGCTAAACATTAAACACATCAATAGGGGCATACGCGCGCCGAGCATCTTTGAAACTACTAGGCCTTTCTGGCTTGAGTATCAGCGCTGAATTTTAAGGGGTACCTCGCGCAAGAGTTTATCCCAACGCCCGATTCAGAAGAGGGCCGTGTGCGATCACTTGCGCAGGCGATTGCGCTCTATGACGTTTAAGCAAATACAGGTTTTATGACATTCGCTGTATCACGTCGCTTTTAAAGTCTTTAAAGACGGGGGTGCGCTGATCTAGCATCACATGCATGCCCTCGTTGCGATGATGGAAGTTGATAATTTCTTGAATGACGCGACCCACGACATCAACATGGATGGGTTTGAGTATGTAGTGGGAGACGCCCAAACGGTTCGCCTCCATCAATGTTTGTTTTTCTTGGTTAATCGTTAGCATCACCATGTGGGGGCGATGCAATGGTTGCTGGTTAATAAAACTAATTACGTCGAAGGCAGTATGGCCGTCACCTAGTTCATAGTCGAGCACCACAAAGTCGAAGGGGCGCTCACGCAGTAAACCGATGGCTTGGCTTGAGTCGGTGACGATTTTGATTTTTTTGGAGTGGCTTGGTAAATACTGCCGTGAAATGCTTTCTAGCATTTCAATGGCGATGGGATCGTCTTCAACGAATAGAATTCGTGGCATAGTAGCGACTCCGTGTTGGCTAACATTGCTACAAGCATAGTTTGTACATGTCGGCTCTGAAAGAATGATAAGTTATTAAAAGATCAGGTTTTAATTTCACGCCTTGGCAAGGTCGTGTCAGTCTTTCCTTTTTATGCCGAAGTGGATGGACTTTAACGCCCTTAAGTACTATTTTTGGTTATAACTACATCAGGTATACCGCTAGCGGATGTATTTTTGTGCCGCGCTCCCAAGAAAAAGGATCGACATGAAGCAGGATGGTGTTCAGGGGCAATTGTCTCTACGTTTATTGATCATAGTATTTATCTTGCTCGTGGTGGGCGCGGCACTTTACCTCGTTGGGATCAATACCTACAGAGAATTGACTAGCCAGAAGCAGTTGACTGTTGAAGATGCTGCTTTAAAGACTTCCCTGTCGATTGGTAAGGCCTGAGATTTATAGACACTTTTTATGGTAAAAATGTAATTATGACCATAAGA
>JBEAQQ010000272.1:0-7805 GCA_041163785.1 Pseudomonadota bacterium
TTCTCGAGGCCATACATGCAATTAGCCAACATCAAACGCGAGTGGTGGAAAGAAGCCATCGTTTACCAAATCTATCCCCGCAGCTTCCAGGACAGCAACGGCGACGGCATCGGTGATCTACGCGGCATTATTCAACGACTAGACTACATCGCTAGTCTGGGTGTGCAGGTCGTTTGGCTGAACCCTATTTACTCATCGCCCAACGACGACAACGGTTACGATATCTCTGACTACCGCAACATCATGGCCGAATTCGGTACCATGGAAGACTTTGAAGAATTGCTAGCAGGCTTCCACGCCCGCGGTATTAAGGTGGTGATGGACCTCGTGGTCAACCACACCTCGGATGAACACGAATGGTTTAAACAGTCACGTAGCTCGCGCGACAATCCCTACCGCGATTACTACCACTGGTGGCCTGCCGAAAAAGGCACCCCGCCGCGCCGCTGGAGCTACTTCGACGAAGAGGCCAACGCCTGGCGCTACGACGCGCAAACCGACGCTTACTACTTGCACTACTTTGCTCGCAAGCAACCAGATCTCAACTGGGAAAACCCCAAACTGCGCGCAGAAATTTACGACATGATGCACTACTGGTTCAAAAAGGGTATCGACGGCTTCCGTATGGACGTGATCACCTTCATTTCCAAGCACGAGGATTGGCCAGACTTTGGCGACGAAAACCAAGGCGCCAAAATGATCGACCGCTACGCCGAAGGCCCGCGTCTGCACGAGTATCTTCACGAAATGAATCGCGAAGTTCTGCAACACTACGACATTATGACCGTGGCCGAAGGCCCCGGCACGCACACCCACAACGTGCTGGATTTAGTGGACGAAGATCGCCAAGAACTCAACATGAACTACCACTTTGACCACCAAGGCATAGGGGTGGGCGAGCGCTTCATCGTGAATGAAGACTTCCAAAATTTGGTCGCTTTCAAACGGGTGATGAGCGACTGGGATGCCGCGCTGGCTAACAAGGGTTGGAACACCGTCTACTTTGGCAACCACGATTTCCCACGCATGGTCACTCGCTGGGGCAACGACGAACCGCAGTGGCGCGAGGCGTCATCTAAATTGTTAACAACCTACCTGCTGTCGATGCGAGGCACCCCCTACTACTACATGGGTGATGAACTAGGCATGAACAATATCAAGTTCGACAACATTGAAGACTACCGCGACTTGATGACCATCAACTGGTATCACCTGACCAAAGCCGAGGGTGGCGATCTGGACCAGTTCATGGCCTCGCACAAACTGTGTGCCCGCGATAACGCCCGCACGCCAGTCCAGTGGGATAGTAGCGAGCATGCTGGCTTTACGACAGGCACACCATGGATCAAGGTGAATCCTAATTTCAACGAGATCAATGCGGCGGCGCAAGAAGACGACTGCCATTCACCGCTGAATTACTTCCGTAAAATGGCAGCACTACGCAGCGGAAATCTCACCTTGATTTACGGCGCCTACGAACTGTTGTTAGCCGAAGATGAAAACCTCTATGTCTTCAAGCGCACCCTTGATGACGAGACCTTGCTGGTGGCGCTGAATTTCTCTTGTGAAGAGCAGTCATTGCAAGTAGGCGATATTAAGAATGTGTTGATCAACAACTACGATGGTTTGGCTCTGGATAAAGGCCACATGACTTTGAAGGGTTGGCAGGCGGTGATTTTAAAACTGGCCTAAACCTTTGTTCCATCAAATCTTAGGCTTGCTACTTTTTGGAAGCATCTTCCCCAAAAAAAGGGCGCCAATGGCGCCCAAATATAGGGAAAATATTTACTTCGAAATAATTGAAGTAAATAACTCACCAACAGCGGACGGTGTTTTTGCCAGCCGCAATTGATTTAGGTAGCACGCTAAGCGTGCCATGAGTGCTCTTTCATTTCTGAATGCCACGGGAAATACTGCATCTACTGATAGAAAAGCGGCAACAATATCCTCCGCCGGCAATTCAAAGTTAACTTGTGTAAATACCTCACACAACGGGTCATTGATCTCAAGCTTTCGCCCATCTGGGGTTGTGCCAGACATATATAGCATCCAACAAGCCAAAGCAAATTCAGTAACAGGCAATTGATTACCTTGTTGACATGCTTCTTCGATATGCGCCAACCAACGCTGGGGAATTTTTTGGGAACCATCGGAAGCAATTTGCACCAGCCTATGGTTCAAGGTGGCATTAGCAAATCTATCGATCAAGGATTGGCAGTAAACATCAATATCGATATCAACACTGATACTCGGTGATGTTTCAGTCATATACGCGCGCACGAGGGGCTGAAAAACCTCATCGATAATAGCTGTATCTACAGTGTCATAGCCAAGAAATTCTGCGCCATAGGCTAACAATGAATGGCTACCGTTAAGCAACCGGAGTTTCATGGTTTCGTAGTCCGTAACATCAGCGACAAACTCTACACCCACTGCTTCCAAGGCGGGTCGACCGGTAGCAAAGTCATCTTCAATCACCCACTGCGAAAAGGCTTCGGTTTCGATGAGATTGCTGTCCTCTATACCGAAAGCTAGCTCAGCGGCTCGGCGTTTTTCTTCAGTCATGGCGGGCACGATTCGGTCTACCATACTGCAGGGAAAAGTAACGTTCTCTTTGATCCAATCCGCCAGGGCCATATCGCGCGAAGCAGCCATTTCCAACACCGCAGCTTTAACTCGCCTGCCATTGTGCGGCATGTTATCGCAACTCAACACCGTCAGGCCAGGCATACCCAATGCGCAGCGTTTAGCAAAGGCAGTGGCCAACAATCCCGGTACACTCGCGACTCCATTAGATGCGCTTATATCGGCTAACACCAAGGGATCAGAGCGGTTTAATCGACCCGAAGCCGGCTCCATGCAGTAACCCTTTTCGGTGACGGTGAGCGTGATAATTTTGGTCGTTTCAGCACATAAAACATCTAGTAACTCGGTGCGATCATCGCCCGCAAATATCGCGTTTATAACCGCGCGAACTTCGCGCAATACGGCATGTTCTGTGCCGGTGTATTCAATCACGTGATAGCGGTTGCCCGCGTCATTGAGATCGTCAACCAACTGGCGATTGGAGCGAATATTGGCTGCAACGATTCCCCACTCGCCCCCGTTGTTAACGTTTAAGAAGCGCTCAAAATAGACCGCTTGATGGGCGCGATGGAAGGCACCCAACCCGATATGCACGATACCGGGCTGAACATTTTCCAGGGGATAATTGGCTGCAATACGTTCGATTTTCATCGTTTACTTCATCAAACGACGCATGTTGCTAACCGTATGAATCACACCGCGCAATTCAGCCAAACCACGCATGCGCCCAGCGTAGGCATAACCTGGGCGTGTAGTTTTGGCTATCACATCAATATCCATCGTGTGGCCGTGATCAGGGCGCATGGGGATTTGTCCCATGACGCCGTGCTCATCCGCTTCACGGCGTGACTCTTCACTGAGTAGTGCATTGACGATACCGATCATATCGTTATCACCATCGAGGTGATCCGATTCAAAAAACGAACCATCTTCTTCACGCTTGATGTTACGCAGGTGCACAAAATACACGCGGTTGTGGAACTCGTTGATCATGGCCACCAGATCGTTATCGCCGCGCGAACCAAACGAACCGGCACACATGGTAATGCCGTTAGCCACACTATTAAAATGATTAACAATCAGGCGCGCATCCTCAGCGGTAGACACCACACGGGGCAAACCGAACAATGAAAACGGTGGATCATCGGGGTGGATGGCCATTTTGATACCCGCTGCCTCCGCGACCGGAATCACTTCATCCAAAAACATGAATAGATGCTGACGGTATTGGTCGTTGCTAAACGAAGCGAACAACTCGATGGCTTGCTTTATGGTTGAAGCGTTGTAAGAGCCTTCACCCCCTGGCAAGCCAGCAATGATATTGGATTCTAACGCTGTAATTTGCTCTGCTGTCATCGTGGCATACAACTGCTCAGCCTTAGCTATCACTGAAGGATTATAACTATCGCGGGCACCTTCACGCTGTAGGACAAAGATGTCATAAGCGGCGAAGTCTGTCATTTCAAACTTCAGCGCCACGCTATTATCACCTGCTTCAAAGGACAGACTTGTTCGTGTCCAATCCACTACCGGCATGAAGTTGTAACAAACGGTTTCGAGACCCGCTTGGCCCAAGTTACGCAAGCTGATTTTGTAATTTTCAATCATGCGCTCAAAGTCGCCGGTACGGGATTTGATGGCGTTGTGCACTGGCACTGATTCCACCACAGACCACACCAAGCCAGCCTCTTCGATAATACGTTTGCGCTCAAGAATATCAGCTAGCGGCCAAGCCTCTCCGGTCGGAATGTTATCCAACGCAGAGACAATGCCGGTCGCGCCAGTCTGCTTGACTTGTCGCAGGGTCACAGGATCTTCTGGCCCAAACCAACGCCATGTTTCTTGCATAATATATTCTCTAAAATTATTCGCTATCGACTACGTTATCGATAACGCTTTGTAAGTGTTCCCGCATTGCTCGCCTCGCGGCATCGGCATCACCTTGAGCGATGGCGTCATAAATCAGAGTATGCTGATCAATGACAGGCTTAACGCCTCGAGTTCTGAGTTTTTCGTGCATAAATTTGGCGATCGGCGTGGTCTTACGCAGCGTCCACAGATGCTTTATCGTGGCGAATAACGCACTATTGCGAGAGGCCGTCGCAATAGCCAGGTGAAAATTCTCATCCGCCAACTCGTGATCGGTGATACGAGAATTTTCGTCCTCAATTTCATCGAGGTAGTGTTTGATGACATTGAGTTCTTCTTGGCTTACTCGTTCGGCGGCAAGTGCTGCCGCCTCGCCTTCTATCAGCATGCGCGCCTCAAGGATTTCAATTGGACCCGCTGCGTCACTGAGAATACTCATGGGGTTGCCAACCGCTTTAACATACACGCCTGAACCTGAGCGAATATCGACCATGCCAGATATTTCCAGTGCAATCATCGCCTCCCGAATTGTGGGTCGACTGACACCGAACATCTCGGCCAAATCACGCTCTGAAGGTAGTCGCTCGTTTTTTTTCAACTCACCCTTACGTATGAGTGAAGCCACCTGATCGGCCACCTTAAGGTACAGTCGTTCTGCTTTAACGATTTCAACCTTCATATTTAATCCCAGTTGTTTTTATAGAAATCCTGCAACACATAATATGCTTGCTTACGTTGACCATTTTCATCGATTAAACCTTTACGGTTGTAATAATCTTGTACACCGCTCAAAGCACGCAACATGGCTCGGAAATCCTTTAAGATCCATGGTGTCATACCCTGCACTTGTGGGCTGTTGGCCAGCATTTGGGTTTGCGCACGATAAACATTGGCCTGATACTCCTCGGTCCAAATATTTGCTTTACCACCCTTATTTCCTGCTTTTGCCCCCGCTCCGAATTCAGAGATATGAATGGGCTTGTCGAACACTGACGAAATACTCATATCCGCCATATGCTTGAACATGAGGGGACGCACATCTGCCTGGCTTACATCGAGCATACGGTTCATCATGCCTGAATAATACCAACCAAAATATTCGTTGTAAGACACAATGTCGGTAATCTCTCCCAAGGGATCGCTAATCACATGATTGTAGTGATCAGTAGCACTAGGGATATCACCTTCTTGACGATCCAAATACGCTTTAAATTTCGCTTTTGCCTCGGCTGAGGTGTCACTGTCCACGAGGCCTTTAGCTGCGATATGTTTAGCCACTTTGCCAAAGGAATCAATACCCCCTAGCAGGGCCGCACTCACCAATCGTGAATCATCTGATTGACGGGTATCATCGATCAACGTTCCTAAGAACTTCATGCGGGGCTCTGAATATGGCGTTTCGTTGGCCACAGACCAAACCACCACAGAAGCTCTGTTCCAGTCACGCTGAACCAAACGGGCCATTTGATCACGCGCTACGGCCAGTGTCTGGGGATTTTCCCACGAGATATTCCAGTACACGGGGACTTCTTCCCACAACATCACACCTAAACGATCAGCCACTTTGGCCATGTGTCGAGAATAGGGGTAATGCGCTGCACGGATAAAGTTAACACCCAACGCCTTAGCTTCATTGATCAAACCTTCGACATGGGCCTGACTGTAGGCTGCACCCGCTTCACCAATCGGCTCTTCGTGGGTCGAAATACCTTTGAACTTGATGGGCTGACTATTCAAATAAATGGTTTGATCTTTGACTTCAATATGACGGAAGCCAATTTTGTCAGCAATCGCATCGTTTCCACCACGAATTTCAACATCATAGAGTGTGGGACTTTCGGGTGACCACAGGGCTGGTTTCGCATTGACTCGCAGTGTGGCTAAACCCTCCTGATTCACTTTGGCTGTTTGCTTAACACCAAGTTTTGGAATCGACACCTTGACAGTTTTACCCGCTAAACCATGGGTTTCTACGTCGATATCAATCGCTTCATAACTGCCTTTGGCCAAGCGGACTTTGGCATTGCGAACAAACGCTTTGGGCGTTTTGATTAATGCAACATCGCGTGTGAGACCGCCATAGGGCCACCAATCTGTGCGGTAAGTAGGTACAGATTCAGTGTCCAACTTGTTGTTAACACGTACGATAAGGTTATTTTCACCGTCGCGTAGGGCGTCGGTCACATCAAATGAGAAAGGGACATAACCACCAACGTGTTGACCAACGGGCTCACCGTTAATAAACACTTGCGTGGTAAAGTTGGCACCGCCAAACCATAAGTGCAAACGCTCATCAGCCTTTAATGCTGGCTTGGTGACCGTTTTTTGATACCAAACAACACCCTGGTAGAAAAACAAACGTTCCTGCTGCGAATTAAAATCGCCAGGAACACGCACTTTGTCGGCTGTGTCAAAATCGTACTCGACCAATGTCATGCCGTCATCGTTGCGAATGCCACTGAGGTAGTTCATAAACCCACCAGGACCACCCGCTAGCATAGGGTCTACAATAAAACTCCACTCACCATTAAGCGATTGCATGTTACGTGAATCGACCCAACCTAACACAGGATCGGAAGCTGCATAATCGATTTGTGGGGTCGCAAATAAACTGATTTCTTTTTTCTTCTCTTCAGCCGCTATGGCCGAGAGAGCCATCACCACAAGGGTGATGGCAGTAAAAACATTCAGAAACTTTTTCATCGTCTCTCTCCGTGACGCAAATTAGAAGTTGTAGCGTAAGCGGACACCCATGTAGCGATCGGCACCACGTGACACATAGTGCATTAACGCTTCATTACCATTACCTAAGAAGTTTCTGAAATTTGAGTAGCCAGAACTGTAGTATTGGTCAGTGAGGTTATTCACAAAGAAGGTCACGCGATATTTGTCATCTAAATCGGCCACACCCACATTCAAGTTGGCCAAACCATAGGCACCCTGAGTTGATTCAGGATCACCTTTTAGGTCATAAAACATTTCGCTCTGCCATTGATAAGCCAAGCTAGAGAAGAACTCCAGATTGGTATCGGCAATCACTTTGTTGTATTCCAAGGAAAACGAACCTTTCAGGTCAGGTGAGTTAGACATTTCTTTACCGGAAAGATCTTGCAAACCGTCAATACAACCCTGAGCAGCCGATTGGCCCGCCCAACATTGCGCGCCAACAAATGACTCGATGTTAGCCTTGGTGTAAGCAAAACCGCCGGTCAACATCCAATTTTCTGACAGCAGAGCACGCACATTTACCTCAAGACCTTTACTGGACATTTCACCCACGTTGTTCAATACCATCACAAACAAACCGTCAACTTCACGCGCTGACTGGGCCTGGAAGTCGTCAAATGTGC
>JBEAQQ010000273.1:0-2690 GCA_041163785.1 Pseudomonadota bacterium
TTGGGTGCTGAAATCTATCCCGGTTTTGCCGCGGCAGAGATTCTTTATACGGAAGATGGTCGCGTCGCGGGTATTGCTACCGGCGACATGGGTGTTGGCCACGACGGTCAACCTACCGCCAACTTCATGCCCGGTATGGAACTTCGCGCCAAATACACCCTGTTCGCTGAAGGTTGCCGCGGCCACCTCGGCAAGCAGTTGATGGACCAGTTCAACCTGCGCGACGGCAAAGAAGCTCAACACTACGGCATCGGCATCAAGGAACTGTGGGAAATTCCTGCAGACAAGCACGAGCAGGGATTAGTCATGCACACCGCGGGCTGGCCGCTCACGGAAAGTGGCTCGGCGGGCGGTTCTTTCCTTTACCACATTGAAGACAATCAAGTGGCATTGGGTTTGATCACTGACCTGGGTTACAGCAACCCGCACGTTAGCCCCTTTGAAGAGTTCCAGCGCTACAAGCAACACCCCGCTGTTAAAAAGTATCTTGAGGGCGGCAAGCGCATTTCTTATGGCGCGCGTGCTATCGCTAAAGGCGGCATTCAATCATTGCCTAAGATGTCCTTCCCCGGCGGCATGCTGATTGGCTGTGACGCTGGCACTTTGAACTTCGCCAAAATCAAAGGCAGCCATACAGCTATGAAATCGGGCATGGTCGCCGCCGAGGTACTGGCTGCCGCGCTGGCAAACGGTGCTGAGGGTGCTGAACTGGCTTACGATGACGCCTTCCAAGCTAGCTGGGCCTATAAAGAGCTTTACGCACAGCGCAACTTTGGCCCCGCACAGCACAAGTTTGGCAATATTCTTGGTTCAGCCTACGCCTTTATCGATATCAACATTTTCAACGGCAAGCTACCTTGGACCCTGAGCGATCCAACCCCAGACCACGCCACACTGAAACCGGCTAGTGAATGCAAGAAGATCAACTACCCCAAACCCGACGGGGTGATCAGCTTCGATCGTCTGTCATCTGTATTCTTGTCGAATACCAACCACGAAGAAGACCAGCCATGCCACCTGCAGCTGAAAGATGCAGACATTCCACTGGCGCAAAACTTACCGATGTTCGATGAACCCGCCCAGCGTTACTGCCCGGCCGGCGTTTATGAGATCGTTGAAGAAGAAGGCGGCAATAAACGCTTCCAAATCAACGCGCAGAACTGCGTACACTGCAAAACGTGTGATATCAAAGACCCCGCCCAGAATATTGTGTGGGTCACACCCGAAGGATCCGGTGGTCCGAACTATCCCAATATGTAGTCTCGACGAAGCCCTGTTTTTACAGGGCTTTTTTGTGACGATTGCTGCGCAATGTCACCCACAACTGTGGGACGCGAACGCGCAGCGTTCGTGGCTTAAACGAGACAACACTTACTGCGCGGCGGATCTCACCCCCATGGCTTTTAAAACGATAGCAAGCGGGCAAAAACCGCTGAAAGCATATTGGAATAGGTTCGCACCAACAAAGGCCGTGAGCCAAAGCCACAAGCCATTATGAAAGATGGGGCTCGCTTCCACTCCAAGCCCTAGGCTCAACATCACCATAAATCCTGCAAAGGCAAACACAACGCGCTCGATAGTCATCACGACCTCCTTATTGAATATAAGGAAATACTAATACAAAGTTAGCAAGCTAACTTTGAGCAAGCTCAAACTAGCGTCCAGACGTTTTTCAGCCCGATCTTTTCGCCCTATCGCCGACTCTGTGAGACGGCGCCTACAAACGTTGCAATAGCAACATCTCTTATTACTTGTGACGATTGCTAAGCAATATCACCCACAGCTGTGGGTGACGCTGAACCTCAAGCAGCCGAATTCGCAATGAGACGACAGCGCGCGCTCAGACAGGATGTCTGACTTGCCCGTTTATCGATGCTGATATTTTTCAATGACTAACTTACCCAGCGACATCAAATGCACCTCATCGGGGCCGTCGGCCATGCGACACCAACGCGCATAGCTAAACGCTTCCGCCATGGGAAAATCGTCACTGAAACCACCGGCGCCATGTAGTTGCATGCAGCGATCGACAATCTCTTGGATCATGGCAGGGACACGTGCCTTGGTGGCAGATATTAGATCGATAGAGGCCTTTATGCCCTGACTGTCCATGGCTTGTGCGGCGCGGTATACCATGAGGCGTGCCATTTCTAAGTCGGCGAAGCTCGTCGCTATCGATTCGCGGACACTTTGGTTGCGCTTCATTTCTTGTCCAAACACTTGCCGCTGCGACACGCGTTGACACGCCAACTCAAGGGATCGCTGGCCGGCACCTACCAAGCGCATGCAGTGGTGCATACGACCGGGGCCCAATCGGCCTTGGGCGATTTCAAATCCTCGCCCTGCACCCAAAATCATATGGTCATCCGGCACCCAAACGTTGTCGAACACAACTTCGGCGTGGCCAAACGGTGGATCAACGTAACCAAAGGTCGTCATGGGGCGCACGATGGTAATGCCCGGTGTGTTGCGCGGAACGAGAATTTGGCTTTGCTGTAAATGACGGGCGGGGTTATCGGGATCGTTTTTACCCATGACAATAAACACTTTGCAGCGTTCGTACATCGCGCCCGAGATGAACCACTTGCGACCATTTAAGCGCCAACCGTCACCATCGCGGTCGATTTGCAGTTGCACGTTTGTCGCGTCACTACTGGCCACTTGAGGCTCTGTCATCGCGAAGGCAGAAC
>JBEAQQ010000274.1:0-2906 GCA_041163785.1 Pseudomonadota bacterium
TCAAGACCGGTCAACTGCTCCTCGTTGCGCAGGCGAATCAAACGTACACCTTGGGTATTACGACCCAGCACTGACACCTCAGACACCTTGCTTCGCACCAACGTTCCCTGGTTAGAAATAAGCATCATCTCTTCGTTGTCATTTACCTGAACAGCGCCGACGATATCTCCGTTGCGCTCGCTCGCTTGAATACCAATCACGCCCTGACCTCCACGGCCATAAACGGGGAAGTCCTCAATAGCGGTTCGCTTACCGTAGCCATTGACCGAGGCCACCAACACCTGGTGGCCTTCAGCGGGAATGATCAATGAAATAACCTTGGCATTATCAGCCAGGCGAATACCGCGCACACCGCGAGCAGTTCGACCCATGGCTCGTACATCGCCCTCTTTGAAGCGAATCACTTTACCGTTGCTGGCAAACAGCATCACGTCATTCTCACCGTTAGTGATCGCCGTGCCAACTAAGTGGTCGCCCTCATCCAACTCAACCGCACGCAAACCCACGCTGCGCGGACGAGAGAAATCAGTCAAGGCGGTTTTCTTCACCGTACCATTAGAGGTCGCCATGAAGACAAAGTGATCATCGAGGTATTCATTGACGCGCAAAATTGACGTAATGCGCTCGCCCTCGCTCAGCGGTAACAAATTCACAATCGGACGACCGCGCGACTGGCGGCCAGCCAAGGGAATATGGAACACCCGCAACCAGTACACCTTACCTTCGTTGGTAAAGCACAAAATGGTATCGTGGGTTGAAGCCACCAACAGATGCTCAATGTGATCTTCATCTTTGACTGCCGTCGCCGACTTACCCATACCGCCACGGCGCTGGGCTTGATAATCCGCCAAAGGCTGTGTTTTGGCATAGCCTTGGTGAGAGATAGTCACGACACGATCTTCAACGCTGATGAAGTCTTCATCGGTCAAATCCATCGTCGATTCGATAATTTCAGTGCGGCGTTGATCGCCAAAATCTTCTTTAATCTTCACCAACTCTTCACGGATGACCTCCATCAAGCGATTGGGATCTGACAGGATATACAAGTACTCAGCAATCTCTTCAAGACGCTCCTTGTACTCATTGATCAGTTTTTCGTGCTCAAGGCCGGTCAGGCGGTGCAAACGCAAATCCAGGATAGCCTGAGCTTGCACGGGCGACAGGTGGTAGTTGCCGTCGTGCATACCGAACATGGGGTCCAAATCTTCTGGGCGACACGCCTGCTCACCTGCGCGTTCTAGCATTGGCAATACTGCCGTGGCATCCCACTTCTGAGCCAACAGCTTTTCTTTAGCATCCGCCGCGCTTGGTGAGGTCTTGATCATCTCGATAACGGGATCGATATTGGCCAGCGCTATCGCTAAACCTTCTAAGACGTGGCCGCGCTCGCGTGCCTTACACAGCAAATAGACCGTGCGGCGGGTCACCACTTCGCGGCGGTGGCTGACAAACGCTTCGAGCACCTGCTTAAGGTTAAGCACCTGGGGACGACCGTTAACCAGCGCCACCATATTGATACCAAACACTGTCTGCAATTGCGTCTGGGCGTAGAGGTTATTCAGAATAGCCTCACCCATCACATCGCGGCGCAGCTCTATCACAATGCGCAAACCGTCTTTATCAGACTCGTCGCGCAATTCGGTAATACCCTCAATTTTCTTCTCTTTCACCAACTCGGCGATTTTTTCGATCAAACGCGCCTTGTTAACCTGATAGGGAATCTCGGTGATAATAATGGTGTCTTTGCCCGATTTCTCATTGCTGATGACCTCGGCCTTCGCGCGCACATAAATGCGGCCGCGGCCCGTACGGTAGGCCTGAACAATACCGGAGCGACCATTAATGATCGCCGCCGTGGGGAAATCTGGGCCGGGGATAAACTGCATCAAGCCATCGATATCGATGTCTTCGTCATCAATCAGCGCCAAGCACGCGTCGATGACTTCATTCAAGTTGTGGGGCGGAATGTTGGTTGCCATACCCACCGCGATACCCGAGCTACCATTGATCAGCAGGTTGGGTACCTTCGTAGGTAGCACATCGGGAATTAGCTCTTCGCCGTCGTAGTTAGGAACGTAGTCAACGGTTTCTTTATCGAGATCCGCCAACAGTTCATGGGCGATCTTTTTCATGCGAATTTCGGTATAACGCATCGCCGCCGCCGAGTCACCATCGATAGAGCCGAAGTTACCCTGACCGTCTACCAGCATATAACGCAGCGAGAAAGGCTGTGCCATACGCACGATGGTATCGTACACCGCCGAGTCACCGTGAGGGTGGTACTTACCGATCACGTCGCCCACCACACGGGCTGATTTCTTGTACGCTTTATTCCAATCGTTACCCAACACGCTCATCGCGAAAAGCACACGCCTATGAACGGGCTTGAGCCCATCGCGCACGTCTGGCAGCGCACGGCCGACGATAACGCTCATGGCGTAATCGAGGTAGGATTGTTTTAGTTCGTCTTCGATGTTGACGGAAAGCACTTGATTGGCAATTTCACCCATGACAGTGTTGGATCCTTTTATTGTCTACGCTATGTCTACGTTATGCGTTTTTTTGTTGATGCCAGAAACCCTGTTCTCGCGACAATCTAAAGGGCCGATTATACCCCACAAACAACCCAAATGACTAACACTTACGTAGAACAAATAAAACCGCTGCAGGCTTGACACAAAGCGATCATCTTCAGGTGAGTTAGCACCCCAGTCTATGTATAATGCACGTCATATTTTTGGACAGGACAACACGATGGAATTCAGCGCCAACGCCAACAGCAACGTCGACCACGCCGAAATCGCCAAGTTTGAAGCCCTCGCCTCGCGCTGGTGGGACAAACACAGCGAATTTAAACCATTGCACGACATCAACCCTTTGCGCGCAGGCTTTATCAACCAGCACTC